>JAJEAX010000123.1 GCA_022822565.1 Candidatus Latescibacterota bacterium
ATCTGCACAGTACTACGGATACTGGAAGGCACCCTCTCAGTTCTTGGCAGAAATGGGAATCAGAGATAACAAATGATTTGAAGACTATAAAGTGATGGCTGACAACGGCATTAAAATACCCATGACACCTTCGCATCCCGGTGATTTCATCCGCACGGAAATTGTCGAGGAACTGAGATTGAGCGTCACGAAAGCAGCCGAGATCTTAGGCGTGCATCGGGCCACTCTTTCCAACTTGTTGAACAGCAACGCAGCCCTATCAGCAGAGATGACACTGCGTATTGAGAAAGCCTTTGGCATCAGCATGGATACGCTATTGAGAATGCAGACATGGTACGACGCTGCGCAGATGCGGGCGCGTGCAGATGAGATTGAGGTTAAACGTTATCAACCTGCTTGACAACAACTGCTTGCGATCTTCAATTTTTTTGAGAAAATAACGATGAGAATATCTTATGATCGTGAGGTAGATGCGCTGTACATTTGCTTCAAAGAAACAACGGTGACAACGAAACATCTCGAAGATGGAATTGCGCTGGATTACGACGAGGCAGACCGTCTCGCAGGCATCGAAATTCTCGACGCCATGAAGCGGCTGGATGATCCAGATATATTCAAACAGGTCATCATCGAAGACATCGCACTCGGTGAAATTAGAGCCTGAGTGCAACGCTAACGATAAAGAACAGGGTTCGATTACACTTTTGCATAATTATTCCTTGCCAAAGACCACAAAAAAACCCGGACCCACTAACGAGTCCGGGGGCTTCAGACGCACGTAGTTCTGAAGGGATGATGTTTACATTATACAAAAATAGGATGATATTATCAATGATTTTTTAGTTTTCCCTCTCGACACTATCGTACATAACCCCCTTTGCTATGAATCCTGAGAACAAAATGCTCTTAAAGCCCGGTACTTCTAACTATCCAGCGGCATTACAACGTTGTTCCGATAATGGGCGTCTGCTGACGGTCACAGCGCAGGGCAACCTCGATGTACTCGACGGCATATTGCTCGGCTTCTTCTGCTCGGTGCGCTCCCCCGGCGACGCAATCCTCAAGACCTACGACCTTGCGCGGGCACTACGAGACACAGACGCGACGATCATCGGCGGTTTTCAGTCACCAATGGAAAAAGAGTGCCTGGATCTGTTGTTGCGGGGCACGGCACCTGTCGTCATCTGCCCGGCGCGGGGACTCAATCGCATGCGAACACCGAAAGACTGGCAGAAACCACTCGCCGAAGGACGCATGCTAATCCTTTCCTTTTTTGACGGCAACATCCATCGCCCAACCGCAACCATAGCAGCCCGGCGCAACGCGCACATCGCCGCACTCGCCGACCGCATCCTCATCGCCCACGCTGAACCGGGCGGCAAAACAGAGACCCTATGCAAAGACGCGCTCGCTCAAGACAAGCCGGTATTTGTCCTTCACTCACCCGACAATGCCCACCTTATAGAACTCGGCACTATTCCTATCTCTGCTAACGATCCTGAAAAACTTATTCCTTGATAACACGGTGATTTTTAAATACTGTTCTGAATATAGCAATCAATCTCAATAATTATGCATGCTGGATCGCGGCTAACACCCTGCCGCGATGACGACCAAAAACCTCTGGATCGCGGCTAAAGCATGCCCCTGCATGGTTTAAGCAGGGGACATACCGCGATGACACACGGGACAGCACGGGATCCGTCCCCTACAAAACCTTCTGGGTTGCGGCTCAAGCATGTCCCTGCATGGTTTAAGCAGGGAACCATGCCGCAATGACGACCAAAAACCTCTGGAGCACGGCTTAACACCATACCGCGATGACAGGCAAAACCTCTGGATCGCGGCTAACACCCTGCCGCGATGACGGCACTATTGATGGAGTTGATTGATGATTAAGAACTCTTCATCTCACCTTCTACCATCTCACCAAGCCGATCAATCATATAAACCGGTATGTGAATCGCGTTTAGACCTGTAGAAGTCGTGAGTTTCCCGGGCATATCGAGATTGACGAGAACGCCTAATTTGCTCCCATGCCGCGCAGCGTATTCTGACAGACCACCTGTATCCCGCGGCCTTGTAACAAGCGACGCTTTGCACTCGATGGGTATGGTATCGCCCAATGCCGTGCGGAAAATAAAATCGACTTCAGAACTATTGACACCCTTTTTCCAACCCGTCAAATCCTGTCCCAACGCCACGAGTTCCGTCGCCAGCATATTCTCTATAATGCCCCCAAGGGGTGCGCGCTGAGCGGCATCGAGACTTGAGAGAATATCGATACGCGGCAGCGCAGTCAGCCGCAAATCATTGGCCAATCCCGGATCGTAAAGATAGCGCTTGGGCGAAAAGCCCTGCTGCTCTGGGCGTGTACCCTGAATATTGGACTTATAGATCAGCTTCCACGACTCGAGCAATTCCAGAAAATCCGGTACTCTCCTGTAAAGAGCTGACGTAGGCCGAACCATCTGCGCGTACTTGCTCGGACTACCGAGATTTGATGCCACACCGCGCAAACACTGATCGAATAAAGATGCTTCGGTTGCCGAAAAAATCCTGGCAAAATCACTGCGATAGTCGAGATACAAATCCCGACGCAACCGCCGCCAATCCAACTCGTCAAAAAACGATGACGCAACCGCCGGTAGCCCTCCCACATCGAGATACGACTGCACGTATTTGAGAAGGCGTTCATGCAAGAACCGTGGAAGGTCTTTGAAATCAAGCAACTCTTCTTCTTTGCCACAGCGAAGAAACTCTCTAAAACTGAAGGGCTGCAACAAAAATCGCGTAACTCTACCAACCGGAAAGCGCGTCTCTGGCCCGAAGATGCGCGACATAGAACTGCCCGTGAGAATAACCGGTGTGTGCTGCCATCTTTCTTTCATAAACCGCACAAACCCACCCAGCACAGAACTCTCTTGCGCCTCATCAATACACAAAATGCGCTGACCATCGCCTTTGAACTGATACACAGTCGCAAAATACGTCTCAAAATCTACAAAATCCTTACAAGAATTGAGATCGTGAACCGCGCGGTTGTCCTCCTCCAAATTCAAATAGAGAATTTCGCGGTCGAGTTTTGGTCTGATAGATTCTACAAGCGTCGTCTTGCCAACCTGCCGCGCGCCCTCCAACAAGGCGACATTCGGATGCTCAACGCGATGAGTCAGATGTGCAATCAGACGTTTTTCCAGATCTCTTTGTATCATGCTTTTATCCTCTCTTCAACAAAAATTAGCTAAAAATTGTCATAATATCAACAAAAATTAGCTAAAAATTGTAAACAGAACCACAATCGCTATTATCCCATCCCTTCTGAAGACCTCGAAAAATTTACCTCTTGACCACAAAGTAATTTTTAAATACCATCTGAATAATGAAACGAATCTATTTTCTCATTCCCTTACTCTTCTGTGGTTGTCTCGCACCCGATCCAGGACACCGTGCAAAAACGGGTGAAGCCGCGCAATCCAACGCGGCGATTCACGAAACGCGCGCACCCGTACAAATCGATCCAGAAATCCTGATCAACCGCACCTTTGGGGAAGCCCCCATCCTCGCTGAAAAAGTCAAAAAAGGGGAACTCCCCCCCGTATCTGAACGCCTGCCCGAAAATCCACTCATCGTCGTACCCATGGACACCATCGGACAATACGGCGGCGTCTTGCGGCGCGCACTCACCGGCGACATCATCCAAACAGCGGGAACAAATAAAACACTGAGCGAAAACCTCATGGGATTTTCGCGTCCCTTGCCCGACAGCATCGTACACAACCTCGCGGAAAGTTTTGAATTTCGCGACGAAGGTCGCACCGCAATTTTCAAAATCCGCAAAGGCATCAAATGGTCAGACGGCGTACCATTTACAGTTGACGACATATTGTTCTGGTACTACGACATGACCTTTGACGACAACGCCCGCCCTCACAACCAGCCCGTACCCCCTTCCGTGTGGGTCGTCGATGGCAAACCCATTGACCTCAAAAAAATCGACAACCACACCCTTGAAGTCTCATCGTCCAAACCCCTCGGTCGCGTATTACACGCCCTGTGTTTAGACGTCATAGCACAGCCCAAACACCATCTGTCACACTTACATCCCCGCTACAACCCCGAAGCGACCTATGAAGAATTTCGAGAACAGGCGACCAATGCCATGGTCATCATGAAACCCGGCATGCCGCGCCTCTCCGCATGGGTCCCCGTCGAATGGATTCGCGGTCAACGCATCGTCTATGAGCGCAACCCCTACTATTGGAAAATCGACACAGCGGGCAATCAACTGCCTTATGCGGACCGCATCGAATTTACCGTCATCCAGGACCCCCAGGTCATCCTGCTCAAATTTGTCAACGGCGAACTCGACCTGTTTGGCCGCTACTCTCGCATCAACATGTTCCCCACCCTGCGAACCGAAGAAAAAAAAGGCAAATTCAAATTGCGGATCACCGGTCCAGATCGCGGTCCCGCCTATTACCTCAATTGGGACACCCCAAAACCCGCCCTGCGAGAAGCCTTTCGCAACCGCGACGTGCGCATTGCCCTGTCTTATGCGATCAACCGCGAAGAAATCAACCAGATCGTCTATCACGGCTTGCTCGATCCCGCAGGCTACTCCTTCGCGCCCTCTAACCCGCACTATTCAGAAGCCGCCTATCGCAAATATTCCAAATTCGACCCCGACAAATCCCGCGACATCCTCGACAAAGCCGGATACCGCGACACAGACGGCGATGGTTGGCGCGAACTCAAAGATGGATCGCGCTTTGAACTCAACATCGACGTCGTCCCCGGCGTCGGCGTCGATGTTTCCGAACTCGTCTCCGAACACTGGCGCAGCATTGGCATCAAAGCCAACCTGAACATTTCTCTGCGCGACATTGTATGGCCCCGCCGCCTCAACGGCGAATACGACATTCACCACTGGGGCCTCGAAGGCCCCGCAGATCCTCTGGGCCGTCTCAACGACTGGGCAATTATGGCACCTACCGTCCCCTTCTGGCACCGCAACGCCTCCAAAGAAGGTCCCGCGTGGTTGCACGAAGCCACAATGCGCATCAAAAAAGTATTGACAACAGTAGATCCCATAGCCGTACATGAACACATGACAAAAGTGCGCGACCTCCACACCGACAACGTACCCGTCATCGTCGTCGGATCCGCCTACTCCATCTGGGGAGCCAGCACGCGACTGGGCAATGTCCCCATGCAGGGTAGCGCCGCCGACGTACACCGCGGTTGGGGTCGCCCCGTATTTCACGAACAGATATTTATCAAATAGCGATATGACCAACTACATCATCCGCCGTCTATTGCACATGATCCCCACGCTGATCCTGATCTCAATGGTCAGCTTTGTGGTCATACAAGCGCCGCCGGGCGACATGCTCACCTCTCGCCTCGCCGAACTGGCCGAACAGGGCGAACTCGGATCTGAAAGCGCAATGGCGCAAATAGAAACCCTGCGCGAACGCTATGGCCTCAACGACCCGATCTATGTGCAATACATCAACTGGATCTGGAAAATCGTCAGCGAAGGCGACTTCGGACAATCCTTCACTTATGAAATGGACGTGATGGAACTCCTGGCTGAGCGCCTGGGACTCACCCTCACCCTCACACTCTCCACATTGATCTTCACCTGGATCGTCGCCATACCCATTGGCATCTACTCTGCTACCCGACAGTATTCAATTGGTGATTACGGCTTTACCTTTCTCGGATTCATCGGCCTGGCCACCCCAAACTTTTTGCTGGCTCTGGTCATCATGTTCATTCAGGTCGCCGTCTTTGAAGCCGAATCCGTAGGGGGTCTTCTCTCTCCCGAATACATCGGCGCTGCCTGGTCGTGGGCAAAATTTGTCGATCTCCTCAAGCATATATGGGTACCCATCATCGTCATCGGCACGGGCAGCACAGCGGGCATCATCCGCATCATGCGCGGCAACCTGCTCGACATACTCGGTCAACAACACATTCAAACCGGCCGCGCCAAGGGCCTCAAAGAAGGCAAAGTCATCGTCAAATACGGCGTGCGCATCGCCATCAACCCCCTCGTCAGCCGCCTGGGCCTCGAACTGCCCAGCCTGCTCTCTGGCGCCGTTGTCACCGGCATTGTACTCGGCCTGCCAACAGCCGGCCCCATTTTTCTCACCGCACTCACATCTCAAGACATGTACCTGGCAGGTGCATTCCTGCTCCTATCCGCCACCTTCCTGCTCATCGGCAACTTATTAGCCGATATTCTCCTGGCATGGCTCGACCCGAGGATTCGCTATGAGTAGTTTCGTCGAAACACCTCCCGACGAGCGCGTGGAAACCCTCGTTGAGGAAAATACAACCACCGCCACCTATTCACAGCGCCAGCTCATCTGGCGGCGTTTCAAAAAACACCGCGCCGGCGTCATTGGTGGATGTGTGGTCATCTTTCTCTACTTATGCGTCTTTCTGGGCGAATTTCTATGCCCACACGACCCGGCGCATCGCTATTACAACTATGTACACCTGCCCGCCCAGCGCATCCACATATTCTCTCAAGACGGCATCCACTGGCCCTTTGTTTATGGCATCAAAAAATCTTTTGACCTGCAAACCGGTATCAAAACCTATACCGAAGACGCCTCTGTGCGCTATCCCGTGTACCCCTTTGCGCGAGGTGCCGAATACACATTCTATGGCCTCTTTACCACCGACATTCACATGTTTGGCACCGGCAAAGGCAATCCCCTGTTTCTCCTCGGCACCGACCGCTTTGGGCGCGACATGCTCTCGCGCATCATCGCAGGAGGCCGCATCTCCCTCACCATCGGCCTGCTCGCCGTATTCATCAGCCTCACCCTCGGCTCTACACTCGGTGTGATCTCTGGCTATTACGGTGGCAATACCGACAATATCATCCAACGCATCATCGAACTCATCTTTGCATTTCCATCTATCCCCATTCTCATGGCCCTCAGCGCAATATTGCCTCCCGAATGGCCCTCGCATCTGGTCTTTATGGGCATTGTCACTGTACTCGCGCTCGTCGGATGGGGCGGACTCGCCCGTGAAATACGCGGCAAAACCCTGTCCATCCGCGAAGCCGACTTCGTACTGGCCGCCCGCGTGGCCGGCGCCAAAGATCATCGCATCATCTTTCGACACCTGCTCCCGTCCATGTTCAGCCACATCATCGTCATTGCAACCCTCGCAATTCCCGGATTTATCCTCGGCGAAAGCACATTGAGTTTTCTGGGCCTGGGCATCAAACCGCCCATGACATCCTGGGGACTGCTCTTATCCGACGCCATGAACATTCATTCGCTCAGTCTCTATCCCTGGCTCCTCATGCCGGGTGTCTGCATCATCATCGCCGTCCTCGCCTTCAATTTCCTCGGCGATGGCCTGCGCGATGCAGCCGATCCTTATTCAAGCAGATAAAATATGACCCAACCGCTCTTAGACATACGCGACCTCAAAACCTATTTTCACACCGACGATGGCGTCGTGCGCGCGGTCGATGGCGTATCTCTATCCATAGCACCCGAAAAAACACTCGGCGTGGTCGGCGAATCCGGCTGTGGAAAAAGCATCACCGCCTTTTCAACCATGCGCCTCATCCCGAGTCCACCCGGCAAAATCGAACACGGGCAGATCCTCTTTCACAAAGGTCCCGAAAGCGATCCCATTGACCTGACACAACTCAACCCCAAAGGCGCGCAGATGCGCGACATCCGAGGGAATGACATCGCCATGATCTTTCAGGAGCCTATGACCTCTCTCAGCCCTGTACACACCGTGGGCAATCAAATTTCCGAGGCGATCATGCTGCATCAGAGTACAGAGAAAAAAGAAGCCCGTGAACGCGCCATCGATGCCCTCAACAAAGTGCGCCTGCCCCGTCCCGACCGCCAGGTCGATGCGTATCCCCATGAACTCTCAGGCGGTATGCGCCAGCGTGCCATGATCGCAATGGCCCTCTCGTGCAACCCCAGCTTGCTCATCGCCGATGAACCCACGACAGCCCTCGACGTCACAGTCCAGGCCCAAATTCTGGACCTGATGCGCCATCTCCAATCCGACATCGGCATGGCGATCATGCTCATCACCCACGACCTCGGCGTCGTCGCCAGCATGGCCGATTATGTCGCAGTCATGTACCTGGGCAAAATCGTCGAATACGCCGACACGCGCACCGTCTTCAAAAATCCGCGCCACCCCTACACTATGGGCCTGCTAAACTCCATCCCACAAGTGGGCCAAAAACGCCGCCTGGTACCCATCGAAGGCACAATCCCCGATCCTTTTGAAATCCCACAGGGCTGCGCCTTTGCCCCGCGGTGCCCGCATGCAATGGATAAATGCCGCGAAGAACCACAACTCCTCGAAATCGAATCGGGTCATCGCGTCAGTTGCTGGCTGGAAAACTGATCGCCTCGCAAATGGAACCGGACATGTCAGAAAAAAACCATCAGCCCCTTCTCCAAGTAACCGGACTCAAAACCCACTTTCCCATCAAAAAAGGCTTATGGCGAAAAGTCGTCGGTTATGTCAAAGCAGTAGATGGCTTAGACCTCACCCTGCACCGGGGCGAAACCCTCGGCCTGGTCGGCGAATCGGGCTGCGGTAAGACCACAACCGGGCGGTCCATCATTCGCCTGATAGAACCCACCGACGGCGAAATCATCTTCCATCACAACGGCCAGCAACTCGACCTGCGCAGCCTGGGCAAAGAACACATGCGCCACCTGCGGCGAGAACTGCAATACATCTTCCAGGACCCCTTCTCGTCGCTCAACCCGCGCATGACCGTCTTCGACATCGTGGCCGAACCCCTCATCATCAACCAGATCGCATCGGGATCTGAACTCGAAAACCGCGTCGAGCAACTCCTCATCCGCGTGGGCATGCGCCCCGATCACCTGCGGCGATATCCCCATGCCTTTTCCGGGGGACAGCGCCAGCGCATCGGCATTGCCCGCGCCCTCGCACTCAACCCCAAACTCGTCATTGCCGACGAACCCGTCTCCGCCCTCGACGTATCCGTACAGGCTCAGGTCATCAACCTCCTCGAAGACCTCCAGGAAACCTTCGATCTCACCTACCTGTTCATCGCCCACGACCTCAGCGTCGTCGAACACATCTCCGATCGCGTTGCCGTAATGTACCTCGGTCAAATCATTGAAATCACCACATCTGAGCGCCTCTATCAAAACCCCCTTCACCCCTACACCGCGGCTCTCCTATCTGCCGTTCCCATCGCCGATCCCGACGATCAGCGCCAGCGCATCCCCATAGAAGGCGACGTGCCAGACCCCGCCGACGCCCCACCCGGATGCAAATTTCACATGCGCTGCCCTTATGCACAGGACAAATGCAAAACAGAAGAACCCCAGCTCGTAGAAATCGAACCGGGGCATCGGGCGAGTTGTCACTTTGCCGGTGAACTCACATTCGGCGAACACCACATTGAATCCGCATAAAAAATTAAAAAAACGTCTGTCTGATCCGTCCTTAACTTCCCTTGACTTGATACTATTATTTGGTATATTTAAAAATGGACTGGACCGTAACAATAGCCAGAAAGGTGCAAAGGCAAATCAGACGTTTGCCCAAACAGGTTCAAAAGAATCTTCTTGCTCTGATCAGAGAAATTGAAGTAGCAGGTCCAGTCCGAGGAAACTGGCCAAACTACAGTTCTCTTGGAAAAAATCGGCACCATTGTCATATTAAAAAGGGAAGACCGACTTACGTTTCTGTTTGGGAAGTGAAGGACAAAAATATCAAATTGGTAGAGGTGACGTATGCAGGTACTCACGAAAAAGCACCGTACTGAAACAGAGACCATCGAACTGCGTTTTCTTGGCCCCAAAAAAAAGCGCAAGCAAGCCGTTAGAACACTCGGTTCCATGGGCTTTGTAGATATATCTGATGAGGTCCCATGGCGCGAGTGTTTTCCCTATACCGACGAGCAGTTGCCCGGCGTTTCTCTATCGGGTGCAAGGGGAAAGGAAGGGTTGACACAGCGGGAATTGTCTAAGTTGACGGGCATTCCACAACGACACATTTCAGAAATGGAAAATGGCAAACGGCCCATTGGGAAAGAAACAGCCAAAAAACTCGGAAAAGCACTCGATATAAGCTATAAGGTCTTTCTATAGAATATCAGGAAAAATAATGTCCCTCACACAAAAACAAATCAACCGCTTCCGCACCTTGGGTTATGCCATTGTCCCCGACATGTTCACCCACCGGGAAATACGCGCCATGCGCGCTGAACTCGACCGCTTCAAACGCGAAGGCCTCCTCCGCAATGTCGCCACTGACGGGGATGGGCAAACCCATTCACAAACGCAAATCAACCTGCAAATTTGTCCCATCACGCCCAAAAGCGCGTTTTACCGCGCCCTGCACTTTCACCCCAAAGTCCTCGCATTGGTCGAACAACTCATCGGCTCACCCTTTGTGTTCTACCTCGACCAGATCTTTCTCAAACCCGGCAAACAGGGCATAGGCACGGACTGGCACCAGGACAACGCGTATTTCAAAATCAGAGACCCCGCCAAAGGCCTTGGCATGTGGGTTGCCCTTCACGACGCCAACATCGCCAACGGCACACTGCACATCGTACCCGACAGCCACCGCGAAATTTACACCCACGACCGGGACCCCAACAGCGACCACCACATCCACTGCACAGTACCCGAAGAAAGAGCCATCCCCATCGAATTGCCAGCCGGGGGTGCCGTCTTCTTCAACTTTGGCATTGCACATCGCACACTTGCAAATACCACAAATACAGAACGCGCGGGCCTTGCCCTGCACTTTTTGAACACCGACTATATTCCCAAAAACGTCAAAGCGACCCGACGCTATACCCACCTTACTGGCCCCCTTGCCACAGATGGAGAAAAAGAATACGGCCTTTGCGTTGCCAACACCTGGCCCAATGAAGTGGATCGTCTGCTCGCATAAAAAATAGGGCGAGGCATGCCTCGCCCCTACGTGATTCGGGCGACCACAGGGCGAAAAATTTTTCGCCCCTACTCCTGCGCCTTTGCCCTCATAATGCGCTGCACTTTATGAACCTCGCGCCAAAGTACCCGGACCTTACCCTGTCTCTCCGTCGTCACCACAATCTCCTCTTCATCCGCCCGCAACAAAATCCCCTGAAATGTCGTACCTTCTCTGGTCTCTATCAACACAGAATCCCCCACTGCGACCTGCTCTGGGGAATGCACCACCTCGTAATAAATATAAGACGAGGGCGATGTGGTCTCACATCCACAAATCCACAGACCCAAAATTGCAACGATTAGCAGCCTGTTCATAATATGCCTCACAGCGGTTCTGCTGAAAAAACTCGCCACTGATCCACAGGTCGAAATTTCTGCTTGAACTGGCGCAAACCCGACAAGCCCAGATCCCCGGCGTCATTTACGCGGCGATAATCAGACAGTGCGCCATAGACCCGCCACCGCAAAAAATACGATAAATCGGACAGATCGGGATTGGCCTTCGCAACAAAAAAATGCGCCAAATCGAGCTGCATCTTTCCGCTCAGAGCAAAAGCCTCAATCCGCCCCGCCACCTCCACGCACCACCCCCACAACACATCTTCTGACCAAAAATGAAACTGATCGAGCGCAGACCGCGTATATCCCCAATCCAGCAAAAAGGGATGCCGACGCCCCTGGCGCCGACGCCAATGCTTCAACAGCGCAAAACAATCCGGCACATCCCACACAGTCAAAGCGCGAAAACGGAATGCGCAGGTGCGCTCAAACCGCCGCACCCGCTTGCGCACATCCCTGAAACACCGCCCTCTCGCCGCAGCAATCTGCGATGGATCGTAAACGTATTCCGCGTCTTTATCGCGCAACGCAAACCGCCCGGCATCTACATATTTGGCATCAGAGGCATCTAACCACAAAATTCTCGGCAGACGGCCACCCTGATGAGATGCGAGTTTATCGACCACCCTCTTCAACGTATCAGCATCACAGGGAACAGGTGGTACCAGCAAGTCAACGCCTTCTGGACGCTGTATAAACAGACACGTACTCCCCGCAATTTCATCCACACACACAATCCGATTGGGCGCGAGACTAAAAGCACAGAGAAAGGGCGGAAAATAACACCAGGCTCGTTTGTTTGCTCGCAAAAACACATCGCGCAAATACTCGCCGTGTGTGGGATCAATGGGATGCCCGATCACCTTGTCGCCGCCTTTTGAGATCAGCCGTGTACAGTGCCCCGTGATATTTGCCAGTTACAAGAGGCTGTGGCTTCCCTGTAGAAATAAGACGAATCATCTGACTAACCCCACCCAATACCTGGGCACCGACATATTCATTAAACTCTGGTACTATTTCCACAGGCGCAAAGCCCATCTCGATCAATGCGCCAATCGCCCGCGCTGTCTCGTCCGGTGAACGACGGCCAAAACTGACAAATCCCTGCTTGCCCACCTCGGGCACCAGCGCAGAAGCTCCCCGCGAAACAAATAACGACAAACCGGGCAACGTATAGGGTGGATCGGTAAAAAACACATCCATTTGCCCGCACAGGTCAGCCGGAATATCCTCGCGCAAATCGCGTGCGATCACAGTAATAGGAAATCCTTCGCGTTCACTGATCACACCGAGAAAATCAACGAGTCGCCCATCGCACTCTATCACCACCACCTGCCCGAGCACAATCTCCAAATGCTGTGCCAACAATCCCACCGCCACAGACGTCAGATCGTCGTCCCCCAGAACGAGTAAATTGCGCCCTTCGAGTGCATCGTGTTCGTACAAATACACCGCGCGCCTTAAAACAGTTTCAGGCGTTGCATGGGACTGATCCAGTCTGACATCGACCTCTGGCCGCCTCTCAGCAATATCTGCAAGGCGTTTGCACACATCTTTCAAAACCACAGGAATGGGGGGCACACCTGGGCGCGCAAAGCGTTTGCGGCACGAAAGCCCCAACTCCGATTGCACAACACCCAGGCCCTTACCCGTGAGCGAAACCCCACCTTTTCGCGTCAAAATACTTCTTTTTTCCAATTCCCCTCGCACAGCGGCAACCACGGGAACGGGCAAGCCCACCGCCTGGGCGACATTGCGAATGGGAATCTGCCCGGCCATAAAAACCGCTCGCAGAATGCGACGCACACCCTCGGCACCTTCGGCCAGCCGCGCCTGGATTGCCACCTCGTGCAGCAAGTCAACGGAGAAACTTGACCTATGCCGTTTCGGAATCCGTGTTATCGTCAGCCTCCTCGCTCACAACCTCGAGATCATCGTCCCGAGCAAGCAAATTTTCATCGTCCTTGCGGTGTCTTAAAACCACATACATCAAACTCAGCCCCGACGCGTACGTCGCCTGGACATAAGCAACCACAATCCCCGTAATAAAAATGAGCATCACCCCGAGAATACCACCACCCCAGACCTCTGCTCCCGACGGTGTTCCCGGCACGGGCAAACTCGCAAACAAATCATCCCATTTCTCCGGGACAAACAGGAGATAGTGAGATGCCACGTAAAAAAGATTGGCCAGTTTAACATCCATAAACAAACCACACGCCCAGGCAACCAGACCAATCGCAGCCATGGTCAAAGCGCCCAGCAGCATCAAACCAACCCAAACCGCAACAACCATCCACGCCGCATACAAAACCAATCGCCAGGGCTGTGACCACGTCAGTGAAAACGACTGTATCACAACATCTAAAATATCAACCCCCTCCGTACCCACAATAGCTGGCGACATAATCACAGCAACAACAAATACCAGACCGATAAACACGGCCAACAACGCCGCAAAAAAAATCGGAATAAAGCACAGCGCGAAAACGATCTCACCCGCTGCGGGGATCCAGCCGGCAACCCACCCAATCGCAATGCCAACAATCACAAAAAGAGCAAACAGAGCAAGCACCGCAACGGGGCCAAACAGCACGGCTTTCCAGCGCCCTCTTGCAAACCGGCAGGCATCGCCAACCGAATAAAAATCATCGCCCCGAAGCTGTTGAAAAGTGATCTTGCACATCATACTGGTCGTCACAAACACCACCGACAGAGCAAACACCATACCCAAAACATGCAATCCCGTACCGAGCAGATCAAACTCACCGAGCGTTGCGCCGGGGAATAAACCGTAGCGCTGCCACAGACCCGCACTGCCCGCGCGAACATGCGCGATAAGCAACAAAACCGAATACCCCGCCCAGGCCACAATTAGTCCCAACAGCCCAACCCAAATTTTTTTCCCAGACCAACCCAATCGCACACAGCGAAAAATATCTCGAATATCAAAATGTAGATTCATAAAAAATAGCTCCAGCGGTCAATCCAATCCTCTCTGGATCGCGGCTCAACATCATAGCCTGCCCCTGTATTCTTTAAGCAGGGGCCGCGATGACGCATGCCTCGCCCCTACTTCTCAACCGGTTCTTCCCGCTCATTCAAATTGAGCACCTCTCGCACAACAGTCAAAAAATCGCCCAATTCCATGTGCGATGTTTGCGCTTGCGCGGGTTTGCTACGCACACCTGGAGGCAGGGGCACATGCCTGAGCATGACCTGGCGATTTCCCCCTTCGCCCACCTGTACGGCATAACAACCCTGTCCCAACCCCACCGGCCACGGCGATCCAAAACCATCTCGCTTCGAAAGAAACAACACGGTCTCTTGTCCCGCCACAAACTGCGGCATACCTGGCACCTGCATGCGTCGCCCTTCCCATTTACCACCGGGCAAAGTCAGCACCATTTCTGAATCAGCCTGCCCTTTGACCACCTCCATGACCCTGAACCGCGTTTGGGTAAAAATACCTTCCCGATCGGCAAAAACTGCATTCTCGCGCGTGAGACATTTGACATAGACAATAGTCTGTGCGGTTTCGCACATCTCTTCAAAGACAAACGTCTTCACAGTTGTTGTCCAGGCGGGTGTCCACCCCATAACCATCAACATCAGACCTGCAAACAATCGTTTATACATTCTCCTACCTCCTGAAAAAACAGCCGCCAGTAAACATTTCAAATATCATCTTCTTATACATCTCAACAGACAAACAGTTGCAGGATGATTGGCAGAACTACAGCCCAAGCGATTCAAACACCTGCGCTGCCAATCTCAACGCCTCACCGCGTCGCGTCACACGCCCTTCTAACTGGGCATCTTCAACAACTCGCAACACCTGCTTAAACGCGGGACCTGGTTTTTGTCCCATCGCAATCAAATCGCGTCCATTAATCAGCGGAACGGGGCGAATTTGTTCTGGCTCCAGATTCTCCAGCGCAGCCTTACAAAACGCATAATTGTCCAACTCGCCGTGGCTCGACAAACAATCAATCCGGTGCAACGCCAGGTGATCTTCAAACCGATCCGTACGCAAAAACCGCTTCAACGTACTCGATCGCATCTCCTGTACATGCATAAATTTGTGGTGATCTGCCACCAATGCCACAATATGCTTTGTCTGTTCCGACGAGAAACGCAACCTTCTGCAAATCTCCTCGGTCATCTCGCGCCCAACCTTTGTATGATTGTGAAACCGAATGCGATCCCGCACCTGATAGGTAGGAGGCTTACCCACATCGTGCAACAAAACGCCCATCGCCAATTCTACAGAGGGATTGCGCATCAAACCCAACATAATCAGCGTATGGGTCAGCACATCGCCTTCGGGATGAAACTGAGGCGGTTGGGGCACGCCATCCATCGCAACAACTTCGGGCATAAAAACCGCCATCAACCCCAGATCGATCAGCCAGCGCACCCCCAAAGGCGCGCCCCCCTCGGTCAAAATTTTGCCAACTTCATCGCGAACGCGCTCGTGACTTATAAACTCGATACTCGCGCTCAATTTTTCAATAGCCTCTCGCGTCTTCTCCTCAATGGGCCAGTGATACCGACACGCAAAGCGAACCGCGCGCAACATACGCAATCGATCTTCACTGAATCGAGCATGCGGATCGCCAATCGTGCGAATCACCTTCTTTTTTAAATCCGCCTGCCCGCCCACATAGTCAAACACGGCATCGGCCACCGGATCGTAAAACATCCCATTAATGGTAAAATCGCGCCTCCTCGCGTCCTCTTCTTCATCCACAAACACCACACCATCGGGATGCCGACCATCTGAATACGCCAGATCGCGGCGAAAACGCGCCACCTCATAATGATAACCATCCAAACGCACAATCACCACTCCAAAATGCGCCCCAACCACCTGTGCATGCGGAAAAATGCCGATCACCTGTCGGAGATCGGCATTTGTGGCAATATCGTAATCGCGGGGCACCTGCCCCATCAACATGTCGCGCACGCATCCACCGGCCCACAAAGCGCGAAAACCCCGCGCCTGCAAACGACGCACAACTTCCAGCGCGCCCGTGCGTACACCCTGATCATTCGTCACATCAAATCACCTCTGACCTGTTATTGCTCCTCCACCGTCACCCGCTGAATACGCGCGCCCAAACTGCGCAAGCGCGTATCGATTTGTTCGTATCCGCGATCAATCTGTTCGATATTTCTAATCACACTTTGACCCTCGGCACACAACGCCGCAATAATCAGCGCCATACCCGCCCGGATATCTGGACTCGACAAATGCTCGCCATAAAGTTTTGACGGCCCCACCACCACCGCGCGGTGCGGGTCACAAATAACAATCTTCGCGCCCATATCGATGAGACGGTCCAACCAGTACATACGCTGCTCAAACATCTTTTCAAAAAACAGCACCGTACCCCGTGCCTGCGTCGCCAACACAATCGCAATACTCATCAAATCGGGCGGAAAACCCGGCCACGGATCATTGTCAATGCGCGGAATCGCATCACCCACATCCGGCATAATCTCCAGCTTTTGAAAAGGCGGCACCACAATATCCTGTCCATCGACCTCAACATCCAGCCCCAATCGCCGAAACACCATCAAACTCTTGCGCATATTTTTGGGCGCAGCATTGACAATGCGAATCTCGCTATTGGTCGCCCCGGCCAACCCAATAAAACTGCCGACCTCCATATAATCTGGACCAATTGTATGCGTTGTTCCACTGAGACTTGACACGCCATCAATAACCAGTTCATTGGTCCCAATACCCGAAATTTGGGCACCCATCCTGTTCAGCATCAAACACAATTCCTGTACATGAGGCTCTGAAGCCACATTGCTCAAAATAGTCGTACCCCGCGCAAGAACCGCTGCCATCACGGCATTTTCAGTGCCAGTTACACTGCGTTCATCTAAAAAAATGTCCGCCCCAACAAGCCCTCTGGGTGCCTTAAAATCGTAAATGTGATTGGTATGGATCCGCACACCGAGTTCTTCGAGCGCAATCAAATGTGTATCGACCCGCCGCCGACCAATGCGGTCGCCCCCAGGTCGCGGAATCGTCGCCTGTCCAAAACGCCCCAACAACGGACCTGCAAACATAAAACTACCGCGCACTTTTCGGCACAAATCCTCCCGCAACACAGATTTGTGGACATCCCGTGTACAAATAGTCATACCGCGATCACCTGAGTAGCGAACCTCTGCCCCCAGATCGCGCAAAATTTCAATAATAACAGCGATATCACCAATGTTGGGCACATTTTTCAGCACCACGGGTTCGTCTGTCAACAAAGTCGCCGCCAAAAGAGGCTGGGCCGCATTCTTATTCCCAGCCGGAACAACAGTTCCAGATAGAGCATGCCCGCCTTCGATAACAAATTGTTCCATAAAGAACGCCTCCAATCAATCAAACGGAGGAGATAAAATAAATAGCTTCGTGGTCATGCCAATCATAAACCAGATGGGGAAATATTTCAAGAGTAAAAAGGTAAAATCAGGATTTTCAGGATGAAAGGATAAACAGGATGAAAATCAAAGGCAAAACCTTCTGGATCGCGGCTAAAACCCTGCCGCGATGACAAGGGCGAAAAATTTTTCGCCCCTACACACTTCCTACTTCCTACTTCACACTCTTCTCCATCTCCCAATACAACTGTCCACATCCAGCCGCAATATCATCTCCCTTGCTATAGCGAACAGTCGCCGTCAATTTTGCCTGAGACAAAATATCGACAAATCGATTAATTGCCTTCTGGGGGGGGCGTTCATAGTGCGCATCGTCAATGGGATTCCACGGAATCACATTAATTTTACAGGGAATATCGCGCAAGAGAGCAATCAGTCTATATGCATCATCGGCTGTATCATTAAACCCGTGCAACAACACATATTCAAATGTCACCCATCGTCTGACCTGATCGTAATAGGCTCGCACTGCGGACAAAAGTTCTGCAATAGGCCACTTGCGATTGATCGGCATAATCTCTGACCGCTGTTCATCTGTCGTCGCATTGAGCGACACAGCC
>JAJEAX010000318.1 GCA_022822565.1 Candidatus Latescibacterota bacterium
CGCACCTCATCGGCGGATTTTTGCAGGGCTGCGGTCTCTTCTGCGGTCAGGCCAATTTCTATAATGCTCTCAACGCCTTGGGCACCGAGCTTGATGGGCACACCGACAAACAGATCGTGGATACCGTATTGCCCGGTCAGATACGCAGCGCAGGGCAAAATGCGTTTCTTATCGCGAACAATCGCCGCAGTCATTTCCGCAACCGCCGAAGCCGGTGCGTAATACGCACTCCCCGTCTTGAGATGACCGACAATCTCCGCACCGCCATCCCGCGTCCTCTGCACAATCGCATCGATAGTATCACCATCGAGCAACTCTGTAAGCGGAATCCCCGCAACAGAAGAATAGCGAGGCAGGGGAACCATAGAATCGCCGTGTCCGCCCAGCACAAACGCCGTCACATCCTCAACAGAAACATCGAGTGCCTCGGCAATAAAAAAGCGAAAACGCGCAGAATCAAGAATACCGGCCATCCCAACCACGCGATGTGGAGGAAAGCCGGTTTTTTGCAACGCCACATACGTCATCACATCGAGCGGATTGGACACCACGATCACAATCGCATTGGGCGCGACATCCCGCACCCCTTCAGACACCGTACCGACAATATCGGCATTGGTCGCCTGCAAATCATCCCGGCTCATACCGGGCTTGCGCGCAATCCCAGCGGTAATCACCACGAGATCACATCCGGCAAGTGCGCCGGGGTCATTGGTGCCAATCAGGCGGGTATCAAAACGCTCGACAGGTGCAGACTCCGCCATATCGAGACCCTTGCCTTGAGGAATCCCCTCGGCCACATCGAGAAGCACAACCTCGCGGGCCAATTCTCTCTCGGCAATGCGCTGGGCAGAAGTCGCCCCCACATTGCCAGCACCAACAATCCCAATTTTGTCCATAGATAGTTGTCAGTTGTCAGTTGTCAGCCCGCTCCACCCAGCCTCTCTTTTCCATCTGCGCCATCTGCGCCATCTGCGGATCACACTTCTTACGCGTAAACACTCACCTTCTTGCGCGTCTTACCCAGGTGCTCAAATTTGACGCGCCCATCGATGAGCGAATACAACGTATCGTCTTTACCCCTCTTGACATTATTGCCGGGATGAATTTTTGTGCCGCGCTGGCGCATAATAATTGTACCCGCAGAAACAACCTGGCCCCCAGGGGACTTGACCCCCAGACGTCTTCCAGCACTATCTCTGCCATTTCTCGAACTGCCAACACCTTTTTTATGAGCCATGAAAAGCCTCCTTGATTTTAGCTCTCACGCTACAATTTTTTCAATCTGAAGTTCGGTATAAGATTGCCGATGCCCATTTTTTCGGCGATAATTTTTTCGGCGCTTCATCTTAAAAACTATAATTTTATCTGCGCGACCATGTCCTTTGACAAGAGCTTCGACAGCAGCCCCTTCAACCTGGGGCGTGCCTACTTTGATTTCATCGTTGCCACCTACGAGCAACACATCGGGCAAAGTAAGTGAATCCCCCTCCTCGGCATCGAGCCGAGCAACGCGAATATTATCGCCCGCTTCCACCTTATATTGGCTACCAGCGATATCGACTACTGCATACATATTTAAACCTCCAGAAACTGTCTCAGTCCTCAACCTCCAGTCCCCAGCCCCACATTTGCCATTTACAAACAGACTTCCCGCCCCGGTGTGGTCGGGAAATCAAAGAACACAGAATGTATCCGAAGTATCACTTTATGTCAAGTTTGAACTTCATTTGTCACATCGATCTTTCGCTTCCGAGAAAAAACGCGATAATCTTCTTCGCGTAAATCCGGCGCCGATTCAACATCGAGCCAAACCCGGGTGGATTTGCGAATGGCTTTGAGGCGCTCTCTGCGATTCTCGAGCAAATAAAACCCGAGCGTGGGGTGAACCTGCACGGTGAGACGTCGTTCGAGCGCGGCTGCGCGAGATCGTTTGAGCCAGCGTTCGATGCGCGACAGCACGGTTTCCTGGCTCGGAATGTGACCCGTACCATCGCATTGCGGACAGGGCGCGGAATAAGTGGACATCAAACTGGGACGCACCCGCTGGCGGGTCATCTCCATCAGCCCAAACTGTGTAATGCGTGAATACCGGATCCTGGACCGGTCGCGGCGAATAGCCTGACGCATTTCATCTTCGACGCGCTTGCGGTCTCGCGCATGGTCCATATCGATAAAATCGACAACCACAAGCCCGCCCATATCGCGCAAGCGAAGTTGGCGGGCAACTTCTCGGGCAGCCTCCAAATTGGTCTTCAACACAGTTTCACCCTGCTTGGCACGCCCTTTACCCACGCTGCGCCCGCTGTTGACATCGATGGCAACCAGCGCTTCGGTCGGATCAATAACCAGATAACCACCGCCCCTGAACCAGACTTTGCGTTCGGTGAGTTTTTCTATTTCGGCTTCAATGCCAAAAGCGTCGAAAATCGGTCGCGAATCACCGTAGTATTCGACGGTCTGGCGCAACTCTGGCGAAACCCCTTTGAGATATGCCTGAATTTCCTTGTATTCGCGTTTCGAATCGATGACCAGGCGGTGAACATCCTCCGTGAACAAATCGCGGATAAGGCCAGACGTCATGCCCACTTCTTTGTGCAGCAATTTGGGACCGCTGTTTTTCATCCCTTGTTTCTGAATTCGTCTCCACGTTGTCAAAAGCTGCTTGAGATCGCGCCTGAGTTCTCGCTCGCCCTTGCCACGGGCTTCGGTACGCACAATAAGCCCAAAGCCCTCGGGCTTGATATTGCCCCCGATATCCCGAAGACGCCGCTTTTCGCGCCAATTGGTAATTTTGCGCGACACCCCCACTTTATCGCCATCGGGTACAAGCACCATAAACCGACCGGCGAGTGATGGCACAGCAGTAATGCGAGGCCCTTTTGTGCTGATAGACTCTTTTTTAATCTGCACAATGATCTCCTGGCCTTTGCGCAACAACTCATCAATAGAGAATTTGCCCTGCCCATTGCTCTGATCCCGGATATCCTCGAGAATTTCCGAGTCGAGTTCGACCATTGAGCCGGGCGAGCCAGGCATATCAGAAACGTGTAAAAAAGCCGATTTTTCCTGTCCAATATCGACAAAACCTGCCTGTAAGCCAGGCAAAACAGCGGTTACAACACCCTGGTAAATATCGCCAACCATGCGTTCTTTTTCAGCGCGTTCAACGAGAATCTCCGCGAGCCGACCATCTTCGAGAATGGCAATTCTCGACTCGTGTGAAGCGACATTGATAATGATTTCAGTTTTCATTTTATTTTTCCTTACTAATTCTAAACACACGCACATAAGCGGACAGACAACAGACTATCTCCCAACCACCCGGCGTGGAAAAATGGTAATTTCTTCGACAATGACGCGGTCTGGCATCTGAGCGACCATAAGTGCGGCGGCAGCAATGTCTTCGGGCAAAAGAGCGGCGGCGCGTTTTTCATCAGAGACGGGATTGGGACGGTGGTCTAAGATGGGTGTATCGACTTCACCGGGATAAATACAGCAGGCGCGAATGCCCTCCTCTCGAAACTCGACATTGATCGATTGATTCAGCGCGGCCATGCCAAATTTGGACGCGCTATAAGCCACACCACTGATCATACCCGCTCTTTTGCCAGCCATAGATGAGATATTGATAACCAGACCGTCATTTTGCACTTTCATTTGCGGCAAAACAGCGCGAAACGCATTAAAAGCCCCCGTGAGATTGATCTCCATAACGCGGTCCCAATCTTCATCCGCAATATCGCTTAAGTGGCGTTTTTTGGTATTGATGCCCGCGTTATTCACCAGAATATCGATGCGACCGAATGCCGCGACCGTTTGTTCGACAAGCGCCTGAACCGCCTGCCGGTCGCCAACATCGGCAGCGCAGATCTCAATATTGGCAGAGCCGCATTGCCGCGCTGTCTCTTCAAGCGGTTCTATGCGCCGCCCCGCGAGCGCGAGATTATAGCCCGCATCGGCATAAGCAATGGCAATGCTCGCACCAATACCAGTGCCTGCACCAGTAATAATTGCTGTCCTGGACATATTGCTCCTCATAGTTATAAGATATACTATCGCGATTTTCCCATAAAAAACACAAAAAAATCTCAGATACTTCTGGCAAGTTTACGTATATTATGCGCGATTAATGAAAATAAAACAAGGAGTAAAGTTATGATTGAAATGGATGATGCCATTCGCATAGTAATGGAAAACACACAGATAATTGACAAAACCCGCGTTGGATTGGACGATGTGCTCGGGCGCGTTTTATCTGAAGACGTGCGATCAGATATCGACATGCCGCCCTTTGACAAAGCCCTCATGGATGGTTATGCCCTTCAAGGCGCAGATATCGCATCCGCATCTGGAGATACACCTGTCATACTCGATGTGATCGAAGAGATCCCAGCCGGCACCGTGCCACAAAAGCGCGTAGAATGTGGGCAAGCGTCTCAAATTATGACGGGCGCACCCGTACCCGATGGCGCAGACACAGTAATTATGGTCGAAGACACAGAACCACACCCAGATGCCAAAAAGGTACGCGTGCTCGACACAACGGAAACAGGCAGAAATATTGCCCGCCTCGGCGAAGATGTGCGCGTCAATCAGGTCGTATTGCAAGCCAACACAGTCATACGCCCTCTCGAAGTTGGCATTCTCGCCGCTGTGGGACACGTCAATGTCGAGGTCTATCGCCAACCAGTAGTTGGCATTGTGGCAACCGGCAGCGAAGTTGTTGAACCACACAACAAACCCAACCCCGGGCAAATACGAAACAGCAATGGATACTCAATGATGGCTCAAGTCTTGCGCTCAGGGGCACAGGCGCGTTATCTCGGCATTGTAGAAGACGATATCCATGCGTTAATACAAACCATCGGCGAAGGCCTGGAGACCTGTGATATCGTAGCCTTATCGGGCGGTGTCTCCGCTGGCGAATACGATCTGGTGCAAGACGGCATGCGAGATCTGGGCGTCGAAGTACTATTTGATCGCATCCGCATGAAACCCGGCAAACCCCTGACTTATGGCGTAAAAGGTGCGCGACAGGTATTTGGATTGCCCGGCAATCCGGTATCTTCTGTGGTCGGCCTGGAATTGCTCATGCGCCCTGCAATCAGAAAAATGCAATGCATGACAGATGTACACCTCCCCACCGTCCGCACGGTACTCAGCGCAGACTTTCGACAAACGCCCGGGCGAAAGCAATTTGTACCCGCGCACAGTATTCCGGATAAAAACGGCGTTTGGAAAAGCTCCTGGGTCGGACACCACGGCTCGGCGGATCTATTCTCAATGGCCCGCGCAAACAGCTTATTCGTAGTCAATGCCGAAGATGCTCATGTGCCTGCAGGCGCCGAATTAGACCTCATTTTACTAAATAGCTGGTAAAAGATCATGGCAAAATTGACACATATTGACGAACAGGGATCCGTGAAAATGGTGGATGTCACAGACAAAGATGTGACAGACCGCGAAGCGATCGCATCGGGCAAAATTGAAATGCAGTCCGAAACCCTGCAACTCATCACCGGGGGAAACATCCCCAAAGGCAACGTGCTGGAAACAGCGCGCCTTGCGGGCATCATGGCCGCCAAACGCACCTCTGACCTCATCCCAATGTGTCACCCGCTGGGCATTACAGGCGTTGAACTCAACTTTGAGATCGAAAACGCGAGCATCATAGCGCGTGCAATAGTGCGCGTCCCCGACCGCACAGGTGTCGAAATGGAAGCCCTCACCGCAGTAAGCATCGCCCTCTTGACCATTTACGACATGTGCAAAGCAGTGGATCGCAACATGGTCATCGGAGAAATCTGTCTCCTGCAAAAAAGCGGTGGACGCAGCGGAACTTATGTTCGCAAAGATCAATGATCACAATGAGACTTGCCAAAGCATAGCAGCTTCTTTACCTTTCCATTATCTCACTTTTGGAGAAGATTTATGGCTCTGGACACATACAAAGCGATAAAGATGCTCAAAGAAGCTGGCTTCGACGAACCTCAAGCCGAGGCTGTGGTCACAACTGTCGGCAATGCCTTTGATGACACCGTTGCAACAAAAACGGATATAGCGGAGTTGCGTGCCGAGATTCAAGAGGTCCGCGCTGATCTCCACGCCGAGATTCAAGAAGTCCGCGCTGATCTCCACGCCGAGATCCAGGAGGTCCACGCTGAGATCAGGGAACTCGAACAACGCATGACCATCAAGATGGGCGGATTTCTCGCAGCCACCATCGGTCTGATCACCGCCCTCAACAAACTGATCGGTTGACGTCGTAGCGCAAGACCCTTGACAAGGCATAATGGCTTCTTTACATTTCCAATCGCACATAAAAAACGCGCCTATAGCTCAACTGGCAGAGCAACTGACTCTTAATCAGTAGGTTCGGGGTTCGATTCCCTGTGGGCGCACCATAATCTAACAGGCACTTACGTACATTTAAGTGCCTGTTTTCTTTTTTCAATGGGATGAACTGCGTTGAAGAAACAAAGGTTCAAAACCGCTTTATTTCTTGACAGAAAGCAGGCCAAAGATATATTCCTGACTTAGTAAATCAAGAATATCATAATAATAGGAGGTTTACCCAAATGTCCGATACACCCTTGATTGCACCCCACGGAGGTCTATCCGAACCGGTCAATCGCATGGTAGCAGATGTTGAAACATTCTTGTCCAAAGCAAACGGACTGACGCGCGTCTCGGTCAGCGATGCAGATCTATCCTCGGTCTATCGTTTTGGCGACGGCGGACTGAGTCCGCTCACAGGACCAATGGATGCACAAATATATCATCGGGTACTCGACGAATCCGTCATCGAAGTGGCTGGCAAGCGCTATGCCTGGACGATCCCAATATCCTTACCCGTAAGTTCAGATGTTGCCAACACCCTTTCAACTGGACAAAAAGTCGCACTGGAAAACACATCTGGCGAAATCGTGGCAATGCTGGACATCAGCGACATCTTTGAATGGGACAAAACCAAATATCTCCAGCGCGTATATTTAACGGACCGCACAGACCATCCCGGTGCCGATATGGTCCTGAATGGCGATGCAGATAAAACCCATCTCATAGGC
>JAJEAX010000339.1 GCA_022822565.1 Candidatus Latescibacterota bacterium
GCGTCGAGTCCGCTCAACGCGCGCCTTGCTTTTCTATGCATTGAGCGCACGATGACAGACGCTGGTTTTTCCACCATACCCTATCACACCTATATACCGACAATGGGAGATTGGGGATGGGTATTGGGAATGAAAGCCGAAGAAATGAGCGAAGAGAATCTCATTCGCCGGACGCGACAACTCACCTTTGAGAATATAGAAACGCAGTTTTTGAATGCAGAAGCAATGCGGGGGATGTTGCACTTCTGGAAAGGCATGTTTGACAACAAACATACAGTCGAGATCAGCACAGAAATGGAACCGACCGTGGATCGATACTATCGGCAATCAGAATGGGGGTTTTAATAGAAGTATTAATCTACAGGCAAAATATTGCTAAACTGATATTCTTCGACAATCTCACCCACTGCGGCTTCAAAAGCGTCTTCACCCCATTGCTCGATAGATAGGGTGCGTTCCTCCGACTCATCGAGATAATTCCAGATGATAAACTTCTGTCCCTCGTCCCCGCCATCTTTGTAAAAAGATCCAACGGCTGACGATACGCCATAGAACACAATCCCATGGCATCTAACTTCATCTGGGGGATCATCATTGTCGTGGTCGCGCATATACCCACGGATATCGCCTTCAACATCGGAAAGGTGAATTTTGCGCGTCAGGGCCCAGGAAATACTGTCGTCTTCTGACCGCTCGAGAAATGCCACATCATCGCCGCAGGTGAGTTCCCACTCATCCACGCGATCACCTTCATAATCGTAATAATGCTGCGCAGTGACCTGCCATGTTTTGAGATCGTAGTCGAGAACATAACCCGTCTTGAGATCGGACAGCGTAATACTGAGGGGATCGAGAGCTTCGGGTTCTTCTTTCTTTTTTTTAAAAGGATTCCAATTCATTTTCTCTCCCTGCAATGCAGCGAGTAAAAAACTCATCCAGGTGCGCCAGCGTCTCCCTCACAGACACACCCAGCGTCAGTCTTTTGAATTCATCCCCATCTTTGCCTTGAGTTCGGCAAGGCGTTGATCTGTGCCACTCGATGAAGTACTCAGTGCTGCGTCAATTTCCTCATCAACGCTCTTGGATTCATCGGCCATTTCACCATACGCCTGCGAGAGCGATTCATCTTCTTCAACGCGTTCTTTCATGCGCTCGAGCATGGCGATCGTACCAGACGAATCGACTTTGGCGAGTTGCTTGTTGATTTTCTTCGTCGCAGCGGCTGTTTTTGCACGCGCACGCAGTGAAATGAGTTCATTTTCGTGTGTTGCAATAGTAGATTTGAGTTTCTCCACCTGACTTTGAAGCTTCGCGGCCATATCTTCCTGCATCTGGGCATCCTGCTCAAACTGAGAGATACGGTTGTCGGCCTCTGACTTGCGGCTGAGGGCTTCGGTAGCCAACCGATCGGCTTCTCCAGCATCCAGATCGCCGCTTTGGGCTTTTTGGAGCAAAACCATGGCCTTCCGCTCCCAATCAGCAGATGCCTTCTTATTGTCTTCGGCTTGCTTTCGCAATCGAATGGCCTGCCCCTTGACCTCTGCCAGGCTGGTCATTGCGTTATTGAGGTCTTGTTTTAGATCGCGAATGCCCTGTTCGGTCATTTTTATTGGATCTTCAAACTTGTCAATAGCTGAATGGACTTCGGACTTGCCCACATTGAAGAGACGTTGAAAGATGCTCATAAAATACTCCTTTTGGGGAAATGGTCAGTGGTCAACTGACTACTGATGACTATATTCGAGTAATTCGGCGGCATTTTCGGCTAAGGCGAGTTCGAGCGCAGTAATCGAACCTTCAAGCTCAGACCTGTCAAGTGTATCCAGGCGCAGGGTATCGCGGAAAAGAACCGTGCCGGTTTCATCGTCCAGGGTAAACGCCCCGTGAACAAGTGTGCGATTCATTTCGAGCAACCTTTTGTACAGATCGCCGGGGACATTGGGAACGGGCATAATAGCCTGCTCAATAATGAGGATGGGATCCTCGCAATCGACAATGAGATGATTGATACCGCGCTCTTCGTCACTCACCACAACGAGTTCTTCAGCGGTATCTTCCTCGTCAACCGCGAGATTGAGGTCTTGAAGATAAGATTTGACTGTATTGAAATATTCTGACATTTTAAACTCCTGAAAGCGGTTAGCGGAAGAGGCATAACTTGCCCTCCGTCCTGCAGATGAGATTCCTAAGCGAAATATTAGTTTCAAAAATTAACGTTCAAATTGACTTCAAGTCAAGTATAGATCACATATACTCACTCTGACCAACCACACTGGAGTTTTTATGGACCCCAAATACCCGATATGGAACATACGCCATAAAGGCGGTTATCATTCTATTGCCGATGTCATTCTCGCAAACCGTTCATTGACAAAAGAAGATTTGGCCGACTCTCCCGATATTTTGAATGACCCTTATTTAATGAAAGACATGCGCCGCATAGTTGAACGCATATCAGAAGCCATTCACAATAAAGAGCGCATTGTGGTTTTTGGCGATTACGATGTAGATGGCGTCACGAGCACCGCTGTTTTGCTGGATTTTTTCGACATGGTAGGTGCCAATGCCGCATTTTTGTTACCCGACCGTTTTCGAGATGGGTATGGCATGAAGCCACCGGGTGTAGAGAGGGCTTATGCACAAGGCGCACAACTCATTGTAACCGCGGACAATGGCATCTCAGCTTTTGAGGCTGTTGACACTGCCAATAACGCCGGAATTGATGTGGTAGTCATTGACCATCACCATCCACAGGACAAATTGCCAGACGCTCTGGCGCTGGTGAATCCCAATCGCGCAGACTGCGAATATCCCTTCAAAGGACTGGCTGCCGTAGGCGTGGCATTTAAGGTGGTGCAGGCTCTAACATCGGAGTTCCTGTCCGATTCAGAGCGCCGACGATATTTGAACTCGCTTCTGGATCTCGTCGCATTGGGCACTGTGGCTGATATGGCTCCCATGCTCGCAGAAAATCGCCTGCTTACGCGAAAGGGGATGCAGGTGCTCAACACCACCGAGCGACCAGGCTTGCAGGCACTCAAAGCCGTCGCGGGTACGACCAACCGCCCCGTTGACACAATCTCTATTGGATTCTTCCTGGGACCGCGCATCAACAGCGCCGGGCGCCTATCATCGGCCGATCTGGCACTCGATTTGTTGCGCTGTCAAAACCAAGTCCAGGCGGCAAAACTCGCCGAAGAATTAAACGGTCTAAATGGCGAAAGACAGACGCTACAAAACGACGGCATAGCCGAAGCCGAACGCATGGTAGAAGATAACTGGTTGGATCAATATCGCATTCTGGTCGTGCGCGGTGAAGACTGGCATCTCGGTGTGGTCGGGCTGATCGCCGGGCGATTGGTCGAAAAATTTTCGCGCCCAGCACTGGTGTGTACCAACTTTCGGAAAAATGGCATCTACACGGGTTCTGCGCGCACAGCAGGTGGATACAATATCGTCGAAGCGATTTTCCGCGTCTCAGATTTGCTCACCGAATTTGGCGGACACGCCGATGCCGCCGGATTTTCAGTCCCCGCTGAAAATTATCTCGAATTTCAAGACCGGTTGATCTCAGACGCTCAAGCGCGGTTATCAGAGGAAGCACTGACGCCCCAACTGGAAGTCGATGCCGCACTCAAACCATCCGATATTTCGCTTGTGACCGTTGACACCCTGGACAAATTGGCACCTTTTGGTGCAAAAAACGAGTTGCCGCGTTTTATAGCTCGCGATTGCCGAATTGCAGATGCGCGCGCCATAGGCCGCGGAGCGCATTTGAAACTCAGCGTAGATACAGGTGCGGATCTGTGCGATGCAATCTGGTTTCGCCAGGGCGAACGAGTTTACGAATTGTCAGTGGGCGACCGCGTCGATCTCGCCTTTGCACTACAGGCCAATACATGGCAAGGCAGAACCAGCGTGCAAATGCTGGTAGAAGACATGCGCCTGTCGAGTTCTGGTAAGGGGTAAAATTATAGCAGTCAGCCATCTGCAAATATATGCATCTGAAACCCGTCATCGCGGCATGCTTTAAGCCGCGATCCAGAAGATTTTGGTCATTACTGTTGTTGCGCTACGCCTGTGTACCAATTGCGATAGAATTTGTAAATAAAGGTATTTTTAATGCGTATTGAAGACTTATCTGTGGGAAACTCTCTCGTAGATATTGTGAAAACTTTACTCCCAAAAGATACACTTGCCCAATAAGCCATCCAGGATATACAGAGGAGGCAGCAATGGTGACATCACAAGATAAAAATCTTACGCTGTCGGTCAAAGACTTTGGACCGATTTATAATGCAGAAATCGAACTGCGCCCGCTTACTGTATTTGTCGGACCGAGCAATACGGGAAAGTCCTATTTGGCAATTTTAATCTACGCGCTGCATAAGTTTTTTAATGGCTCCAAGACACAAAGACCTCCTAAGTTCTATGGTCGTAAGAAGTTATTTGGCGAGCACGAGATGTCTGAGGAAGAGATCGCACGTTTGCATGACGGAGCAGAGCAATTCTTTTCAAAAATAAAAATGGATAGGTTGACAGAGGAATTTCCTCTACCAGACGAAATTGTATCACTGATCCGTCCTTTGCTCAGTGATGTTCTCATCAGCGATGTTCTATCCGCTGAAATGATGCGGTGTTTTGGTATTGACGGGCTAAGAAGATTCATTCGCCACGGAAGCAGGGAAAGTGCTGAGATTGCTCTCACACCAGTCTCAACGCAAGCCAAGTACAACTCATTGTATAAATTTGCAATAAAAAAAGATACTTTCACCACATCAATCCCTGACACAACACCTTTGCAGGTCGGGCGAAACGCCTTCAATGAATGGTATCATTGGAGGCAGAACCTGTCGGATGGAGAATTGGCAGATAGCGAAAGAAAAAAATATCTCATGGATGTATTGATATATGAGCTTTTTGAGAACATCATTTCTTCCTTTGCTAATCCAATGAGCCTGCCCGCCTATTATCTCCCCGCGGACCGCACGGGTATCATGCACGCGCGCAATGTTGTCATGGGATCTTTGATCCAAGGTGCATCGCGTGCAAATCTCCGTTCCGAACGAGCGTTACCTGTGCTCTCTGGCGTTGTCGCAGACTTCCTCGAACAGCTTATTGAATTAGATCATTTGGCGCGCACAAGGGAAAGGCCAAAGTGGGATCTCCCCCAACGTCTTGAAAACGAAATCCTGAGGGGAGTAATTCATATCAAAAATTCAGTCACTGGTTACCCGGTATTTTCTTATCAGCCAACAGGATGGACAGAAGACATACCGCTGATGAACACCTCATCCATGGTATCGGAACTCGCGCCCATCGTATTGTACCTTCGCCATGTCGTCTCACCTGGAGAAGTCCTGATCATCGAAGAACCCGAGGCTCATTTGCATCCCGGAATGCAGGTCGCTTTCATTCGGCATCTCGCGGCGGCAGTGCGTTCTGGCATACGGATTATAATTACCACACATAGCGAATGGGTATTGGAAGAACTCGCCAATCTGGTACGCCTCTCGGAACTTTCGGAATCTGACAGAAAAGGGATCGGTGGGGCGGACTACGCGCTCAGTCCCGACCAGGTAGGCACATGGCTGTTCGAGCCTAAAAAACGCCCCAGGGGATCAATTGTAAAGGAGATACCCCTTGATGTGGATTATGGTGGTTTCCGATCCGACTACGACGATATTGCGATTGGTACCCACAACGACTGGGCAACAATCTCCAACCGAATCGAGGAAAATTGAACCAGATGACGATGATGGAGTCGGTACGGGGAAAGGTAGATGCTCAATGCCTGAGAAAGCAGTGTAGGGCAGGGAAGTGCTCAATTTCACTCAAAGGAGTTTCGCGTCAATTCGTTTTGATCCACATGGATTCTCCCGGTTCACCTCCAAGCCAGCATGAAACGCGATGTGACTACCTGTTCATCGGATCTTTAGACGATACAGATGGAAGTCCGTGGACCGTACCCATAGAACTGAAATCAGGTGGGATCAGTGCCAGTGATGTAGCAAAGCAACTTCAGGCTGGTGCTGATGTCGCTGATCAGATTATTCCACATGGCGCAATTACGAAGTTTACCCCAGTTGTTGCATCGGGTAGGCTTTCGAAAATTGAGCAGAGACGACTGAGAAACACGTCTAACAAAGTTCGCTTTCGCGGGAGATCGGAAATCATACAGAGAATCAGGTGTGGAGATCCTTTGACACGAGTGCTAACAAATCCGTGATGAATGAAATACACCTACATTACCGACAAATTCTACACCATTGAAAACGCCAACCATCTGAACTTTACGAACAAAACATGGGAGTAAACCATGGGCATCGCTGAAAAATTAAACGTGGGCATTGTGGGGGCTGCTGGACGCGGAGGGAGTTTTCGAGTCGCTTTTGAAGCGCATGAAACAGCTCGCATACACGCGGTATGCGATGTGCGCGAAGAGGAACTCGACGCCGCTGCTGAGCGATTGGGAGCATCTGAAAAATACGCGGATTACGAAACCATGCTCGCGCGTTCGGAACTCGATGCAGTCGTCATCGGCACGCCCATGCATTTTCACGCTCAGCAGGCAATTGAGGCATTGAACCGGAACATCCACGTCTTAAGCGAAGTCACAGCCGGGGTCTCCGTAGCGGAATGCCGCTACCTGGTACACGCCGCTACATCGTCAAAAGCAATCTATATGATGGCTGAAAATTACACCTATACCCGCCCCAACGTACTCGTAAAAGAACTCGTGCGACAGGGTTTGTTCGGCGATGTATATTACGGTGAAGGAGAGTATTTGCACGAACTAAAAGCCCTGAATGAAATCACAAAATGGCGGCGCAAGTGGCAAACGGGCGTCGATGGTGTCACCTATTGCACGCACAGCCTGGGACCTCTATTGCAATGGATGCCGGGCGACCGCGTGGTGCGCGTGTGTTGTGCGGGTAGCGGACACCATTACACAGACCCCCGGGGAGACCAGTATGAAAATCAAGATTCGTGCGTCATGTTGTGCCAGATGGCGAGCGGTGGACTGGTAAAAATCCGCGTAGATATGCTATCGGAACGCCCCCATGCAACCGGCAATTTTCAACTACAAGGAACAAAAGGGTGTTATGAATCAGCGAGAGAGCGCGGCGGTATCAATCGCGTATGGCTTGCAGATATCTGCGAAGAAAAAAATGAATGGATGGATCTGGCAGATCTGGAAGAAAATTACATGCCCGACATGTGGCGCAACCCCACTGAAGCGGCATTAAAAGCCGGGCACGGTGGGGGCGACTATTTTGAGATCATGGATTTTATTCAAAGCATTAACGGCGAAATCGCCTGTCCAATTGGCATTCACGAAGCCATGGACATGACCTTGCCTGGGTTAATCAGTCAACAATCAATTGTGCAAGACGGCGCGTGGTTAGACGTACCCGACTCACGCACATGGGTAGAGGAATAAAATATGGAAATCCTAAATGCTATTGACCTAAAACAAAGAATAAAAAAATCTGAATACAACGCCCGCATGGAAAAGCTGGAAATAAAACTGGGGCAACTCGAGCGACAGGCACTGGACAACAAAGTGCCCATCACAATCGTATTCGAAGGCTGGGGCGCTTCTGGTAAAGGGCGGCTGATCAACGAATTATTGCAAGTGCTCGACCCCCGCGGCGTCAAAGTATATTCAACCCAAGTCCCCAATCAAGAAGAGATTTACCGACCATTTCTGTGGCGCTTCTGGACCAAAATACCCGAACGCGGGCGCCTGGTAATTTACAGTCGGAGTTGGTACAGCCGTTTCATCGTAGAGAAAATGGACCCAACGATGGACGAGCTACCGGTTGATAAAGCGTACCAAGAAGTAAATAGTTTCGAGCGACAACTCGTAGATGACGGCCATGTAATCATCAAGTTCTTCCTGCACATCTCGCGCAAAGAACAAAGAAAGCGTTTTAAGCAACTCGAGAAAAATCCCCTGACCTCCTGGCGCGTGACAGATTACGATTGGAAAAAGAATAAACAATACAAACCGTATGGGGAAGTCATCGAAGACATGATCGCACGCACGGACAAGAAATATGCCCCCTGGCATATTGTACCGGCTGAAAATTGGCGTTTTGCAACAGTTTCGGTATTTGAAAAGGTAATAGCAGTCCTGGAAAAAAAACTGGCATCTCTGAACAAAAAGACGCGGGGCAAATCCGTTTCCCTATCCCCAATCCCACACTCTATGCTCGAAACTTCTGATTTGTCCAGAGAACTCACGCGCAAAGAATACGATCGCCTGCGCCGCATCTATCAAAAAAAGATATGGGAAATCGAGCACGAAGTATATTCGAAAAGGCAGTCGGTGGTCATTGTGTACGAAGGTTGGGATGCCGCGGGAAAGGGAGGCAATATCAAACGCCTGGTGCGCCGCATGGACCCGCGAGGATACGACGTGTTCCCCATCGCCGCGCCAAATGATATTGAACTGGCACATCACTATTTGTGGCGATTCTGGATCAAAATGCCCAAAGCCGGTCATTTTGCCATCTTTGATCGGTCGTGGTACGGACGCGTTCTGGTCGAGCGCGTAGAGGGATTTGCGACAATACAGGAATGGCAGCGCGCGTACCGCGAAATCAACGAAATGGAAGAACAGATGGCAAATTACGGCACCTTATTATTCAAATTCTGGATCGATATCGACAAAGACGAACAATTGAAGCGCTTTCAAGACCGCGAAAAAACACCATCTAAACAGTGGAAAATTACAGATGAAGATTGGCGCAATCGAGAGAAATGGAATCAGTATCGCGACGCCGTAGATGAGATGTTGTACCGCACGGATACAGATTACGCGCCCTGGACCATTGTAGAGTCCAACTGCAAGCTATATGCGCGCATTAAAACGCTAAAAACCGTGGTCAAGACCCTGGAAAAGCACTTGAACAAACATTGAAGGTGAGACGCGAAGTGAGTGAATTAGCCATTGAACTGCGAGATATTCACAAGGTTTTTGTAACCGACAGCAACCGCGTAGAGGCACTCGAACAAATTTCCCTGCAAATAGCGCAGGGCGAATTTGTCAGTATGATCGGACCCTCGGGATGTGGCAAAACGAGCTTAATGCGGATTGTCGGCGATCTGGAAACACCGACAAAGGGCGAGGTTCGCGTACTGGGGAAAATACCCGAAATCGCGCGGCGCGAACGATTGGTGGGCTTTGTATTTCAACATCCCTCGCTTCTCGCCTGGCGCACAGTTGAAGAAAATGTGCGCCTGCCCGCAGAAGTCTTTGGAGACGCAGAAATTTTAAGCCGGGTCTCTGAAATGATCGACATAGTCGGATTGGCTGGATTTGAGCAGGCGTATCCGCGCGAACTATCCGGCGGCATGCAATCGCGGGTCGCCATTGCCAGAGTCTTGACCTTCCGACCATCCGTTTTGCTTATGGACGAGCCTTTTGGGGCATTGGATGAAATGACGCGAGAAAAAATGCAAATTGAACTGTTGCGAATATGGCAGGCGACCGGTGCTGCTGTCTTATTTATAACCCACAGCATCTCCGAGGCATTGCTCCTCTCCGACCGCGTTGTGGTAATGTCTGCCAGACCCGGCAAAATCGCGGAAGACTTGCAAGTTAATTTTCCCCATCCTCGAGAAAACACCTTGCGCGCTGACCCCCAGTTTGTGGCAATGGAAGCCCATCTGCGCGAACAGCTAGAAGGATAAACATCCCCACCTCCCTTCCTACTTCACACTTCCTACTTCACACCTCTCCCATATCCGCCCCCCAGGGCTGTATGAGCGCGAGTTTTTTATCCACGACATCCATCAGATCGGGCAGATCATAAGATGTGAGAACGCCCCGGGGGATATTGGCAGTGGGCCAACTGACCAGAGGCGTTTGTGTCCAGGCGTGATAGGACAGCGGATAATTTTTCAGAGTTATAGTCGTCACTCCGGAATGGAGAAATCCGGCAAATAGCGCGTGAATAGCACCCTGTCCGCGCCCGTAGAGATGAATTTTTTCCGCGCCTTCATCAACCAGCAGATCGAGCGTGGATAACACATCGTGTACCCGTCGTCCGAGAAAGCTTTGACCGAGCATCAGACCATAGCCATTGCACATATAGTCATTGCCATAAGGGTGAAAAAACTCGCGTTCATCATCGGCAAGCGATTCCCCCAGGCCGCGCACATCGAGTGCATAGAGCGGGTGTTTTTCTTTGAGTTCTTTCGCCAAAGAGTCTTCGATCAGATCTACTTCCGCAGAAACATGTGGCAAATAGAGATGAACTTCGCGTTCTACATCGAGCGTATGCGCATAAGAAGGATTGGACAGGCGTTTCCGCATAATAGCGCGAATATTGCCCTCGGTTTCAACCGCATACCGCGCCAGGCGAACGCCATCTTCTGTCGTGCTGCGCAACCAGCGGTGATGGGGCAGGTCGCGGTCATCAGACAAGTCGAGCACGTCTTGCACACGACGGGTGAGTTCGTCTTTCCCCAACTTTTTGCGTTTTGATGCAAGAACATCTGCTTTTTGGGCAATCAGATCGTAAATAGGCGTAGCACCTTCGGGCACAACCTCGCCTTTGGGGGTGACATTTAAGACATCACTCAGGTCTTCGGTCTCTTCCCAATTGGTAACCTGCTGAATGCCGGCATGCGTTGCAAAAAACCTCACCATAGCTTCCTGATTATCGCGGAAAAAACCGTGGCCTTCTGACCCGATAAAAATATCAGTCGCATTGGCTGGCGCGCCAATGATATCGTAGAAACGACGGACTTCAGAATAGGCTTGTTTGAGACCGCGTCGGTCAAAAAAGCAATAGGCTTGCCCGAGCAAGATGACGGGAGATGGTGCTCGGGCAATAAAAAAATCGGCCATGTCCAGCCCCGCGCCAATCACGCCTGGCGGATACTGTTCCGAATCCGCGGGCAGTTCATTTTCGAGATTGGCGGCAAACGTGGTGACAAAACAACTGGGGGCAGCCATAGTAAAACGCTCTTCCACCGGCCATATCCAACTGGTCATAGTACCGCCACCCGAATTGCCCGTAAGCCCGACGCACCCGGGATCGACTTCGGGACGGGTAAGCAAATAGTCGAGCGCGCGGATACCATCCCATGCTCGCCACGCGCCAAACCATTCGCCCACAAGTTCGAGTTGTTTGCCCATCATATTGTGAGCATGTGTTGAAGACCGCACACTTTCGCGGCTGTGCAGGGCATAGTATTGATCGCGTTCGCCCTGATTGAAGGGATCATAGATCAAAACGACAAAACCATTGCGCGCCAAACGCTGACAAAATGCCTGATAAAGAGATGCATTTTTGCCATCGGCTGCATGACCACAAGAGCCAATAATACCAGGGGCCGGTCCATCGAGTTTGTCGGGCACGTAAAGGTGGGCGGTGACCAAACAGCCCGGACGGCTCTCAAAGATGATTTTTTCAATGCGATAATGGCGGCGTTCAATTGTACCGACGACACGCGCATTAAGCGGTGTTTTGCTCGGCCAGGGGCGATAGGCGTTGTCAATGGCCTCGCGCACTTCATCGCGGTATGCGAAAGCTTCTTTTTTTGTTCGGATAGACGACAGGCGTTTTGCGCGGTCGGCATTTACAGCCCGCACGCGCGCGACATAGTCATCCAGCACCATGTGTCCATAACCATTTCGCGGCATAAGAATAGCTCCAGATTAAAAAGATAAGACGTGGCGTGAGAACGCCTGTACAATACATATATCTCCTGTGTAGGGTCAACGGTTTTTTTCCCCCCACAGCTAAAAAACCCGCGCGGTTCGACTCAGTATTCCAGGCCGTTTTTGTTGCTATTACACTGGTTTTTGCCTACATTATGAAATCTATATTTCAATTTTGAGACCGAAATCTATGTCGGCAATTGCTGAGAACTTAAAACGCGTTCAAGACCGCATTGATAGGGCTGCCCATAGATCCGGGCGGTCGGCAGACGAGGTTAAATTGATTGTTGTAACAAAGACCTGGCCTGTCGATGTCGTGCAACAGGTCGTAGATGCGGGGGCACGGGTTTTAGGTGAAAGTCGCGTGCAAGAGGCACAGCATAAAGTCCCAGAGGTAGCCGGCACCGTATCCTGGCATTTGGTTGGACACTTACAGCGCAACAAAGTCAAACAGGCGTTGCCTCTATTCGACCTGATTCACTCGGTTGACACACTGCGCCTGGCGAAAGAAATCAGCCGGTGGGCTGTGCGGAGAAACACCCCAACTCGCGTATTGGTACAGGTAAATACATCGGGCGAAACATCGAAGTTCGGTATATCGCCCAACGCGGCATTGGACCTGGTCGGGCAGGTCGATGACCTGCAGGGCGTTTCAGTGGCAGGGCTAATGACGATTGGCGCATTTGATCCAGACCCTGAGACAGCGCGACCAAATTTTGTCTTGTTGCGACAAATCAGGGATCGCATCGCAATTCACAAGCCCCCTGTGTCTATCCTGTCTATGGGGATGACCAGCGACTTTGAAGTTGCAATTGAAGAAGGCGCAACAATGATTCGCGTGGGCACGGCAATTTTTGGTCAGCGGACGGTATAAACTATGGTTGATGTGGTTGCTCAGGCGATTATTTTAATCCAACAAACCATTGACTGGATGCTTGTTGCATTGGTAATCGGCATGGTGGCGTTGTTGCTATTACGCGCTATTTTGGTGCGTATGAATTCCTTTGGCTGGTCTCAATATTATGTTCGGCGCATAACCGATCCGCTCGTGTGGCCCATTGCGCAACACATGCCAGGAAATACCGCTGCGGCACCATTGATTCTGGTGATAGCGACATTGATTGGGGCATTTTTTTTTAAATGGTTGACCAGCGATGTACTGCTTGCACTCATAGGATTGCTACAAGGTATCTCTTCTGGCAAAATCCTGCATGTCATCGGTTGGTTGCTCTATGGGGTCGTTGCGATCCTGCTGGTTTTAATTATTGCGCGTATTGTATTTTCCTGGTTGCCCTTTGTGCGCGGGGGCAGATTTATGTGGACACTTTACAGCTTGACTGAGCCTATTATGGGACCTTTTCGGCAGATCGTCCCTCCGCTGGGCATGTTCGATTTGTCGCCTATTTTGTTAATTTTGCTTCTGCAAATTGTTCAGAGTGCTATCCAAAGTGTATTTGAGTTATAAAATAGCCCCTGGGGGAGGGAAATTGTGAACATCACACCACAAGATATTCGCAAACAGATTTTTAAGAAAGCTTTTCGCGGTTATGATCAAGAAGAAGTGCAGGCATTTCTCGAAATGCTGGCTACAGAGGTTGAAAATCTCGGCGGCGAAAATATCGAACTAAAAGAACATCTCAATGCGCTGCATACAGAAGTGCAACACTATCGGTCAATAGAGCAAACCCTCCAGGAAATGCTCAGAACTGCTCAGCAGACGGCTGAAGAAGTCAAGGAAAATGGGCATAAAGAAGCGCGACTGATTGTGAAAGAAGCGGAAATTCGCAGCAGTCGGGCTATTGAAAAAGCGCGCACACAGGTGCAGGAAATCCGCACAGAGCTTGTAGAGTTACAAAATCAACGCGATATGTTCTTGTCCAAGTTTAAGGCTCTGGTACAGGTTCAGACTGATTTTTTAGACCAATTTCAAATGACCCCCTTCAACGTGGTAAAAGAGAATATTCCCCAAATAGAAGATGACGCCACAGATCAGGACGACGAAGATGCCTGAACAGATTGTTCGACTGGGTGTTATAGGCGGATCTGGTGTTTATCACATGGAAGGTGTGGAAATCGTAGCCGAACATCGCCTTGCCACACCTTTTGGCAAGCCATCAGATGCAGTTGTCGAAACGCGTATAGGCGACCAATCGGTATATTTTTTGCCCCGTCATGGGCGCGGACATGTGCTACTGCCTTCTGAAGTGCCCTATCGCGCCAATGTATATGCCATGAAACAGATGGGCGTGACGCATCTGTTGTCGATAAGTGCTGTGGGAATTATGCGGGAAGCTATAAAACCGGGTGATATGGTGGTGCCCGACCAGATTTTTGATCGCACCCGCGGCATCCGTGCGAGCACATTTTTTGGTAAAGGCATTGCCGGACATGTGGCCTTTGCCGATCCTTTTTGCGGCGAATTGCGCGACTTACTGCTGGCTGCTGCAAAAAACTCCGGAGTAACCACCCACGATGGTGGAACGTATATCTGTATGGAGGGACCGCAGTTCTCCACGCGCGCAGAGTCCCATTTTTATCGTCGAGAAGTCAATGCGACCGTGATTGGAATGACGGCTTTGCCCGAAGCCAAGCTCGCACGCGAGGCCGAAATGTGTTATGCGATGCTGGCTATGGGCACCGATTACGATTGCTGGCATGAAGCAAAAGAAGATGTGTCGGTGGAAGCCGTAATCGCTGTGTTAAAAGCCAATGCCGAGCACGCAAATCAAATTGTATGTACATTGGCCGCACAGTTGCCCAGAACATCGGATTGCGATTGTCTCAATGCCGCACAATTTGCAATTATCACATCGCCAGATGCAATTTCCAGCGCGGCAAAAGAAAGACTCGGTCTTTTATACGATAAGTACTGGACCTGACGTAGATGTGGGTTTGGAACGGTGTACAACTGCGCCAGCAGTTCAACCCACATCTACAATAATTTTTATGATCGACAATAGCTGGTACATACGCCCCAAAGGGTTGCGAGAACGTCACGCTGCAGGCGGTGTAGTCGTGCGTCGGGATGGCGATCAGGCATTGTTGGCTCTCGCCCGCGAGAGAGGGCATACCGACTATGTATTGCCCAAAGGGCACATTGAAGCGGGCGAGAAAATCGAATATGCTGCCAGACGAGAGATCGAAGAAGAAGTGGGAATATCAAAACTGCAACTCGTAGAAAAACTCGGCATAAAAGAACGGCTTGATTTTTACAAGACAGAGTGGAAAATAACACATTATTTTTTATACCTGACCGACCAGATTGATGCCGTGCCAACCGATACAACACATCATGAAAGCATGTCCTGGGTCCCGCTTGATCCGCTGCCTACTTTTTTTTGGCCGGAACAACACGCGCTAATCAAAGAAAATGCCTGTCAAATTTGGAAAGCTGTGGATAGAAAGGAATAAAATGACAAACCAAGACCTGAAGTATTTCAAAAATCTTTTAGAGACCAAACGCTCCTCTATCGTTAAAGACCTGGGCACTTTGCAGAGCCATTCCATGCAGATCACCTCGGCAGAATCGTCGGGCGACCTGACGTATTCAGATCACATGCCCGATTTGGGCAATTCGACCATGGAACGCGAAAAGGCTTTTCTATTTGCAGCGCGCGACGGTGCTTATCTGGACCAAATTGACGCTGCTTTAACGCGCATCGAAAACCGCAAATTTGGCGTGTGCCGAGAGTGTAAATCTCCCATCCCCAGAGCGAGATTGGAAGCTGTACCAACTACGGAAATTTGCGTTCCTTGTAAAGAAAAACAAAACAAATCAGCATGAGGTATAATTGTGAGATTTTTGTGGATTACAGGTGTGGCATTGGTACTGGACCAACTTACAAAATGGTGGGTGTTGCAAACCATGACCCTGGGCGAATCTGTACCGGTGCTGGGATCTTTTTTTAAGCTGACCTACATTCACAATCCAGGCGCAGTATTCGGCATCCGATTGGGCAACCCGTACCTGCATCTATTACTGGCTTGTGTGGCACTTCTCGTGGTTGGTGGGTTGCTGTGGCGTATCCCTCCCGAAGACCGCCTCGCAGCCATTGGTTTGACTCTGGTGTTGGGAGGTGCAATTGGCAATATTATCGACCGCGTGCGATTCGGTGTCGTAATTGATTTTCTCGATTTTGGCATTGGAACTGCGCGGTGGTGGGTTTTTAACCTCGCGGATACCTGTGTCAGTGTGGGAACCGCTCTCTTAATTTTTGCTTTTGGCATCACATCTAAACGCCGTGAGACAGTGTACAACCGTGATTCATCTAAAAATTCTGCCCCAACATGAAGGCCAGCGTCTGGACCGCTATTTGGCCGATCAACGCCCTGAACTTTCGCGTTCACGCCTTCAAAAACTGATTGCCGAGGGTGCTGTTTGCATCAACGGGAAGACAACGCGATCGAGCTATCGGGTGGTGGCTGGCAATAGCATCACAATAGATATACCCCCTCCAATAGATAGTGCAATTAATCCAGAGGATATTCCTCTGGATATTTTTTTTGAAGATGATCATGTACTGGTGCTCGACAAACCGGCGGGTATGATTGTACATCCGGCGGGAAGAGTGACCTCGGGAACACTCGTCAATGCCCTCCTGTCACACTGCACGCATTTATCGGGTATCAATGGGGTTTTGCGACCGGGTATTGTACATCGATTAGACAAAGACACATCGGGGCTGATGGTCGTCGCCAAAAGTGATGCAGGGCATCGCAAATTGGCTGCCCAGTTGGAAGCCCGTGCAATGGAGCGGCGTTATCTCGCGCTGATATGGGGGGGCTTTGAAGCAGATGAGGGGCGCATAGAAGCACCCATTGGAAGACATCCCAAAGATCGAAAGCGAATGGCCGTTTCTCAGAAGGGAAGATATGCGGCAACGCGCTGGAAAATAAAGGCGCGCTACGATTTTCTCTCTTTGCTATCTCTCGCGCTGGAGACGGGTCGTACACACCAGATCAGAGTGCATCTCGCGCATCTCAATCGCCCTGTATTTGGCGACCCGCTATACGGCGGACGCGAGGAGCGGCTGTCTGGGATTGCCCCCCTGTTTCGGAGAGAGGCAACCCACCTGCTCGCACAAACAAATCGACAGATGCTCCACGCGACTCAATTGACATTCGCGCATCCCGTAACAAAAGAAGAAATGATGTTTGAAGCACATCCACCAGAAGATATACAGAAGATTCTTGCTTATTCCTCATCATCTTCTTCTGGCATAAGCACAAATTCGGGATAGGCGTCAATTCCCAATTCCCCAACATCCTGCCCCAATTGTTCGACCTGCCGTGACACGCGCACACTCAACGTCATAGCAATCGCGCGCCACAACACCCACGAGGTCACAAACGCGAATGCGCCAACCGCCGCGATGCCGATCAATTGCACGCCTAAGTTGCCGCCGCCAGCGATGCAGACCGCTATGGTGCCCCAGATACCGGCGAATAAGTGAGCCGGTATTGCCCCAACCACATCATCCAGCTTGATCTTTTCCAGAAACTTGATCCCAGCAGTACACAAAACCGCGCCAATAGCACCAATGACGACTGACCAGTAGTGATCGACAATATCAGGTCCCGCAGTAATCGACACCAGCCCAGCGATTGCGCCATTCAACCCTGCAAACAGATCTATGCGTCCCAGGATCGGTCGAGAAACTAAAAGAGCCGCCATAACACCGGCTGCGGCTGCCAGATTGGTGTTGACCAATACATGACTCATCGCGACCACGTCAAGCGCGCTTCCCAATGCCAGTTGCGACCCACCGTTAAAGCCAAACCATCCGAACCACAGGATGAAGACACCCAGCGTCACCACGAGAATATTGGAGGGAGGCGTGGATTTAACCGTACCATCGCTGCGGAATTTGCCGAACCTCGGTCCAACGACTATCACACCAGCAAGCGCTGCCCAACCACCGGTGCTATGCACGATGGTCGATCCAGCAAAATCCTTGAAACCCATTGCACTCAGCCATCCCTCGCCCCATGTCCACGCGCCGACGATGGGATAGATAATCGCTGTCAGCACCAGAATAAAAAGGAAAAAGGACCAGATCCTGACCCGTTCGGCCAGGGCTCCAGAGACAATGGAAGCAGTGGTCGCGACGAAGACCATCTGGAAAAACCAGTCGGACATGGTGGAATAGCCGTTCTCAACCACCGCCGCCTTCGAGGCCTCATTTCCCGCTATCAGAGCGATCTCATCGCCTGACGGTCCGTATAAAAATTTGAATGAACCAATCACACTCTCCACATCGACGTACATGAGATTATAGCCGATAAAATAATAGGCAAGCCCGGCAATGGAGTAGAGGCCGATGTTCTTCAGACAAATCATAGAGGCATTCTTGGTGCGTACAGAGCCGGACTCGAGCATGGTAAATCCCGCGCACATCCACATCACCAGCGCGCCCCAAATAAGGAAGGAAAAAGTGTTGAAGACAAACAGGGTTTCCTCGTCAACCGCCGCATATGTGGCAGTTGTGGCGCACGCAAGAAAACCGAGCACCGCGAGTGTCTTTCCCGCCAGGGCAGTGAACCGATGATGAATAAGGGCTTTAGAAAACGTTCGCATAACTACTCCTCCCATAGTGATGAGACAGTGCCTCCACTCCCTTCTATCTCGCTACCTCTTCAGTCGTCACCGCAGGCGGCACCAAAGGCAATTCTACTATCATCTCGGTGAATTCACCGGGTTCGGATACAACTCGGATAGTTCCCCCGTGTTCGCGCACAATATCGTTGGAAAGGGCAAGGCCAAGACCCGTGCCCTTGTCTGTCGGTTTGGTGGTAAAGAAAGGATTAAAAATTTTATCGACAACCTCGGGCGGAATCCCATTCCCGTTATCTCTTATGCTTATCTCTATCCGATCATCCATGCGCCTGGTGCTCAGCGACAGAGTCGGAAAAAAGGTCACACCATCATCTGCTTCGATAGCACGCCGTTTCTCGTCGGTAGCATAACAGGCATTGCCTACCATGTTGAGGAATACGCGCCCCAGGTCCTGCGGCACTGCCTCGATTTGCCCTGCATCTGGGTCGAAATCCGTCTCGATGGTCAAGTTGAAATCCGCGTCAGTCGCCCGTGCGCTGTGGTAGGCAAGGCGGGCGTGTTCATCGAGCAGATTATTGATTTCAATGGGCAGTCGCTCACCAGAGCCGCGCCCCATCATGAGCATATCGTGAACAATGCGGTCGGCGCGGGTGCCGTGTTGGAGGATGCGCCCCATGTTGTCGGTGAGGTCCTGGCATATCTCGTCAACCAATTCGCGCTGCTCCTCGTCCAGTGCTTCGGGACTTTCGTCCAGTACCTCTCTCAACTCCTCCATTAGTTCTTCCGAAGCTTCCGAGAAGTTTTTCACAAAATTCAGCGGATTCTTGATCTCGTGCGCCACACCTGCGGTGAGTTCGCCGAGCGCGGCCAATTTCTCGCGCATAACAATCTGGTCCTGCGCCACCTGCAAATCCTCCAGCACTTTTTCGAGCTCTGCATTCTTAGATTGCAACTCTTCGGCCAGTTTTTCCACCAGATTCAGGCGCTGCACCTCCAGAGCGTGGCGGCGAAAAACTTCAAGGGCTGCGGCCATATCTGCCACCTCGTCGTTCCCACCGATCTCGACCTTGCCCTCCAGGTCGCCATCAGCCATGCGGCGCATCCGCTCGGATAGTCGCTCGAGACGGGGCAATAGCATTCGTCCCACGAATAAATAGGCGATCAACAACGCGCCAGTAATGCTGATCACATTCAAAACCAACAGAAGACTGCGCCCGGTGCCGATGGCCAGTGTGGAAGCGTGGGTAGCTTCCTTCGCACTTATGCGGGCAGCATTTACCAGCCCTTCGGCTTCGGCGACCAGATTAAGGGCAAGAGACTGATTGCGCGCGAGCAGATCCCGCTGGTGCCCGACGTGTTCGAGTTCTCGTGTACGCAGGTCGAAGCCCCCTTCTTCCCCCAGCCCCAACTGGTACAGGCGGGCACATATCGGAGCGATCTGACTGCGCGCACGGGCCGTTCCAAGTGCCGACAAACTCCATTCAATCCTGTCTTTAGCAGCCTCAAATCGCTCCCGCAATGGCTCAATCAAGGGCGCATCTGAAAGATTGAAAGCACTCGACAGAAGCTGGATTGCTGTGGTGGCGTCTGCTTGCAATGCAGCCAGATGGCGATAGTGGTCGAACTCTTGTCTCGACAAGTGCTGTGCAGGCGACGCGGGTGCTTCGCCGAGATTGCGATACCCCGTCATCGCGTAGAACAACTGGTCGTCAATAAGCGGGACCATGACACCTACCAGTTCATTGCGCACTTTAACCAGTTCTGCACGCAGGGCTTCACTCCGTTCTTGCAGCGCAAAAAGTTCGGCTATGGAGCATTCAATTTCTTCGATATTTGAAATCAGCGTACCACCCTGGGCGCGAATGCGACTAAAGCGTTCTTCTTCTCCACCTTGCTGCGTCAGAGCCGCCAACTGCGCTTCAAAGGTGCTTCGCTCTGCGGCGATCTCGGCAATAACCTGATCAAATGTCTCTGGCGTTGCAGCAGCGATGAGACGCGGTGCTGCGGCTACAATGGCACCGCTTTGTTGCGCGACTCCAAATGCGGCGGCCATTCCGGGCACACTGCCTTCATTCACGCGACTTTGCGCGTCACCCACGCTGTTGAAGGAAAACCAGCCAACCAGACTCGCCCCCATAGTGAGGACAACAGCACCGCCAATACCCAAATAGAGTTGCGTCGAGATTCGGTACCGGCCTTCAAGCAGGTGTTTTAGTATGTTAATCATGGCTTTATTGCGTCCCGCAGCGTTTGGATCGAGCGATAACTGCCATCTGTGCCAATCACAGTGAGAAAAACAGCGTCTGAACCCTGATTGTCATTTGCGCCATAGCGAAGTTCAAAGCCGTCCAGATCAATAGTGTCTGTATTACGCAAACTCGTGAGAAACCCGGCGCGATCAACCTCCCTGCCACAGCGTTCGAGAGCAGCGATAGCCAATCGACCCGCCAGATAGCCCTCGTAGGAGACAAAGCCAGGTGTCGCTTCGGGCGCGTGGGCAGATAGGGCACGACGGTAGGCAATACCAATGGGAAGAGTGTTATCCGTTGGAAAAGGTACGACCTGAGTGACGAAGACCCCAGCGCCACCGCGACCGAGTTCCCTGGCCAAAGCGTTGCTGCCCACAAACGAGATGGTCATGAATACGGGATCCAGCCCCGTGTGTCGCGCCCAGGCAATCAGCGTTGCTACCGGCTGGTAGGCCCCTATCAGGATGACTGCATCGGGGTTTGCACCATGCAGGTTGAGCAGACCCGTCTTTATCGCCGTGGTATTGCGCGGGTACACCCCTATTGCCACAGGTTCCATGCCACGCCGCTCAAGTGCCTGCCGCACGCCGCGATAACCCGCCCGACCAAAAGAGTCATCCTGGTACATAACGGCGATGCGTTTAATATCCAGGTCTGTAGTCAAACGAGCGACCATAGCCTCGGTCTCCTGGTTATAGGACGCCCGCAGGTTAATCACGTTTTGCCACCTATCTTCACGCAGGAAGGCAGCACCGGTAAAGGGGGCGATGTAGGGGACACCCGCAGCTGCGGCCACAGGGGTAGCGGAGAGCGATGTAGGTGTGCCAACAGCACCGATCAGCGCAAAAACCTCTTCCTGTTCGATCAGGCGACGGGTATTGGCGATGGCAGCTTCGGGTTCATAAGCGTCATCGAGAGACAACAACGTTAGCTGCCGACCATGCACGCCACCCCGCGCGTTAGCCTCCTGAAAAGCGGCCTCAATACCAATCCGCATGTTCTTGCCCAGTTCCTGGGCGGGACCACTAAAGGCGGCGGACTGCCCAAAAAGGATGCGCTCGTCAGAGATTCCAGATTCTTCCGCGCGGATTTCCACAATCAGCAAGACGAATAGTAAAACCGCACAACTATAGCGAGTGCTGCTCATCCATTCCTCCGCTTAATCAGAGTAAGATGATTCTTATTTTCCTCGCGGCGATAATGTACATCGTCCATCATAACGCGCATCAAATGGATCCCAAGCCCCCCTATCGGCCGATCTTCTATCCCTGCGTCCAGATCTGGTTCGGGGGCGTCCTTCAGTGGATTAAAGGCATGTCCATCGTCTATAATCTCAACGGTGAAAACATCCTCATCTGAGGTCAGCGTGACCTCAATCTCGTGGCGTGCATCATCGTCGTATCCGTAGTTCACAGTATTGACGATCAATTCTTCGAGGACGAGATCGACCTGGTACACGAGATCGGGGGGCCAATCCCCCACCTCGCCGAGTTCTGCCACGGCATCGTGGAGCCGCTCCAACTCGCCGAGATCCGACGCAATACATAGAGAACGTTTCACCTTCATATTCCTATCTCTCTGCAAAAAAGGGTCATACAGGTCATATCGTCGAACTGGGGCATATCACCCGCAAATGCCTGCACAGCTTGAAAAACCGCCTGATTAATTTCGCGGACACCACACGAACAATACTCGGACAATACTGCACACAAGCGCTCCATCTCAAACTCCTCATTCTGGGCATTCATGGCTTCGGTGACACCATCTGTGTAGAGCACGAGG
>JAJEAX010000048.1 GCA_022822565.1 Candidatus Latescibacterota bacterium
AGCGAGCCTCCAGTAACTCACCCTCCTGGTACAAAGACCAACAGTAGAGTATTGGCAGTTCCTTGGATTGTGTTAAAAGTTCCTCGTTTGATTTCACAAACTCTACAAGTTGTGCATTCTCATTTGAATTACATAAAGCGAGTGCTAAGTCCTCCGCATCGCGCAACTCACCGGTTCTTTCAAACAAAATTTTGCCATACTCGCAAAGACCGTTCCAGTCATCTCGTTCTTTGAGCCTGCGGACGAGGTTCACCAAATCATTAAGGGCGTTTGTTTTTTTGAACTGCTTTTTGAGACCCTCAACTGGATCAATTTTTCCTTCTGCCCCAGAAATTATTATCCTAAACCGGCTCTCCTCTATCTCAGAAATTCCTTCTTGTAAAAGAATGTCCAGGCACTCTTTTGCCTTCTCAAGTTGTCCAGCCTGAGAAAACAGATCTATTTGGAGAGACAGCAGTGACTTCTTACTAATATGGTCAACAAGTTCGTCGTAGTACCGAGCGATATAGTTTGCGGCCTCCTTCGGCGTCTGTTGCCTGAAAACCATAGCAAGACGAGCTTTTGCGGTGTCATAAGTCATTTCACCATTGAGGGCTCTTTGCTGTTCGATTTCCTGTTCGATTTCCTGTTCGATTTCCGCCTTATTTAATTTTATTTTAAATTGAAAACCAAGATGAACAAGATGCAGGGCGGTCTTGAGGTCGTTAAGTTTAGACTTCAGCCGCTCTCTTCCTTCTTCGTATTTATCAGGATCTCTGAGTTCAAGCCAAAGTGCATACTCATCGCTTATCTTTTCTGCATGAGGACAGCTCAGTTGACGTGCAACCTTTGAGGCGTCGATAAAGCTACGGTGCGCAGTTCGCCGGGCTTCAAGTGCAACTGGGTTTGAGCTGAGACGAAAATCGGCGGCTTCAAAAGGTGGTTGTTGAAGGATGCCTGAGCGATGCTCCTCAGGTACAGATCTTAGAAGGTGTATTATAGCCTTCATGTGATGGAGGACAGGAGTATCACGCAAATCGTCATCAGTTAGCAAACCAAGGCATTCTTGTGCTGCCTTCCAGTCCGCGAGTTTAAACTGACAACCCAAAAGATGCCGTTTGCCGTCAGAGTCCAGATCAGAAGTATCAATACCGGCGGCCTTTAGCCAGTCAACAGCTCCCTGTGGTCCATCATGATTTGCGACAATTATGAAGGCCGCGGACCGAGACATCGGTGAATCAATGGGGGCCAGAGCACTTAGAGCAGCGTTTTTATCATCTTTTTGTGAGAATATAAAAGCATTTGCTATATCTATTTCCTTACAAGTTCCTAATTCCTGTGCGAATTTGAGGTATTCTTCTGCTTTGTCTCGATCTTCGATAGACAGGATTCGCGCACACCAGGCAAGTGCTCTACATCTTACTGTAGCGGTACCGCCCGCGAGTTCTCCTTCCACCAACTTCCGTGCGAGTATTAACGAAGAATTAACTCTGTCAAATCCTGGGAAGAAGCGAGATTTACGGAGTGTATTGGTCTCATCCTTAATTTTTTCATCTACGAGTTCCTTTGGGAAATACCGATGAGGCAAAATATCTGTTGGATAAGGAATTGGTGGTCCAAACCAGTACTTGGCTATGCTGGCAAAATCACTGGTATCCTTTTGCAACATCAAGAGTATTTCATGTTCGCCCCAGTATTCAAACTCAACTTGCATGGATTTCGTAGCAGCTATCGCTTTCCATTTTTCTACATTCTGGTTCCATTTGTCCAATTCAGAGGTGATCTGCCTGCCTGTTGTGCTTGATCGACGGCTATCATTTCTATCTTTAGGCAAACAGATATAATACTTGGTTAAATCTGGATGTTTATTTAACGCAGATTTGACAGATTCAGAAATCTGACTCCACTGCGAGGAGCCCAATGGTTTTAGAAAGTATTTAGCTTGCCAAGCCTGTTCAGAGCCATCCTGTAATTTCCAATAGCATTCTACTCCGGCATCCCCTCCCGCCCCGTCTTTGCGAATAAATTCTTTGGCATTTTCCGGTTTTGAGAGACGTGCTAACTGACATACCAGTTCTTCAAATCCTTTGCTTTGACTTCCGTCATGGTTCCGAATTTGAGAAAAATCTATGTTCTGCATGATATTTTCTCCTTCTTAACTCGCCACTTTCCAGTAAGCAACTTCTGCATCAATCACAGGCTTGAAACACAAGCCTTAAATACTCTACCAAAACGGGGTAACTCCAGTGTCCTTTTTCGGCGAACTCAATATCCCATCTAACCAATTTCCAGTGGCCCGTCTCATCCAACGAATCCAAAGTTGATGGGCCAGTAGAATGATTGGTATAGCTATCCTCACCATGGCACTTTGGGGTGATGGAGGTCAATATATTACCTACAGACATTGATTGATAGGGAGATTTATAGGAGATAAAATCTTTGAAGTAAAGCCTTTCGTCCTCACCATATATGCTGCCTTCATACCCATCCTCTAACAGTTTTTCTATTACTTGAGAAATCAGCGTCTCGTTCTTACTCGATAGGGCATTCGCCACGTCTTGAGGATTGCTATGCGTCTTTCGGGCAAATTCTCGCGCACCGCCTTGTGCTTTAATCGCCGTCTCATAAGCAAGATACAGGACATCACTATATCCGTCTTTTTGGTATTCTTCCAGTGAGACTTGCAGGTAGGAGAGGGTCTCCTCAATTTCAGCATCAGCAAGTTCTCTAATCAAGAAATCGCGATAATTTCTCATCTGTCTCATCGTTGGGTCTCCTTGTAATTTTGCCAATAAGTTTTTGCGCGTTCAATGTCCCGTGCCTGCGAAGATTTGTCGCCGCCGCAGAGCAGAAGGACGATGGTGTTATCCACTTCGCCAAAATAGATGCGGTAGCCTGCACCGAAATGGAAACGGGTTTCAAAAATACCGTCACCGACAGATTTGCAATCGATAAAATAGCCGCGCTCAAGGCGGTCAAGGCGTGCTTGAAGACTGTTTCGCGTCTTTTGATCTCGTATTGATTTCCACCATTCGGTGAAAGGCTCTCGCCCATTTGGATTCTGGTAAATTTGCAGTTCTCTTGGATGTTCGGCAGGCACGTTACCAACTCTTTCCTTTCAGTTCCTTTGGGAAGAGTTTACGGTTGGACGGCCGATCTTCATCCAAAGCGTGAATGAGGTATTCGAGTGTTTCTCGCTGTTCGTCAGTATCGTCTTCGTCTATCCAATCCTGGATCAACTGCACAAGCCCGTCAGCACGATCATCTGAAGTATTGATATCGGAGGCAATTTCTTTGATCTGCATGACCAGCTTACCATAGACCTCTTGAGGATTTCGTCTAATTTCCGAAGTTCTGAGGGCACTCTTGGTCCGCATGATCAACTCTTCATAAACCATATTCCCATATATCGGATCCAAAATTGTGTGATCATCGGAAATGGTCTTAGCGTCGTGCCTGTGGATGATGAAGGGCGGAATACTGCCTGCCGACTCGGTAATATAGGAGATGTTCTTAAGGATGATACCTTCGAAGACCTGTATCTTTAATATGATGGTCTTGTCGAATCTCCAAGTAGGATTTTTTATAGGTCTCTTGCTCAGGTTTTTATCTGTTCATCTGCATTCAGGTCCAAATTATTCGCTTCATTCGTGAGCTAAAGGTTTCCTTTCATTGGGATCCCTTTTAAAAAGCTCTCCATCTCTCCACACTCCACATCAACTCCTCTACTAACTGCCCAATCTCAATACCTTCTCTTACTCAAATGTATTACATAACGCAGAATATTCAAGTTGAAGTCGTTTCCTTGATTTTTCAAAGGTAGAGAAGTGGGGCGTATTTGTCCACATCTTTGCGTTTTTAATCGCGTCTATCTCGTTCACTATTCCTTCAATGTCAACATCACGCGCCGCACATCCATCACCTGTGAATGGGGTACGTCGAGGGCGCGCAAGGTCAAGGTTCCTCTGCCCGTGTTTAGATGGATTGTTCCCAATGTCAATGGCTCAAAATCCTTCACGTAGGACTCTCCGCCGCGCGGCCAGCGATCATCTGCTGCGCCGATTAGTGGTGGGTCGTGTGCATCGGTCACCTGTCCTTGCACTTTTGTTGCCTGTCCTTGCGCGGGGTGAAATGATAGCTCGACGGTTGACCCTATGTCTTCTTCCGGGCATGTATAATAAACCGCTGCTTCATAGTCGCCCGTTGTGCCGACTTCAATCTCCCAGGTCATCCGATCACCCACTTGCGTCCAGTGCGTGAAATAAGAACAGTTGGGCGCACCGGCACTGCGCTGGACTGTGCCGTGATGCACCCCGTCTCGCGCGGGCAAGCGGGTCGTTTCCCAGTAGCCCGTGGCAAAGGGGCGGTCGTCGTTGACAGGCAAGACTTCGGCGTGATATTTTGCCGTCGCATCTGACAATGCCGCATGTACATCAGGGTGTTCTTCGGATACATCTGTTGTCTGTCCGCCATCGGCGACCATATCGTACAACTTGCCCTCTGTGTCCAATCGGAATCGCTGATTGCGGGCGCTCAATTGTGCCCGCTGGTGTGATAGGATAATGCGGTCAGACCATTCGGCCTCTTCGCCCAATAGCAGGGGTTTGAGGCTGCGCCCATCTATGGGTTTTTCGACTTTCAGGTCGATATCCGCGAGGTCTGCAAATGTGGGCAATAAATCAATCGCTCCGGCGATTTCTTCGATTACTGTACCCGCTTGAATCTGCCCTTTCCAGCGCATCAAGCCCGCTACGCGCACGCCGCCTTCATCTGTGGATCCTTTTGTACCTTTCATCCCGCCATTCCATCGCGCGCCATTGGGTCCATTGTCTCCAAAATAAAACACAATGGTATCTTCCGCGATTTCCAATTCGTCGAGTTTGTCCAGCAATCGTCCCACGTTCCAATCGATGTTTTCACATAGAGCCAGCGCCGCCCGCGTGCGGTCTATGTCTTCTTGATTGGGGCTGGTCGCCAGCATCTCAATCGGTTTGTCGCGGAATGGATCGTAAAATCGGTCGGGTACCTGAAATGGGGTGTGTGGGATATTGTAGGGGAGATAACAGAAGAACGGTTGATCTCGTTCGACATTTGCCGCCATAAAATCCATAGCGCGGTCTGTACACTCATCGGGCAAATATCCCGTTCCGCGGGTGAGTTCGCCATTGTGTTCGAGTTCGGCATCGAAATATTGTCCCCAGTGCCCGGAACAGAACCCAAAAAATTCGTCAAATCCCCGTGCGTTCGGGTGATAGGGATGTTGCGTGCCGTTGTGCCACTTGCCATAAGCGCCCGTGGCGTATCCAGCGGCTTTGAATACGTCGGCTATGGTTGTTTCATCGAGGTTCAATCGCTCGGCGCCGGTACTTACGCCGTGGACACCGCCGCGTAGATGATAGCGTCCTGTCAAAAACTCTGCCCGCGTGGGCGCACATACCGGGCAGACGAAAAATCGGTCGAATAGCGCGCCATCCCGTGCGAGTGAATCCACATTGGGCGTGTTGAGATTTGTGTTGCCGTGTACACTCAAATCACCCCAACCCTGATCGTCGGTCAAGATCACGAGAATATTTGGTCTGGTCATTGTGTCTCCTTTTTTATAGCGTCATATTCCGGATTTACACACTTTTCTCCCCACCTCTTCAGCGCCCATCGCAAGCCGATTTCGGATTCGGGATATTGGCCTTTGTCATCGGTCTGTGCAATCCACTGTGTCAGAATATCGCGGTGGTGTTGCAAGGCTTCGGCATGGTTTGGATCATCTACGAGGTTGTTCACCTCTTCGGGGTCGGCGTCACAATCGTAAAATTCTTCTGCGATGCGTTCTTCTGCCCAGAAAAATGCCTGCTCGGGCGTGAGTTCGCCATTGGCATTCATGGTGCGTATCAGTTCCATATAATCCGATCCATCGCGGTACTGCGCCTGCATAAAGGGCCGATCTGTCATAAAGTTCCGCACATAGCGATACCGCTGGGTGCGCACTGTGCGCATGCGGTCTATTGTGAAATCGCAGCGGTCTTTTGCGGCAATTACGTAGTCGCGTTCGGTAAAAGGCTCGCCAAACAGATTTTGGCCTTCCATGTGATCGGGCACATTGAGACCGGCGAGCGCGAGTGAGGTCGGGCCGATGTCAATGCCGCTGACCAGGTCGGAGCGCACGCTTCCGGGTTTTACGACATCTGTATTGCCCTGCCATGAAATCATCAATGGGACTTTGTGGCCGCCTTCATAAATAAATTGCTTGTGCCGCGGCAATCGCATCCCGTGATCGCTGAATAAGAATATGATCGTATTTTCGCGCAATCCATCTTCTTCTAATCGCTCCAGAATCCATCCCACCTGTCGGTCTGTGTGCAGGATACAATCGTAGTGCAGGGCAATTTCTCTGCGGATGATTTCGTGATCGGGATAGAACGATGGCACGGGTACCGAGGCGGGATCGATGCCCGGTCCTTTGAGCAATCCAATGCTTTTGCCACCCCGA
>JAJEAX010000197.1 GCA_022822565.1 Candidatus Latescibacterota bacterium
ATTGAACCCCCACTGTGTTAGGTTCGGCGCAACAGATTTCTGAATCCATTTGATCGTGCTTCCGTCATATTTATTGCGCCAGAGTTCAATATTTTCGAGATAACGCATGGTCGCAGGATCGATATGGTTGACACCCATAGAGAAGAAAGGTCGCCCGTCAGGTGTAATCAACCACCAGTGCCCTTTCCGCTGATCAAGTGTAAAAAACCCCTTGGCCTCAAATTGGGTCGTTTTAGATTCTTGCATGGTCATTTCCCTGCCAGTTTTCTCTGCAAAAGTTGCCTTCGCCTTTGCATAATGTGCTCATAGGCATTTTTCGTTTGGTGAAATGTCTAATTCAAGTAGTCGTTTCATGATAGCAATTTCCCTTTTACCTAACAGTCCACCGCAACACGGTTCCCTGTAATAATAGATTCCTGAATGGCCATTGCGATGGCTGTTGCAATCAGTCCGTCTTCCGGTGTTGCAGCTACAGGGTCACCATTTTGAACCGCATCGAAAAATGCACGCATGTTGTATTCCATCAGAGTCCTGCGCCCAGGTGCTTGAAACGTCTCGACTGTCGATTCTTTGGCCTCCCTAAGCCCCCATTCCACAGTATCAGGTAACCATTGCGTTCCGGTTATACGTGCCAATCCCTTCTCTGTCCAAATATCCAGAAGATGTCCGCCATCGGCACAAGCAGCACCAATGCCACCACACGTCAGCGAAGCGGAGGCCCCAGATTCGAACTCAACGACTGCCGAGGCAGCATCCGGCATTGGGCTGCCTCTAAAAGATCCGCCAAATGAGAATACAGATTTGGGCTTGCCCAGTAAAAATGCCAGCGTGTCGAAGAGATGCACATAACACTCATTAAGCAGCCCATTGTGGTTATCCGGATCCCAATGTTTTGCTCCTGGAAGTGGGCACCACCCCATCATCAAATTGGCATTGGCCATCCACCCATTGCCGAGATCGCCATTCATGAGTTCCCGCAACCGCACCATTGCAGGCATACAGCGAATTGGAAACTCGACCTGACAGGGCACATCAAAACCGTTGCACAATTCAATCAATTCCCTGCCGCTCTCAACAGTCCCTGCCCAGGGTTTCTCTATCAGCATGGGGATGCCCCTTTTACCAGCCGATTCGATCAGCGCCCTGCGATGTTTGGGCATTACTGCAAGTGCGATTGCATCCAGCGATTCGTTATCCATCATCTGGTCTGCATCTTCGTAAAGCCTGAGGTCATTTTTCTTTTCATAGGCTTTAGAACCGCCCATACCATCCAGTCGAGCAGGCATATTTTCAGCCGCTGCGACAACGTGGGCGCCCTCGATTTTATGCACAGTTTCTACCATCCATTGGCCAAGGCCAAGGCCAACAACACCAAGCCTGATCGATGCCATATTATTCTCCTATTCTCAAAAGCAATCTCCACCCGATAAACACAGGGCGTTTAATTCCACGTCTCCACACCCAGCAACTTCTTGCCCAGATCGGTTAATTTCGCAGGTTTCTGGGTCTTATGTTCCCAATCTCTCGGATCGCCTGGCCATCTCGATGTGGGGCGACAATTTTGCCACGCAGCAATCCGATCTTCGAGCGCATCTTTTTCGCGACTTGCTACAGGATACATCCTGATATACTGAGCCAATCGAGGCCGATCCGAACGATTGTGCCCATTGCCATGCGCCAACAACCGATGCCAGATAATGAGGTCGCCTGCTTTGCCAAGAATGGACTTGACTTCCAATCCATCCAGATCAGGATGGCGAGGATGGCGATCCTCAGGCTGGGTTTTCACCCAATCTTCAAACATATTGTGGAAACCTGGGACACACCGGAATCCGCCCTGATCTTCTGATGTGTCGGTTAAATACAAAACACCCTGCACACCAAACGGCACTTTTTCAACAGACGTGTCGGTATCCCAATGAATATTCCCTTCATTTTGCCAATCGGGCTTGTCTTCACGGGAGGGCGGTTTCATATTGGCGCGGTCCAGTGATACCCACAGTTTTTCAGTTTCCCAAATCTCAGAAAACGCTTGATGCACACGCGGATGCTGCCGGTTATTCCACAGAGCCTGGTGCTGATAAATCTCTACCATGCCCGACGCCGAAATCATTGAAGCTCGATTGCGACCTCTATAAGGTGTGTGTTTGTACCAATCTTCAGGGTCGTTGGGATCCATCTCCAAAAACTCCCAGATCGTATTCACCATTGCATCCAGATTTTCACGAGGCACCGCATTGGGTACCACCACATATCCATTTTCTTTCCAAAAATCCCAATCTTCACGACTAAATATGGCCATCTTTTTCTCCTTATAAACCCGCTTCCTCTGCGCACCGTCGAACATGCTTTACGGCGGCTTCCACTTTCTCTGCCGGTGTGTGTTCAATAATCAAATAACCATCTGGACCTAATGCCTCTTCTAACAAACGCAAATAGGTAACATAGTCCAGGCACCCCTCTCCTGCAGGGCACTCATCCATATGGAGGTGCAATCCATTTTGCATCACCACATCTTTTGCATGCGCCATGGCAATCTTATCCTTCAAAATGGGAAATCCAGTCTCCAGGAAAGCGCCTGTCTCCCAATAATGATCGAAGGTGATCATATTGGCGCCGTCCATCTGAATCTTCAGTGCAGACGAACCAACGGCGTCCACAAACGCAGCACAACGCTCAAATGTGCCAAGAGCCGTAGCAAAAGGAATCTCTACAGCGATACACGTTCCCACATCTTCTGCAAGTTTGGCCAAAGGTGAAAATACATCGATGAGACGATCCATTGCGTCCTGCGTTTTGTTAAACGGATGCGAACAGAATGGATGCTCGGGATTTGCGCTTCCTGGCTGCATGACGACAGTAGGCACGCCAAGACGGCCCGCTACTCGAATTTTTTTCTCTGCTACCGCCACAGTGCCATCCGTTGGTCGCAATGGATTGAACTCCCAACTGCCCCATTGCACAATCTCAAGACCCGCATCGGTAACCCGGTCTTTAAACACCTCAAGGCTCATATTACCCAATAGTCCCTGATTGACCAGCAATCCTGTAAGACCATTGTCTTTTGCCGTTTTAAAAAACAGATCCAAATCTCTGCCTGGCAAACCCAGCCCAAATTTCATTTTTGTTATCTCCTTTAATTTTCCTGTCGTCCATCCTACTGCAAAAGCGACCAGTCGGGTTCCCCTTCGGGGTGGCTCAATGGACCAAACGCATTGTGAATGACCCGCCGCTGGGAATCCACCCAGGAGCGATAATGCTCACAGGCGTGTAATGCGTCACCCCGTTTGGCGAGAAGTCCCGCCAGGTGGTTTTCCATCTCTTCTCGCAGTCCTGAGTGCTGTGAGTCCTCGGCAAGATTGGTCATTTCAAGTGGGTCAGATTCCAGATCAAAAAGCTCAGTAAGGCCGTTCAGCCACCTGGCGTAAGCGTGCCGTTTTGTACGAATGCCTCGCCATTCCATACCGTTTTGATAGTGGTCGTAGCGTTTGGAAAAGTTCATCGTGAGGACCGCCTGCTGCTCGAAAGCGCCAGATCTCCCCAGCCAGGATTCGGACAGATCATGGCCCTCAACCGTGCGTGGGATCGGCACATCGCAAAGAGAACAAAGCGAAGGATAAAGGTCTACAGGAGCTGTGAGCGTATCTCGACGGATTCCGCCATCCAGCGTGCCCGGGAGTCTGATGATGAATGGCACGTGTATGGATTCTTCGTAGGGTTGTCGCTTTTCCCAGGGCTGTATACCATGTGCGCCGACCTGCGTTCCGTGGTCCGAAGTGAAGACCAGAAGTGTGTTGTCAGCCTTGCCGGTTCGATCCAGATAATCCAGGATCTCGCCAATCATATCATCCAGGGCGATGACCATTGCCAGGTAGTTGCGGTACATTTTTCGAGAACGCTCCTGCCATTCTTCGGGCACGTTTTCGGGTACCGTGGGATATTCCGGCACGCGTTCATAACAATGCTTGGGCGCATAGTCAAAGGGGGTTCCGTGAGGCTGATGAGGCGACAGAAAAAGGCAAAAGGGATCGTCGCCTGGCTCGTCCATAAACTCAAATGCGTATCGGTTTAGTGCTTCGGTTTCGTAGCCTTCCCACTGTTCAGTGCTCCAGTCGTCGCCGTTGACAAAACCGTTGAAGTAGACCATATGCATGTTGTATGCACGCCAGTGTTGAAACCCCATGCGATCCCGGCCTTCAGGCACCCAGTCGGGTACGTTTTGCGCAGGCCACACACCCGTGTGCAAATGCCACTTGCCGATCCAGCCGGTGCGATAACCCTGTGAAGCAAATGCGTCAGCAATTGAAATTTCTGTGTGCCGCGTACGTGTCGAGTTAATGATATGACCTGTGGTTTGTGGGTGCCGCCCCGTAATGAGCATGGCCCGATAGGGCGTGCACACCGGGCAAGTAGACACGCAATTGTCCAGCGTGACCCCCTCGGAAGCGAGGCGATCGAGATTTGGCGTTTCGATTTGATTCTCTCCGTAGAGCGGAAGGCAGGAAGCTAGCAACTGGTCGGCAAACACAAACAGAAGATTTGGGCGCTCATTCATAGACTTTGATTACTCCGGTAGAAGTTCTTGGATGCTAACGGGACGGTTTTCGCGAAAAGAGGTGATGGCTGCAAAAATGATCGCGAGGCTTTGAAGGTTGTCTTTTCCATGCGTAGGAAATGGGCTCTCCTGCCGAATCGATTTCGCGAAATCGATCAAGAGACCATTCCGATCCTGGCCAGGGAACGCGTTGACGACAGGTGGTGAAAGTATTTCACCATCGGCGTTCTCAGTTTCCGGGGCATCCCCATTCCAGGTTGCAGCACCGTTTTCAAACTGAACCCGCCACTGGCCCTCCCAGCCAGATCGCTTTCCGCGAGTCGCCCATGAGCCAACGTAAGAAAGGACGGTGCCGGTATTGAATTCGATGATTGCCGTGGCATTGGCAGGTCCCTTCGACTCGCTCCAGGAGGGATTCCAGGCTTTGCAAAAAACCTGTTCGGCATTGGCGCCGAGAAGGAAACGGGCCATGTCCACGTGGTGAATCATGATTTCCAAGGCGAGTGTGCTCACCTGGTCAGCGCGCCAGCCAGGGAGACGGCCCTGCGGCTGGTAAAGCTCGATTCTAAGAGAATCGACGGAGCCAAGTGACTCGGAAAGCGCCTTCAATTGCCAAAGTCCGAGACGGTAGCGAAAATTCTGGCTGACAGCCAATTGCAACTGGGTAGACTCGGCAAATGAGACGAGGTCTACAGCAGCATCAAAATCATCGCTGAAAGGTTTCTCACAAAGGACGTGCTTGCCAGCTTCCAACGCCTTCCTGGCAACCGGGACGTGCAAGTGGTGCGGAACAGTGACCAATACCGCGTCAGCTGGCGTTGCCAACGCCGCATCAAGATCTGAAAAGCAGACGTCGTCAGAAAGGTTCCACTGAGACCTGGCCTGCTCCAGATTTTCGCCGCCACGACTCACGAGGGCAGCCAATTCCCAGTCCGGTGAATCATGGAGAAACTTGAGCCAGGATTTTCCCCATCCTCCGGACCCGACCTGGATCATCTTTAATGGCTTCACGATGTTGCCTCCTTGAGGTAAACAGATGTGTTATGACCTGACTTCAGTCAGCGGCTTCTACAGGCACGACGATTGTCTGCTGCGACCAATCCCCATTCGCCAGACGCTGGATCAACAGTCTGGCAGCCTGACGGCCGATTTCCTGGCCGGAGTAGTGTACGTAGTGGGGCGGCTGATCAAGGCGTCCAAGAGCGGTCATCGCAGCGAGGTCGTCGAGACTAAACACGGCGCGATCGAAACCACAAAGACGCAGCGAGGTCGGTAGATCAAGGTCGCAGGCGCTGACTTTTCGCAGTAACCTGCCCAACGAGAAGAAGGTGGTCAGGCACATGCCTGGTCGCTCTGCCTGGAACAACCACCGCAAGCACTCTGAGACACTGCTTGCGTCATTCAGAAACAGATTGCGGTGCTCACAAGCGGTTGCCGCAAGCGCCTCGGTCATGCCAGCAAACCGCTGCGTCCAAATTGAGGGGAAGCTCTGTTGTGAAGAATGCACAAATAGCGCCCGATCACATCCCTGTGTGCTCAGCCATTGCCCGCACTACCACCCGCCATTGTGGTTGCCTGCCGCAACGGTCGGTGCTGAGGGGTGCGGAATGGGACGTTCGACGAGAACCATTGGGGGCAACCCTGTTGGGCTGGTAACCCAGCCGCTCCGCAGCCTCTATAATCGTGCGCCGCGTGTCTTTGCCAGCTCGGTGGCCTGGTGCGTTTGCAAGCACGCGAGACACTGTTGCCGTGCTCACGCCAACGTCCTGAGCGATGTCAGAAAGCGTCGCCTTTCGTCGAGAATTCATCAAATTTTCCTTTGACATGTACATCATTTGTGTTATTTTGAGTAATGGATTACCCAGAGTAATATATGTATAAAAATTGGATATTCAAGAAAAAAATTCAAACTTTAAGGCAATCGATTACTCAAAGAGATTTTATAGGCGGGTAAGGACGGATAATCGGTGTGTTTTGACAGGATACGAGAACAGCAATCGATTGCTCAAAAAAGCAATGTTCCTATAGTGATCAAAGTCGAAAACTACACCGTTTTGTTGTAGCCGACAGACGGCTTCAACAAAACACAGGCGCCTGTCTGCTTGTATTGGCAGTCAATTGGGATTATATTGCCAGTCGTTATATCGTGATATCAAGTTATCGGGAGACATCAATGGCGAACACTTTGACAGCAGCACTTATCGGCACAGGATTTATGGGCATGGCACACACAGAAGCCCTTCGCCGTTTGGGCATCCGGATTCACGGCATCTTGGGATCGTCGCCTGAAAAATCTCGCCAGGCAGCTACAACATTTGGCATTGAAAAAGCCTACACAAGTTACGACGAAGTTCTATCAGATCGGGCCGTTCAAGTTGTCCATATCACCACACCCAATCGATTCCACTTTGAGCAAGCATCACAGGCACTTCAGGCGGGCAAACACGTGCTCTGCGAAAAACCCCTGGCCATGACCGCAGAGGAATCATCTACACTCGTCGACATTGCAACCAAAAGTGACACGGTTGCAGGAGTCAACTACAACATTCGGTATTATCCCCTCAACATCGAAGCGCGCAGTCGTGTGCAAACGGGCGAAATCGGCGACATCTACTCCATCTACGGCAATTACGTTCAGGACTGGCTCCTCTACCCTACCGATTACAACTGGCGTGTATTGGCCGACGAAGGGGGGCTTTTGCGTGCAGTCGCCGACATCGGCACCCACTGGCTCGACCTTGTACAAACCATCACGGGCCTTGAAGTCGAATCTGTTTGCGCCAATCTCAAAACCGTTCACCCCATCCGCCAGCGTCCAAAAGGCGAAGTTGAAACCTTCTCTGGCAAAACCCAGGACATCGAAGCCACGGAATCCATTGACATCCAGACTGACGACAGTGGCGCCATCCTGCTGCGTTTCAAAGGCGGAGCCCACGGCTCATTGTGGGTCTCACAGGTCACTGCCGGACGCAAAAACTGTCTGCGCTATGAAATTGCTGGGGCCAAACGCGCACTCGCCTGGAACAGCGAGCAGCCCAACGACCTCTGGGTTGGCCATCGCAATGAACCCAACGAATCACTCATTCGCGACCCCGGCCTGGTATCAGACGCTGCCCGCGCCACCATTACTTATCCCGGCGGTCACAATGAAGGCTACGACGACAGCTTCAAACAGTGCTTCAAAGCCTTTTACAACTACATCACAAACGGCGACTACTCAGCCCCGGCCACTTTCCCCACATTCACAGACGGACACAATGAAATTGTGCTCTGCGAAGCCATATTAAAAAGCCATCGGGAAGAAAAATGGATCACACTTTAAATTACCGCAGGAGAATCTCCAAATGATGAACCTCGGATTTGTAAGCGCAATCCTTCCCGATCTCTCCCTTGAGAAAGTCCTTCAATTTGCCGCAACAGAAGGTTTCTCCTGCGTAGAACTCATGTGCTGGCCCAAAGGCAAAGCAGAGCGGCGCTACGCAGGTGTCACCCACATTGAAGTCGCAGATTTTACCAAAGACGACGCAGAAAAAATCCACGAACAGCTTGCCGAAACAGGCATCTCAATCAGCGGGCTGGGTTATTATCCCAACCCACTCACCCCAGACCGCGACGAAGCCCAGATCTACATCGACCATCTCAAACACGTCATCACCGCGGCTGAAACTCTGGGTATTGGAGTCGTTAACACCTTCATCGGCCGAGACTGGACACAATCTATCGATGGCAACTGGCCCCGTTTTTTGGAAGTCTGGAAGCCCCTCATCAGCTTCGCCGATGACCACGGCATTCGCATCGGCATCGAGAACTGTCCGATGTTTTTCAGCAGCGACGAGTGGCCAGGGGGCAAAAATCTGGCCTATTCTCCGGCGATCTGGCGGCGGATGTTCGAGTCGATTCCCAGCGAGAACTTTGGCCTCAACTACGACCCATCCCACTTAATCTGGCAGATGATCGATCCGCTCAAGCCGCTATGGGAATTCAAGGATCGGATCTTTCACGTACATGCCAAGGACGTGCGTTTGGATCGGCACCGGCTGGACGACGTGGGAATCATGGCCACACCGCTGGAGTTCCACGTGCCCAAGCTGCCCGGGCTCGGGGAGGTGGACTGGGGTCGCTTTTTCTCCGTGCTGAGCGACGTGGGGTATCAAGGTGCCGTATGCATTGAGGCGGAGGACAGAGCATACGAAAATTCCCTGGAAGCCCGGCAGGCGGCGCTGGCGCAGAGCGGGCGTTTTTTGCGCAATTTTATGTCCTGATATGTACCGGACACGACTCGACCTAACGGGCAGTGTCTGTTGCGGACAATACGCTGCTTTTAATCTTCAAGCCTCCATGATCTTGACAAATTCGTCTTTCTGATGTTTCGAATCTATGATTTTTGAAACTCGACGTAACCTCCGCTCGGTTAGCACCTTTAGTTGCGCATCCGTATCATCCAGGCCCAGCATGAATTCCTGGATTCCCTCATCCAGATTTAGCAGATTCAACATCTGAGTAACTTTGGCTCTTGAGACACCCAATTTTCTGGCAAGCTCAGCCTGTGATTTCACTTCCCCACGGTCCAGATACGTCTTGTATTTCATTGCTTCTTTGAGGGGATTAACGTAAGTTTTGGGAGCCGATCGCCCTATCCGACCGATATTGAAGACTGGTTTCCTGTTCCTAAACTGTTGATTTATATCGAATTCGTCCCAAAGGTACAATGTTCGATGAATGTCACAGTTGGGGAGCCAATACCAATAGCATATTGTTTTTAAAAAACTTAAAAGGCTGCGAAAACATTCGCAGCCTTTTTTGTGTTTTCAACTTGAATCTTGACCACTCTCTCATCCTCAATTGCCTAAAAACGGTTCTCTCCTCAAGAGCCACTTCATTCACCGACGGCGGAGGTCTTTGGTCTAAATCAACCAACCCCTGTTTTACGCCTCGACCGTGTTCTGCGATCTTATCAATGTAGGTACACCGAAAATAACCGCATATATAGTCCTGTGAATAAGCCTCTATGAGAAACTTCGCCGTCTCATCACTTGCTGTCTGTTCATCACCCGCCTGACTAAAAATGGTCCTGTCATAGGATTCGGCAAAAAAAGCTGATCTGATGATCGCCTATGAGTACAGGTTTTTCTGCCAGCTTGAAAAAACGGAGCAGTTTCTCTGAGCTATATCAAACATATCCTGCGAAAATCCATTGAGCGCTCCCTGATTCTAAGGGAGTCGACAGGGCCAAGTGAATCGGAAAGCGCCTTCATTTGCCAGAGGCCACGACGATAGCGAAAATTCAGACGGCCAATTGCAACTTGGGCGATGCGAAAGAGCGGCCCCTTGTTGCCTTTCTGCAATTTTCTACGGCGAATTTTTAACCCCTATCAATTGCCGATTGACGGAGATGCCACTCACGTAGGATTTTCAGCAGCTCTGTTTTGGTGGCGTCGTATTCCGGCTGTGCCCAGAGATTGTGAATTTCGGACGGATCCGCATTCAGGTTGTAAAGCTCTCCGAAATCAGAATGGTCGAGATAATGCACCAACTTCCAGTCTTGGGTGCGAACCATGTTGAGATACGCATTGCTTCCCCGACCGGCCAGCTC
>JAJEAX010000240.1 GCA_022822565.1 Candidatus Latescibacterota bacterium
GTGGAGTTACCCCGCTTCGGTGGAGAGTTTAGGGCTTGTGTATCAAGCCTGTGATAGATGCAGTTTTTCATAAGCTATCGGCGCATGGTAGGCAATGGAAGAATGCCTGCGGTGCGGATTATACCACCCTTCAATGTAGGAGAAGATAGCCAACCGCGCCTCCTTATGCGTACGGAAGCAGCGACGATTGATCAACTCACATTCCAAGGTGGCGAAGAAGCTCTCGCACAGTGCGTTGTCATAGCAGTCGCCAGCAGACCCCATTGAGGGACGTACGCCAGCTTCACGACAACGCTTTCCAAATGCTATTGAGGTATATTGCGCTCCTTGGTCAGAGTGATGGATCACGTCTTGTGGACGGCGCTGGTAAAGAGCCATATTTAAAGCTGACAAGACCAACTCACTTTTCAGATGTGTCGCCATTGCCCAGCCCACGACGCGGCGGGAGAAGGCATCTACGACAACACTCAGATACAAGAAGCCAGACCAGGTAGGTACGTAGGTGATATCGGCCACCCAGAGTTTATTGACTGTTGCTACTTTGAAGTCTCTCTTTACCAGATCGGGAGCCTTATCAGCTTTTTGCGCCTTAACAGTCGTTTGCGTGCTCTTGCGGCGAGAAACGCCACAAATGTTCATCTCACGCATCAGACGCGCCACACGCTTCTTACTTACTCGAATGCCCATATCCATCAGATCTTTCCAGATGCGAGGCGCACCATAGGTGCTATCTGATCGGGTATGAAAGGTTTTGATATGCGCTTTAAGGTTTGCATCAACCTGTGCTCGTTTAGAGGGTGGACGTGTTCGCCAGGCATAATACCCACTGAGGGAAACACCCAGAACTCGGCATTGCGTGGCGATTGGCCAACGTGCCTGGTGCGCTTTCACGAACGCGAAGATTTTCTTGGGATCGCGTCGGTCTCCGCTGCGAACCAGGCCGCTGCTTTTGACAGGATCTCGCGCTCAATGCGCAACTGCTTATTCTCGCGTCGAAGACGACGCAGTTCTTCTCGCTCATCGCTGGTTAGACCGTCTTCTCGAAGTCCCTGGTCTTGATCAGCTTGGCGTACCCAGTTTTGGATCGTCTGAGCGGTTGGCTCAAACTCTCTGGCCAACTCGGCTGGACTGCGGCCAGCGCGTACAAGCTCGACGATCTGGCGCTTCAACTCGGACGGATAAGGTGGACGGGTTGGTGGCATAGTGGGTCTCCTTTCTGATTACTGATAAGGTACCCACCGAAACGGGTCAAGTCCATGTTTCGTTTTCCTGAGCAGTAAAACTGCTATCTGGAATTTGCCATAGATCAGCTTGCCAAGGCTTCGAATGCGATAGATCCGCACCCGTCAGATTGGCATCAACGAGGTGAGCTTCGGCCAAGTCGGTGTAGCTCAGATCGGCTCCTTCTAGGTCGGCACCGATCAGATTGGCTCTGACCAAGTTGGCTCCGGCTAAGTTGGCTCCGACCAGATCGGCGTTGTGCAGGTCGGCTCTGCCCAGTTTGGCATCATTGAGGCGGGCTCCGCCCAGCTTGGACGCTATGAGTTTAGCTCTACGCAGGTCGGCGTAGCTCAGATCGGCTTCGCGCAGGTCAGTTTGGCCCCCCAAGTCGGCTCCGTGCAAGTCGGCTCCTTCCAGGTCGGCTCGTTCCAAGTTGGCACCGATCAGGTTGGCTCCGGCCAAGGCGGCTTCGCCAAGGTCAGGTATAAAGTCCTCTATCCTGCGTCTTTCGTTCCAAGCCTCAATGCCTTCCTTAAGCCATTTGACGTGTTCTTCATTCGCCATATCGTTTTCCCTTTTATGTTAGATTGTTGGGAATTTTTCTACGATTTACATATTTAGGGATACATAGTGCATTGACCTGCTATATCTCCTTTCTTACGATATCAACGGGTTGGCTCTATACTGGTCATCCTCGTGCTTTTTCTCCACCACCGGCAACATCACCCTGAACGCCGTCCCTACGCCCGGGTCGCTCTCCACGGCGATCTCTCCATCGTGATTGCGAACAATGGCATAAATAATCGACAGCCCCAAGCCCGTGCCACGGTCGGCGTCTTTTGTCGTAAAAAAAGGCTCAAAAAGATGCTGCCGAGTCGCCTCATCCATCCCTACCCCATTATCCTCCACCTCAATAACAACCGCATCGTCCTCAGCCCATCCTGTAAATCCCATTCATGCACCCGGACCCTTGACGAACATTCCAGGGGTTGCACCCGTGTGGTCGTTATTTTTGAGGACGCGAATGCCGTTGACGAAGACATCGCGGATGCCGGTAGAGAGTTGGTGGGAGTTGTCGAATGTCGAGCGGTCAGCGACGGTGTCGGGGTCAAAGACGACGACGTCGGCCCAGCAGTTGGGCTGGAGTCGCCCGCGGTCCCACAGTGAGAGGCGATTGGCGACCGAGGAGGTCATTTTGCGGATGGCTTCTTCGAGTGGCATGAGTTTTTCGTCGCGGACATAGTGACCGAGGACGCGGGGATAGGTTCCGTACGACCGGGGGTGGAGCGGTCCTTCGGTAGCCACCTGTTCTGGATCTACGCCGCCCGCATCTGTGGAGACTTTGATCCAGGGGAGTTGGAGTTGGAGACGGACGTTGTCTTCGGATATGGTGTGGTAGATGGTGAAGATGCGCTGGTTTTCCGATAGCAGGAGGTCGATGGTGGCTTCTATCCAGTCCTGGTCGCGCATCTCGGCAATCTCAGAAAGGCGCTTGCCGATGTACTGCTGATTTTCGGGTTTTTTAAATCCGACCGGAGCGATTCGGTCAGGGCGACGGGGAATCTCGCCCTCGCGGTTTCTGACTTCAGCGGCGATTTTCGCACGGATGTCGGGATCGCGCAGGTTGTCGAAGAATTTGCCGTCTGCGGCCACCCAGGTGGGCAGGACAGTGGATAGGCCGGTGCCGCTGGCGGGATAGGGATACATATCGGCGGTGATGTCGAGGCCCTCGGCGCGTACTTGATTTATGCGCTCAATGACCTGGTGCATCTTGGGATAGTTGCGCTCGGGGACGGCTTTGAGGTGGTAGATTTCGACCGGGATGTTGGCGCGCTGTCCGATTTCGATGGCTTCGTCCAGGGCTTCGAGAAGTTTGTCGGCTTCGGATCGGATGTGGGTGATGTAGATGCCGCCGAATTTCGCCACTGTCTTGCAGATTTCGACGATTTCATCCGTGCTGGTATATGTGTCCGGTGGATAGATGAGGGCATAGGAGGGGCCGAAGGCACCGTCTTCCATGGATTCGGCCATGATGCGGTGCATGGTTTTCATTTCGTCGAGGGTTGGCTCACCCATCCGCATGCCCATTGCGTGCGCGCGCAGGGTGCCCGCACCCAGGAAGGATCCGACGTTGGGCGAGACACCGGCTTCGATCATGGCGTCGAGCCAGTTGCCGAAGCGATGCCAGCCCTGCGCCCGTTCCCGCCAGTTTCTGGGTAGCGTTCGGGAGAGGTTATTGGAGCCGCCAACAGGTGCTGGTGTCCACGCTTCACCCATGATTTCGGTCGTGATGCCCTGTGTAATTTTGGAGAGGCATCGGCCATCGCGCATGAGTGGGACGATGGAGTGACTCTGTATGTCGATGAAGCCGGGACAGACGATGTGACCAGAGGCATCGACGATTTCGCCGATGTTATCGCGGGGGATGGACCCCGGTGGTTTGATGGCAGATATTTTGCCGTTTTGTAGAGCGACATCGCCGTAGTACCAGGGGTTGCCGGTGCCGTCGATGATTTTGCCTGAGTGGATAAGGGTAGTGATTGGCATGGGAGTCCCTTTCGTTTTTTTGCTAAAAGTCTGCGCCGAAATTCTGGACAAAGATGAGGAAGTCAGAGAAGGTAACGCGGAGGTCGCCGTCGAGGTCAAAGGTGGGGTCAAAGCCAATGTCGCCTGCAGTTTTGCCAAAGCCCGAGACAAAGGCGAGGAAGTCCGAGAAGCCTATTTCACCGTCGCCATCAAAGTCTGATGTTGCGGGACCGGGAGCGAGTTCAGATACGGAGAGGGTGTAACCGGTTGCTGTACCAGATGTGGAGGTGATGGCGAGGCTTCGGGCAATATTGCCCGATGTGTGTATGCGTTTTGTCTGTGAGGCTGGAATGGGAATTGGCGCGGCAAAGGGATGATTCCCTTCGGCGATGAGTGTGACGAGAAGGTCGTTGTCACCTGTAGATTGAATTGTGAAGGCGAGGTCGGGTGTTTCGCCCAGATCGAGATAGTCTATGCCCCAGCGCGTGGCGCGTCGTGCGAGATTGTTGGTTGGGGTGGTGAGGATTTCGCGCTTTACCGGGGGCAGGTCAATGGCGCGATAGCCGAGGTCTCCCTCACCGTCGAGGTACATGGCTGCGGCCCATTGCCCAAAGAGGTGATCGAAGCGTTCGGGCATGTTGAGCGATTGGAGAAGATTGTCGATGCTCGCTATGCTGCTGTCTGGATCTGCGACGAGTTTGCGGAGTGCGCTGTCGCCATAGCGCTGTGCGAAATACGTCATATAGAGATATGCCTGGTCAAAATCAAAAAACTGATCTTCCCAATAGGTGAGGTCTGTATTGGCCGCGAGCGAGAAAAAATTTTCAGTAGCGGCTGCTGTAGTGTCTTTGTATCCACAGGCGAGTTCGGCGTATTCCGAGCACCCTTCGTCGAGCCATTTGGCTTCGTCGGGATCGGCTTTCCAGTGGATCAGGTGCTGAAATTCGTGGGCGAGTGTGGCGCGTGCGAGGTTGCTGTTAATGTCGAGGGGACGGGCGTCGATATAAATGATTTCGCGCGAGACGGGCGGAGCTTCGTTGTCGATATCGATATAACCGATAAATGTGATGCCCGTGATTGGACTGTCGAGCACATCGAGTACGAGGATGAGTATGCGAGGATCGGCATCGACATCTGGGGGATCGCCAAAGAGGTTGGTGACTGTCTCGTAAATGCCGCGGTCGGGATGACGTGCGGTGGATTGATCAAACGCGCGTGCCAGGGATTCAATGCCCGCTTGTGTTACGCGCGGGGTGTTCCACATGTCATCTTCTACAAAGATGTAACAGTGGTCGCCCACATAGCGACAGGTTGTTGTGGTGTGGTATTTTCCGCCGCCAACGAGTTGGAAACTGTATGCGGGCAGCGTGAGTGTATCGCCAACGCGGAATGGTGTGGAGAAGGAGATTTTGGTCGCGGGGCGATAGGGTGTGGTTGGGCGTGGAATCAGGTGGGTTCCGCTTTGGGGGATGGGTTGGGCGTGGACGGAAAACCATCCGCAGATGAACGCAGATGAGCACAGATAAATGCAAAAAGACCGCAATCTGGCTGTTATATTCGCGAAGAGGTGGTCGCATTTGCGAGTTGTTGGCGGAGACATTGTTAAAATCGGACTGAAAGTTGCACCTGTAAGTCCCCTGAGGTATTGGGGGAAACAGTTGCAATGGAACGGGTTTTGGCGGCGATGTTGGCGGCATTTAACGCGCTGGCAAAGCGATTGAAGATGAGTGCGCCCACAAAGAGAAAGCCGCGTGTGCGCGCCCAGGTGGCTTTGCTTCGCAGTTCTCGAAAGTGTTCACGGGAAGTCGGTGTGTCCCACTCCCAAAAGTTTTCGGATGTTTCTGGTAGTGGGTTGCCCGATGAGCCTTCGACATATAGCAATCGGGCGTTGTAGTCATAGATGCTGTTGTAGCTGGATAGGCGGTCGTAATGGGAGTTGGGTTTTTTGACGTTGGTTGCGCCAGCGCGTGCCGCGGCATAAGCGCGGAAGGTATTTTCTCGCGTGGTGTTGAGTTTTTGAAATGCAAATAATCCCGTCCAGAACACGCCTTCGGTAAATAGAAAAAATTTCGCAGATTTTCGCCCGCCCGCATATCGCTCGCCCAGGCCGGGTAAGAGGATCGACAAAAAGGCGGCTTTTTTTGGTGATTTCGCTTCTTGTGCATAAGCGGCAGACGGAGCGAGCAAACAGGCACAGACGATCAGAATTTGGGATGGTGTTTTCATGATGCTAAAATCTCGTTTTCAATTCAACCATGGACCGTCCATGACTATCGACTGGCGTGATGTCGATCCACAAGCTCGGACCGGTCTTTTTTTGGCGTGTGCGCGTATAGGCCGAGGCGTGTATGGCACTGGCAATGTGGTTGAGTACTGCCAGGCCTGTGACAACAGACGCGCGTTTGAGGTATTTGTTGCTGTCGTTGCGACGGGTTTCATAGTCCAGCCTGCGTGACGATGGCACGTTCTTGTTGTCAGTGGAAAAGTCAGCCGTCACATCGTCCCAGCCATAGACAAATTGATGGTATTTGCCAATGAGTTCGTAATACTGCTGCGTGTCGTTGCTTTTGGAGGGCAGGTCGTGGGTTTCGTAATACGGCTCGGGCTGAGTTTTGTTCCATTCCCGCCAGGCGGTGTAGTGTGCTTCCTGCCAATGCCGATCGGCATACGCCCGAAATTCTTCCTTAATGTCATTGCCTTTGCCCCGCCATGAAACATAAGCGGTCCATGTGAGGGCTTCTGCGCCCATAAATCCGACTGCGCGCATTTTGGCTCCGGCATATAATTCACCCAATCCCGGTACAAGCAGTGAGAGAAAGAAGGCCGTTTTAGGCGATTTTTCCGCGGCTACCTGTCCGCACATGAGCGCGAAAGCAAGCGTGCAGAGTGTGAATGTTCGCATGGGAATTCCTTTGGCTAAAAGTTGACTTTCCCAACATCCGTAACAAATCCAAATAATAATGTAAAATATACTTTTAAACCACTTCGTTCAAGTGGATCGCCAGCCCGTTGCAAAGGCACATGGTCAAAGCCGTAGGCCACGTCGAGGCTGGCGCGTGTGGGAAAAAGATAAAACGAGGTGGCGTCGTAGCGCAACTGCGTGCCCAGTTCGCGCTTCCATCCGCGTTTGAGGATCGCGTCGTCGGATGTGCCATCCCAGGCGCGGGCGATTCCGGTAAAGAACGCGCCGTAGAGTTGATCGGAGTAGATTGGGCCGGTTTGTCGATCGATGCGCGACCATAAGGGAAAGCGATAAGCCGACCGCAACATCAGGGCGCGGCGACCTTCCAGGCTGTAAAACGTATATCCTTTCATACCGGGTAAGCCCCCGAGAAAGAAGTCAAAGGTGTCGTCAACTTCGCTGTCGATCACGCCGCCAAAAAAGCGGAAACTCAGGGCACTGCGGCCGGGAGCGACCGGGATAAATTCGTTCCAGTCGAGGGAGAGTTGGTTGTAGAAATAGCGGTCGTATGTTTCGACGATTAGCGAGGTATTTTCCTCAAAGCCGCTGATGAACCAGTTGAAATAGCGATCGTATCGCAGCGCGAAACGGCGTCCGGTTCGGGGATTGATTTCCGAATCGCGGGATCGACCTATGGCATTGAGGCGATAGGTGAGGGCGAGGTCAAATCCGTTGAGGGTGGTGGCGGCCACTATGTCGCGATTGAGGCCGTTGAATCGCGCTTGATCCAGAACTGCGCCCGTGCGATTGTACACGAGGCGCGCGTCGATCGTACCGCCGCGTCTCAGGGTGTATTTGCCGCCTATTTCAATGCCCGTGAGCGCAAAGGTGCGGTTGTAGATGCGAAAGTCTTCGTCGCGGCTGATTACATCTTCTTCAACGTGGCGCGATAGACGATAGGCTTCGAGAAAAAAGGTGGGACGTTTTTTTCGGTATTCGTAAAGTGCGTACAGGTCCATATCCAGATCGTGGGCGAGCAGGCCACTGATAAAAAAGGTTTGTTTTCGCAAGACGTCGTCGGATCCCGCTATGGCGCCGAGTTTGAGTTTGCCGCTGTCAATTGCCAGACGCGGAAGTATGGTGGTAGCAAATTCATTTTTGTATGGGCGGCTCGCTATTGCGGGTTTGGGCGGTGTGGAGGCGAAGGGTTCGACTCGAAAAATGCTGGTCTCTACGGACTCTTTTAATAGCTGAGAGATAACGCGAATTTCGTAGGCGTTTTTGCCGTAGTGGCTATATGCGATGCGATGGCCATCTGGGTGTACATGGGGTTGAAATGCGCCGCCGTACACGCGGGTGAGACGGTCTATTGCGCCGTTGGATAGATTGGCGCGATAGAGGTTGAAGATGCCGTCGTGGTCAGAGGCAAATACGAGGGATGAGCCATCGGGTGTCCAGCACGGGTCGCGGTCGGTTTCGCGGGAGGCGATGCGCACGGTGTAGTCGCCGCCTGTTGCGGGAATGGTGGCGATGTCCCGCGAGGTGCCGCTTTGGTAGAGCGAGAATGCGATTTGCGATCCATCGGGAGACCAGCGCGGAGTGGCGACCTGTGAGCCATCGTCGAAAGATGTGAGATATCGAATAGTGTCTGCCGCGATGTCGAGGATACAAAGATTGGTGCTGCCCCCGCCGTTTTTGATAAACGCTATTTGCGTTCCGTCTGGCGAATAGGCCGGGTGGATGCCGCGCAAGCCAGTGCTGAGGCGCGTTTCGCCCGGGAAAGTGGCTCGTGCGAGACCAATCGTGGTTTTGACATTTTGAAATAGGCTCGATTTGACGGCTTTGGTTTCCATGGCGTAGAGGTCCCATTGCCGCGCACCGTATTTATTGGGCTGGCTGTGGCGTGCGTAGAGGAGTTGCTCGCCATCGGTTGACCAGTCAAAGGCCGTGACCGCGCTGGGAGCGGCGATTTCTACGCTGCTGTCGGCGAGGGTATAGACCATCAAACTCGTGCGCCCATAATCGCGACCTTTATTGGAGAGGTAGGCGAGTTTTGTTCCATCGGGAGACCAGCGAGGGTGTAGATTGAGGTAGCCGTCTTCGCGGATGAGGTCGCCCTGTGCGGGACTGGTTTCGATCTGTGCGATTTGATCCGCATAGCGTTTTTCGAGCGATGCGACCCAGCGGTCGTGTAATTCGCTTGCAGAGATGCCCAGGGTTGTGCGGATTGCGCCGCCAAAATCCGTGCGCCACCAGACTTTCATTTGCCGATACAATTCGGGGAGTTTGTCGCGTCCAAAGGTATCGACAATAAAGAGGGAGAGCGAGTAGCCGTGGTCATACACTTTTTCAAATCCGAGACCTGTTTTGGCGCCAAAGACGGACATTTCGTCGCGGGTGAGTAAGCTTCCATTGCGCATGGCCTGGCGCAAGACCATATCGCGGTGCGAGTCCCAGCGGTCGTGTTGTGCGCCAGGTGCCATGTATTGCGCCGTGCCTTCGGCAAACCAGGGTGGGATGATGGTGGCGGGAATCGCATAAGCGGCAAGGACATTGGGATAGCCAGCGAGGATGTCGTCGCGTTTGCCTTCGCCCTGATATTGCAGGTAGTTGAGGAAGATGGCGGGGATGCGCCGCGAGGATTTTCGAGCGATTTGGAGCGAGATGATGTGCGTCAATTCGTGCGTTATCACGTTTGGAAGCCAATCTGTACTGCCGCGCAGTGCAAAGTCGAGGTTGGAGACCCAGATTTCGATGGTGTTGTGGTAATAATACGCTGCGCCATTGGCATAGTCTTCGGTGTCTTTGAGAATGATGCGGACTTTGCTATCGGGTTCAAAATTGTAAAAGGACGCGATCGGGCTGTACGCGTCTTCGGCGATTTGGGCAGCACGCGGGGCCAGTTTTTCCAATCCCTGATGGTAATAGACTTTGAAGTGCTCGGTTTCAATGACGCGCCATGTCAGTTCGGGGTGATTGGCGTCAAATTGCGCGAGGGCCTGTGTACTCAGGGTCAGGAGGATGAGGATCGTTTGTGTGAATTTGCGAGACATAGTGTTGACGGTTCACTTTATTATTGCGGCTTTGATAAATCGCACCTCTGTGTGCGTGCTGTTGCTGGCTTGCAGGCGACAGATATAGAGGCCGCTGGCATAATCGGATACATCCCAGGCGATTTCGTTGTCAGTGTTGGGCATGGGATTGTTGTGCGTGAAGTCGGCGACTCTTTCACCGAGGGGATTGTAAATGGTCATCGTGATTTCGGCGGATTCTAACAAAAAAAAGCGAATGCGCGCCCTGTCGCCATTGCGGATCGGGTTGGGATAGAGATATGCTCGCGCCGCAGGTAAAAGCGAGGTTTCTGTTGGGGTTGTGATTTCGCCCGGCTGTTGGAGCAATTTGCCCGCGTTGCCCGGTCCGCCGCCGAGTTGTCCCCAGATAATTTTGTTACCGGTATAAGATGGGTCAATTGTTTCCAGGTGGAAGAGTTGCGCGCTGCCGTTGGCGGTATAGATAATGAGTTCCAGGGTGCCGTCGTTGTCAAGGTCGTCGATAAGTGGTGATGAGAGAATGGGGCCGGGTACTAACAGAGGGAAGCCCGGTAGGGAATGTCCTTCGGCGGTCAGACCGTAGAGGAGACCACCGCGTGTACCTGCGAAAATATCGGGGGATGCGTCGTTGTTGATGTCGGCGAGAATGGGCGGCGCTTCAATGGGTCCGGCACCGTCTTTTATGGGGAAGGCGAGGGCACCTTCGGTTTGCAAGATGGCGTTGAAGCGATAAATCCAGAGTTTGCCGTTGCCGCCAAAGAGGACTTCGACAAATCCGTCCCGATCGAGGTCGGCGACAACAGGAGGTGAATGCGCGCCGCCGGGTACGGGGTCGCTCGCGAAGGTGAGACCACTGGCGTCGAGGATGGAGAGGATGCCGTCTGTTGAGATGACTGCAATGTCGTCATTGCCATCGCGGTCGAGGTCACCTATTGCCGGTCCGCCGATGATGGGAGACGCGAATGTGGCGATTGGATTGGATTGGTTGGTTCCGTGAATGAGGTGGATCTGAGCACTGCTGGTAATGGCGATGAGTTCATTGTCCGGGTCGCCGTCGATATTTCCCACGGCGAGCGATTGGATGGCGTCGCTCAGGGCGATGCTGCCCGCGGTTTCAGATAGAAGATTGCCCCATTCGATTTTTCCATCGCTCCATCCCCAGATATCGACATATGTTGTGGGGAATTTTGCAATGACGGGTGTTGAAGAGAAAAATGGATTGATATCGATGGTTTCGTGGACTGTACCACTGGGACGCCAGTGTGTTCGGGTTGTTTCTCCGCGATGATAGATGAATCCGGCTATTTCCGGGTCGCCAATTGCAGGGGTTGTCGCAAATGACTCGTCTAGGCTGTGCTGTGTGCCCGCGATTTTCCACGCGCCAGCACTGTGAAGAATTTCTTTGCTTCCATCTCCGTCGAGGTCGATGACGCGGGGTGCCCCTCGTGTGGGATTCAAGTTTGTAATCGGCCAGTTATCTATCCGATTGGCAAAACGGATTGCAACTGCCATTACTTCGCCGGGTGGACTGAGTACTTCGATAGTTATGCCGCTTTCATAGCCTGAGTTGCTGCGGGTGTTCGGCGAGGTGTTGGGATCAAATACGGCGTTGTTGCCCACGTAAAAGGCGTCTTCTGGCGCGCCTTCGATACTGCTTAATGAGATGATGCCAGCTTGAATGATGCGGCTGGCCGATACATTGCCGATGTCTTGCAGGCCATCGGCTTCTTCAAGGGCAATGCCGCGGCGATATTGAGCAGGTGCAATTTTGTAATCGGGGTGGCTATTGATGTGTTTTTCTGCATCGCTGGTCCGAATGACCGTGTCGTCAATGTGGTAGATGAGAATACCCGAGCCGGGTATGAATGCATCGTAGTCATCTGTGGAAAGCCAGACATTATGAGGGGTAGAAAAATCGATTTGCGGGATGCGATTTTCAATATTGAGGCGCGAGTAGCGGTTTTCGATCAGGAAGTATTCCGTGGCGCTGATGGGTACGCGAATAGCCTGCGGAAGATCGGACGCGCTGCCGGATGCAGCGATTTCTACGGTGTCGTTGTGGGTGATTACGAGGGGGTCAAGCCAGCCGAGTTGCATGCGGCACCAGGCGATCATGCGACTGGGCAAGAATCCGATCAGGTTTGTGCTGGTGGATTCGGAATCGTTTCTGAGGGGTTGAAGTCCGAGGCGCGCGGCGTCTATTTGATTGTTGGCGCCCGTGTCCATCAAACTCCAGTCGCCAATTGCAGGCAGATCGTTTTCAAAGTCCGAAAGACCGGGCAGGCCGAGTTGCGAGGCAAAAAATCGGGCGATCGTACCGTTGAGACCGCCCTGACCGTTTGTGCTGATGGCTTCGGGCAATAGCATGCCCGATGTGACCTGAAAAGTACCGTTGTTGACGGAAATCGCGCCGTCGGCGAGTTCGATGAGGTCGCGTTCAAAAATAAAGGCCGAGGGTATGTCGTTGAGTTTTTGACCTGCTTCTCCACCGAGTCCCGCGTGAAATACTGCAAAGGCGTGGTATTTTGAAAAGTCTATATTTGTGCCATCAGTGCTATCTGCAGCGCGGATACCATCCCGAAAAAGCCGCGTGACGCGCTCATTTATTTCGCGCCTCGTGCGCCCATTGCCGTATTCGATCAAGGGGATGTCGAGGACGTAACTCGCGGTGGGGTCTTGTGGATAGACATCGTATTCGATGGTCAGTTGACCTCGAGATATGTCGCGGTAATAATTGGACAGTGCCTGCAGGTGGGCTTCAAAATAGGCGCGGTCATGGGGGGGGGCGTCAAAGGGGTAGATACGATCCGAACTTTCGACTGTACTGAGATTGAATGTACCGTTTCCACTGGTGGTTTCGTTGTCGGGATCTTCGGGGGGAAAAGAGACGCGCACGGCTAAGACGCGATAGGTTTGGTCAGCTATAATAGGCTGTACAAAAAGGGCTATAAGACACAGGAGGATTCCGCATCTGGACAGAAGGGTCATAGTTAAGCGTGTATTCGGTTTCATAATGCGAGATCAGTGAGAATAGCTGATGCGATAGATCAGGCCGGCCTGGTCGTCCGATACGAGCAGGGAACCGTCGGGCATGACGAGTACATCGACTGGCCTGCCCCAGTTCGATTCGCCCTGCAGCCAGCCTTTTGCGAATGGCTCATAGCTGACTGCCTCGTTGCCGTTCAGGCGCACCAGGGTGACGCGGTAGCCAATCTTGCTGCTGCGATTCCAGGATCCGTGTTCGGCGATAAAGATCTGATTGCGGTACTCCTCTGGAAACATATCGCCGGTGTAGAAGCGCATTCCCAGAGCCGCTACGTGTGGGCCGAGTTCCTGGACCGGCGCGACGAACTCGCCGCAGCTACGCTGATCGCCGAATACGGGATCGGCGATGTTGGTGCCGTGGCAGTAGGGATAGCCGAAGTGCTGTCCATTGACGGTTATTCTGTTCAGTTCGTCCGGTGGCACATCGTCGCCCATCCTGTCTCTTCCGTTGTCCGTGAACCACAGTTCGCCCGTTTCCGGATGCCAATCGAAGCCGACGGTGTTGCGAATGCCTCGCGCTATGATGCTGAAGGTGCCATTGGTGTCCAATCTTCCGATTGAGGCGTACGGATCGCCGCGATTGCAGATGTTGCACGGCGCGCCGACGGGTACGTACAGCAAACCGTCGGGGCCAAAGCGGATGAACTTCCAGCCGTGCGATCGATTCGTGGGGAAAGTGTCGTTGACGATTTCCGGCTGTGGCGGGTTGTCGAGTTGTGCTTCGATGTTGCGATAGCGCAGGATGCGGTTGATTTCGGCTACGTACAGGTCGCCGTTCTTGAAGGCGACGCCGTTGGGGTTGTTCAAGCCGCGGGCGAGGGTGATGACTCGTTCTGCACTGTGGTCGCCATCTTCGTCGCGCAGTGCGTACACGTGGCCACTGGGGCGAGTGCCGACAAAGAGGGTACCGTGTGGGCTGAGGCTCATTGAGCGAGCACCCGTTATCCCTTCGGCGTATATGCGAATGTGGAATCCTTCAGGTAGTTCAATTCGCGTCAGGCGTGGATCGCTGGGTGGTTGTGGTGCCGTTGATGATGCCGCAAAGCTATTGACAAATAGCAGAAAATCATCAAATGCAATCTCGCCATTCCCATCCAGATCGTATTTCGCATCGTACCGCTCTTGACCGGCTTGAGATCCGAATGCGGTGACAAATAGCAAAAAGTCGGGGAAATCGACAACACCATTGCCATTAAAGTCCGAAGAAGGGGGACTGCTATTTTGAGAAAAAAGAGGCGAAAGCAAGAGTGTGAAGTTCAGCAAACTGGCGGTACCGAGCGCAAGGAGGCGAGGTTTGGCATTGTATCTCAAGAGATTTAACATTGTATTTCAACTGGTGTCTTCGTCGCAAGGGAAGTCAGTTTGCTGAACCTGCGAGGATTAAAATATAAATCCACCCGTGAAGCGAAATGTATTGCTGGCAGGCGTATCTTCCGTCGGCACAAAATACGAGATATCGAAATTTGCCCAGTTGTATTTCAAGCCAAGTCCAAAGGTGGGAAAGTTGCGTTTGCCATCTTTGTCGTATGAATAGCCACTGCGCAGGGCAAAAGCCGAATCTTCAGATAGCTGGTACATCCATTCGGCACCTACGCGGTAATCTATATCGTCAAATTCCGTAAAACCGTTGCCGCCCGGATTGGGCTTCCAGCCAAAGGTGTCGTCGTGCCAGCCCGAAATAAAGGAAAAGAAATTATCAGAGGCGAGAGGTTTGTAAATATCTGTGGTGAGCATCAGGGAAGACGAGTTGTTTTTCATCACTTTGTATGCGATGCCAAAAACGAAATTTTGCGGCAGTGGATCTGCCTGGTCGGCATCGATAAAGGTCATGTTTGGGCCAACATTGCGCAATACGCTACCGAAGCTAAGCCGATCTGTGGCGGCCCACATGAGACCTATGTCTCCGGCGAAAGAAGTCGCAGTGCCTTTGCCTTGCTCAATGCCCGCACCTGCGTCGGAGAGGTTTTCATGGATAAACTTAACCGTGATGCCCAGTGCCAGATTTTTGAAGAGATGCGTGCCATAAGATACACCCAGGGCCATGCCGTAGCTTTTAAATGTACCTAAAAGATTTCCCTCTTCATCGGTGCGTTGTTGTTCTCCCAAAGAACTATAAATGAGGCTATATCCCAGATTGCCAATGCCACTAAAGGGATGTGTATAAGCACCGAATGACGAAAAGATGTCGCCAGCCAGTCGGGGAACAGGTTTGTACAGAGTGGTGCTGAGACTGTGAATTTGTAATGAAGCCAGTGCGGCGGGGTTGTAGTACGTGGCATTTGCGTCATCGGCAATAGCGACATAAGCATTGCCCATGCCCGCTGCACGGGCCGATGGCGCGAACAACAGAAAATTGGCTGCGGCATGGCTTTCGGGCGTTGCATAAACTGGCGTGCTGAGCAGGCCAATGCCAAGCGCAAATAGGGTGAGAAGACGGTATTTCATTGGGGTTCTCCTTTATGGAATTGGCCGGGGAGCTTGCAAAACATAAAAAAAACCGGCCGTGAGCGTGTGTGAACGCGCCACCAACCGGGGGGCATTCTAACATCGCGCGCTAAAGCAAGCACATCTCGAATATCGGACAAGATTTTACTGATGCAAAAAAACAGCGCTTTAGCGGTGATGCGATAGATAAATTTCCTGATTAATGGTGAGATAAGATCAAAAAAACCGCTTGTTTGAGACTCGCGTGTTGCCTATTTTCAGATCACGAATTTTTGATTGATGAAAGGGAAGAACCGTGATTGACCGAGACTTACTCGATATTTTGGCCTGTCCAGAGAACAAAATGCCCGTAAAATTGGCCGATCAACCGCTGATTGACGCCATCAACAGTGCGATTGCAAAAGGCGAGGTTAAAAACAGAGGCGGACAAAAAATTGAACAGCCAATTGATGGAGGCCTGGTGCGGGAAGATTACATCTTTTTATATCCCATTCAGGACGCGATTCCCATTATGTTGATCGACGAATCCATCCCAATAGAAAAATTCGCGGCGCAATAGTTTTTTCCTAATTTTTAAAGTATTTTAAAACTTCAGTAAATCCTTCTCATGTGTCAAGCCTTTTTTGTTCGGTTTAGACGTTTCCCCATGCAGCGAGTTCCGTATTTTTTAAAAAATTATATAATATATAATGTTGGTCACACGTGGGGCGTTATGCGGCAAAATATCTGGATCGCGCTCGTGTTTGGGGTTTTTGCCTGTGGTGGGGGAGATGAGGCGGCAAAATTAGATGTAACGGCGTTGGATGGCGGAAGAATAAGCTGGCGGACATGGAGCCAAAGAGATTCTGCCCGAATACTCGGGCGCCCCATTTTGTTATTTTTTTACACGCAGCGGTCGGTTTGGTGCCGCGATCTGGTAGCGCGGTGTTTTGAAGATTCAGAAATTGCGCGGGCGATTGCTCGTTACACTCTGCCGATATGGATTGATGCCGATCAACGGCCCGATTTGTTTGAGCGTTTTGGTCTGGGCGGGGTCCCATCACTCGCTTTTTTGACACCAGATGGACAGTGGATTACAGGCAGCACCTATCTCGACCCCGGGGATATGAGGGATCTGTTGCGGTGGGTGCAAATTTTGTACGACAACCCCGATAGGCTCGTCAGGCTCGAGGTGCAGCGGGCAGAATTGATGCGGCGAACAGAACGCGATAAAAAGAAAAATCCGCGCCCTCGTATCAATCCCAGCGCAGCGCTTTTGCACCGGGTGCGCGATAGTTTGAAATCGGTGGTAAAGAGCGGTTTTGATCCAGGTTCCGAAGGTCTTCTCGCGCTTGCAGAAGCGGGTATTGATTCGCCTTTGATCAATTTTGTACACAGCGCACGACGCGATACAGATGGCGTTTATGTGTTGGGGGTATTAACACATCGCGGGCCTGTGATTGATGCAGAAAAACACATGGCGGTCAATGCTCAATTATTGCGGGCATTTGCACAGGTAAATTTGTCCCGCGATCTGGCCGATGCAATGCTCGAACAGTTTGCCTTATCTGACGGTGTTTTGTTGGGGGCCGGGCTGACGGGGTTTCGAGATCAGGCGGGAAATATATTGCGGGATGCAGAGGTTTATTCGGGCTGGAATGCACTGGCAGTTTCGGGTTTATGCGCGGTGTTTCTCGAAACTCGAGAGGCGCGTTTTTTAGATGCTGGGCGGCGAATTTTTGAAGTGGTTAAGACGCGTTTTGTGCAGGGAGATAGCCTGTTTGCCCACGCGCCATCTCTGAGTACACCCCATTTTTTACTGGATCAGGTTTTAATCATTCGCGCTGCTCTCGATTTGTTTGAGGTGCAAGAACGCGAGGCCGATTTGTTATTTGCGCGAGCGCATGCAGATCGGGTTATGACAGCTTTTGCTGATTCTTCGGGTGCTTTGAGAGACCGAACGCCAGAGGCAGGGGTCTCGAACTCATCCGCTATTGATCGGTGGTTGCCTTCGGGAAATGGTGTGGCGGCGCAGGTTTTAATGCGGCTTTTTGTGCATACGAAAATGCCGCGCTATCGAGATCGAGCAGAGACAATTTTGACAACTCTGGTTGGACCCAATATTGATCGTATCGGATATGCTGGCGCGCTGAATCGCGCATTGGCATTATTTGTTCGAGAAAGCGAAAACTAATGGCTAATAATCGGTTGCTCATTGTCGGTGCATCGGGCTTTTTAGGGCACGCACTTTGCGATGTATCCGGTGGTGACTGGGAGCGAGTACCTGTGTCGCGCAGTGGATCAAGGGGTCATCTTGTCGTAGATTTAACACGGCCCGATTTGGTGCACGAGGTGGTAGCGCAGGTGCGCCCTCAGTGGGTGATCAATTCAGCAGCTATGACAAGCGTTGATGGATGTGAGCGAAATCCCGCGCTTGCGCGTGCGATACACGTTGATGGAACGCGCAATTTGGTTCAAGCGTGTGAACGGGTCGGATGTGGTTTGGTGAACTTATCGACCAATTATGTGTTTGATGGAAAGAAAGGACCTTTTGCCGAGGCCGATGAAGCACATCCGGTGAATGTGTATGGACAGACCAAGTTAGAAAGCGAAGTTGTTCTGTTGAATGCACTTTGTCCCGGCATTGTAGTGCGAACGGCGGTGTTGTACGGTTTTCGCCCGTCTTGTCGGCCCAATTTTGTGACCTGGGCCATTTCATCGCTGGCGGAACGCGAGGCAATTCGCGTGGTGACAGACGAGTGGACAAATCCGACTTTTGTCGATGAACTCGCCGCATTTATATTAAAATTGTGCCGCACGGACTTTCGCGGTGTGGTGCATTTTGGTGGGGCGGATTTTTTGACGCGCTTTGAAATGGTCGAGCGGATTTGTGCGGTGATGGGGTTTGACCTTTCGCTGGTGTCTGCCGTAACGTCTGCAGAATTTGGACGGGCCGCACAGCGTCCGCTGCGAGCCGGGTTGACAACCGCACTTGCCAGAACATTATGTGATATTGTGCCTGCCTCTTTTGAACATAACTTGAGGCAATTAAAGAACGTCTTTCACAGGATTGTTAATACCCATGTCTGATAATACACTCCGCAGTTCTCTGATTACGCCCACCTATAACGAGTGCGAGAATATTTCCTTATTGGTCGAAGAAATATTTGACGTTCTGAAAGACTATCCCGACATTGATCTCGAATTGATTGTGGTGGATGACAATTCTCCCGATGGCACGGGAGAGGTGGCCGAATCACTTGTAGATCGCTATCCGGTGCAGGTGGTTCACCGCGCCGGGAAATTGGGATTGGGCAGTGCTGTGATGGCCGGGTTTGAGCGGGCAGAGCGGGATCTCCTGGGGGTGATTGATGCCGATTTGAGCCACGATCCCATTGTTTTGCCTCAACTCATTTACGGGTTGCGGGATCACGATCTGGCTATTGGTAGCCGGTTTGATTCGGAGAGTCACGTCGAAAAATGGGCATGGTACCGCAGGATTATTTCTCAATTGGGGGTATTTCTCGCTCGGAAGTTAACCGGAGTACAAGACCCACTGGCGGGCTATTTTTTCTTGCATCGGCGCGTTATTGAAGACATGGTATTGACTTCACCGGGGTATAAAATTTTGCTGGAGATTCTGGTCAAGGGGCATTATAAGTCTTTTATAGAGGTACCTTTCGTGTTTCGCAACCGACAACACAGCAGCAGCAAATTGAACTGGACGGAGTACTATTTGTTTCTCAAGCAATTGTTGACATTCTATTTTTTGCGAAAAAAGACCAACGCCGATAATAAATAAGTCTGGTATTTTGGCTTGACAGAGGGGCAATAGGCTTTTATGTTGAGCATTGATTTGTGCAATTTTTTTGTAACTGGAGGCGTTTATGGCAGAGCAGCACGAACTCAACACCCAGATATCTCTTCCGCTTTCCAAAGCAGTTGAGATCAGCTTTAATAGCGTTAAGATCCGATTTGGTCGGTCTTTGATTACGGTGAGTGGCATTGTGCTTGCCATCGCTTTTTTAATGTCGATTTGGGCAGGCAATGCCATTATTGACGGTTTGATGGCTGCCAGCGACCCTAAAATTAACCTGATCTTGCAGCAAAAGGGCGTTGAAATTGATCCCGATAGTGCCGCTGCGATCCAGCAACGGTCAAAAGATGCATGGCTGGTGGTGTTGTCGCTGCTCGTGTGTTTGGTGGGTATTGCCAATGCCATGCTTATGTCTGTTACCGAGCGGTTCCGCGAGATTGGTACCATGAAGTGTATGGGCGCATTGGACGGATTTATTATTAAGCTATTTATTCTCGAATCGACGTTTATGGGTGCAGCGGGCACGGTTATTGGCGTGGTCGTTGGGTTTTTGCTGACTGCATTGCTCAATATGTCGAGTTTTGGCACGGTGATTTTCGATCATCTTCCCATGGTTCAAATCCTTCAAGATGGTGTTAAAGCTATTGTCATTGGTTCTTTTTTGTCGCTGATTGGTGGCATTTTGCCAGCCTATCGCGCTGCCAAGATGGAGCCGGTTGATGCGATGTCTTTGGAAGTGTAAATGACAAACCGATTGTGAGGTGTTTTATGGCTGCCGAAGAAAAAACAAAAACAAATGCAGAGGCTGAAGAAGCGACAGTTGTACGCACACAAGATGTAAAAAAGGTGTACATAATGGGCGAGGAGCAGATTCACGCACTCAAAGGTGTGGATCTGGAAGTGACGCAGGGCGAATACCTGTCCATCATGGGACCTTCTGGTTCGGGAAAGAGTACTTTGTTTAATATGGTGGGGGGATTGGATAAGCCGACAGAGGGCAAGGTTTATATCGATGACGTAGATGTCGCCCAACTCGACGCTTATGAACTCGCGTGGTTGCGCTGCCGAAAGATCGGTTATATTTTTCAATCTTATAATTTGATTCCGGTGATGACAGCACTTGAGAATGTGACCTTGCCGATGGTGTTTGCAGGACTGACGAGCGACGAGGCACGCGACAAGGGTGTAGAATTGTTGACGCAGGTCGGTTTGGGCGAGCGCGTGATGCACAAACCTTTTGAGCTTTCAGGTGGGCAGCAGCAGCGCGTGGCTGTTGCGCGGGCTTTTGCCAACGATCCGGCGATTATTCTGGCTGACGAGCCGACTGGGAATCTCGATTTGAATACGGGGCGGGAGATTATTGAGTTGTTGCGCCGGATGAACGAAGAGTCGGGCGTGACTGTGATTTCAGCGACGCACGATCACAAGATGCTGTCGGTATCAGACCGCGTGGTATGGGTGCGCGATGGTCGCGTAGATCGCATTATTGATCGCGATGAGTTGAAGATTGAGGTGGGCACGATTGACGGTCATGAATAACTTCTTTCTTGACAATTTGTTTTAGAATCTGTTATCTTTAGCATTCTCGCATTAAGCTTTCGATGAGCTTGAACTAAGAAAAAAATGAATGAACTTTACTCAACACGCTCTCGATAAACTTACACTTTATGAAATTGATCAAGATGTTGTAACAAAAAGTAGTGCAATACACACCTTCTACGACAAAACTCAAAGCACCGATATCAAAATCATTCGCATTAAGGGCATACTATTCACCCTTGTCATTGAACCTGACACTAAAAATCTTATTACAATTTATCGAACAGATCAAAAAACCATTGACAATCGACAGAAGAAAAAAAGATGGATTTAAACTTTAGACCTGAACTTTTTGAAAAAAAAATCGATCCTGAAACCGGAAATATTCTCTTTTTTCGGCGAGATATGCGAGGCGTATCTGACCATGTGATTGAAGGCGACGGTTTTACGGTTGAATTTAAGGACGATCAGATTTATCTGATTGATATCTTTAATGCAAAAAAAGTGATGAAAAACCTCTTAAGAACTATCCCGGCAGAAGAACTTGTCTCATAACGTTGTGCCTATTTTAACTGAAAATTGGGGCTCTAAAATGAACGCTTTTGCAACCTACTTTTGGTATTTTAGATTTGACGGCCGATATTATTATTATCGCCGCCCGTCCAAAAGTGTGGTTTGTCCTGCGTTTTAAGTGTGATGTAAGTGAATGAAAGTACGAGGTCGTGGGCAAACTGCTCACGACCTTTTTTATTTTTTAAGGATTTTTTGGTGATTCAACCCGATCTTAAAACTGTCGAGAAGTTGAGCGAAGGCTGTGGTCTCGTTCCCATTTCAAGAGAAATTCTCGCGGATACAGAGACGCCGGTTTCGGCTTATTTGAAAATTCGCGCAAAGTCGTCTCATGCATTTTTGTTTGAAAGCGTGGTGGGCGGTGAGCAGATTGGGCGGTATTCGTTTTTGGGCGTGGATCCGTTTTTGGTTTTTCGTTCGCGCAGAACAAAAATTTTTATTGAATATGGGACGACGGGTGAACTGCGAATATTCGAAGGGGAGCCTATCGAGGTATTGCGCGGGTTGTTGAAAAAATATCACTCGCAACATGTGGAAGGGTTTCCTCGATTTACAGGCGGTGCTGTGGGCTACGTGAGTTATGATGCCGTGCGTTTGATTGAGCGCATTCCCGAGACGGTTGAAGACGACCTCGATATAGACGATATGTTTTTCTCATTTTACGATTCGGTGCTGGCATTTGACAATGTGACGCACAAAGTGCATGTGTTGGCCAATGTGCATACAGAGGGCGATATAGAGGCGAATTACGCGGATGCAGTCAAACGAATTGATGCACTGATTGAGCTACTGGCGCAACCTGCGGATGCATCCTTAAAGCCAGGGACGAGTTCGTGCGCGGTGACTTCAAATACGAGCAAAGAAGCGTATAAGGATGTGGTGGCGCGTTGCAGGGAATACATCGTGGCAGGTGATATTTTTCAGGTGGTGCCTTCGCAGCGTTTTGCAATGGATGTGACGGTTGATGCGTTGGATATTTATCGGGCGTTGCGGACGGTGAATCCGTCACCTTATATGTTTCACGTTGATTTGATAGATCATCAACTCGTGGGCGCGTCGCCCGAGTTGCTCGTCCGGGTAGAAGATGGGGTGGTGCAGGTGCGACCCATTGCGGGAACGCGGTGGCGGGGTAAAACAGAGGCAGAGGATCAGGTGCTGGCACAGGAGTTGTTGGCAGATGAAAAAGAATGTGCCGAGCATATTATGCTGGTGGATTTGGGACGCAATGATGTGGGGCGCGTCTCAAGGTTTGGTACGGTGCGCGTGACCGAGCAGATGACGATTGAACGCTATTCGCATGTGATGCATATCGTTTCGAATGTGCGCGGCGAATTGCACGAGGATGTCGATGCGCTGGACGCGCTTTTTGCCTGTTATCCGGCTGGTACAGTGTCGGGCGCGCCGAAGATTCGAGCGATGGAGATTATCGACGAGATGGAGCCAACGCGCCGCGGGCCTTATGCCGGTGCAGTGGGTTATATCGATTTTGCGGGCAATATGGATACGTGTATTGCCATTCGCACGATGGTGATTAAGGATGGCAAAGCGTATGTGCAGGCAGGGGGTGGCGTGGTGTTTGATTCAGAGCCGGGATACGAATATCAGGAGACAGTGAACAAAGCGCGGGCACTGTTTCGGGCGGTAGAAATGGCTGAAGGAGGAGAGTTGTTGTGATTCTCGTTATCGATAATTACGATTCTTTTACTTATAATCTCGTTCAATACCTCGGGGAACTGGGTGAGGATTTGGTGGTCTATCGCAATGATCAAATTTCACTTGAAGAGATTGATGATATGGCACCTGAGAAGATCGTGATTTCTCCGGGGCCATGCACGCCTAACGAAGCGGGAATTTCCGTGGCTCTGGTACAGCATTTTGCCGGAAAAATTCCGATTTTAGGGGTTTGTCTGGGGCATCAGTCCATTGGGCAGGCATTTGGCGGGAAAATTGTGGGCGCGCCGACGATTATGCACGGAAAGGTGTCGGAGATTCATCATAGGGGGCAGTCTATTTTTGAGGGATTGCCTGAGCCGTTTATTGCCACGCGCTACCACTCTTTGATCGTGGAGAGAGATAGCTTTCCCGATTGTCTGGAAATTACAGCAGAGACCGATGATGACGTGATTATGGGCCTGCGCCATCGAGATATGGCAGTAGATGGTGTGCAATTTCATCCCGAATCGATTCTGACGGGCGAAGGCAAGAATTTGTTGCAAAACTTTCTCGATACGTGATTTGTGAGCCGAGGAGATGAGTATGAACATACAAGAGGCGATTGCAAAAGTGATTGAAGGTAAAGATTTGAGCCGGGGTGAGATGACGGATGCGATGAATCAGATTATGTCGGGCGAGGCGACGGACGCGCAGATCGGCGCGTTTTTGATTGCGTTGCGCGTGAAGGGCGAGTGTGTTGATGAGATTGCCGGGGCCGCGTCTGTGATGCGTGAGAAGGCGACGCCTATTGCGACAAAGCACAATGTGATTGTCGATACTTGTGGCACGGGCGGCGACCATTCGGGCACGTTTAATATTTCGACAACGGCGGCATTTGTCGCGGCTGGGGCGGATTTGTGTGTGGCCAAACACGGCAATCGCGCGGCGACGAGTCAAAGCGGTAGCGCGGATGTGCTGGGTGCATTGGGTGTGAATATTGAGGCATCGCCCGAGACGGTGAGCAGGTGTCTGGACGATGTTGGAATTGGATTTTTGTTTGCCATTTCGTTGCATGGGGCGATGAAATATGCGATTGGGCCGCGTCGAGAAATTGGTGCACGGACCATTTTCAACGCGCTGGGACCGCTGAGCAATCCGGCGAGTGCAAAACGGCAGGTGGTCGGCGTGTACAGCGCGGCATTGACCGAAACGCTCGCGGGCGTTTTAGGGACTCTGGGAGCGGAGCACGCGTTTGTCGTTCACGGTTCGGATGGTTTGGATGAGATGACGTTGACGGGTCCGACGAGGGTGAGCGAATTGAAGAATGGCTCGGTTTCGACTTATGATGTATCACCTGGGGACTTTGGGCTGGCGCAGGCTCCAGCCGATGCGTTAAAAGGTGGTGATGCCGATTATAATGCAGAGATTACGCGGTCGATTCTAAATGGCGAAGAAGGTCCTCGGCGCGATATTGTGTTGTTGAATGCGGCGGCGGCGATTGTGGCGGGCGATAAGGCGCGTGACCTAAATGAAGGCGTGCAGGTCGCGGCTGAAGTAATTGATTCGGGGAAGGCGTTGGAGAAGTTGGAGGGTTTGGTGGCGGCGAGTCGGGAATGATTCTGGAGATGGAGTAACGTAAAATGTCTCTTTCGGTAGGTGTTGCTGGTTTGCGATTTGGCATGTCCTGGGCGCAGGTGTTTAATGCGTATGCCGAGACTGAGTTGGTCGCTGTTTGTGATGTTCAGGAGGAGAGACTCAGCCAGGCAAAAGAGCAGTTGGGAGTCGATGCTTGTTATGCGGCTTTTGATGATCTGGTCGCTGATGAACGGATTGATGCGGTGGCTATTTTTACTCCCGCACCGCTTCATGCAGAACATGTGATTCGAGCGATTCGGGCCGGGAAGCACGTTTTGTGTGCTGTGCCCGCTGCGCTGACTCTGGATGAAGCTAAGGCATTGGTCGAGGTCGTTTCAAAAAGTGACCGCATTTATATGATGGCTGAGAATTGGGTTTATGAACCCAGTGTGGTGCGCGCGAGGTCGCTTTATGAAGCGCGGAAGCTGGGACGTATTTACTATGCCGAGGCCGAGTATATTCACGGTTTAAAAGCGTTGAGACGACATTCCGATGGGCGTCCTACCTGGCGGAATAGTTTACAACCCCTCCTTTATCCGACACATGGGACGTCGCCGTATTTGAATATGACGGGTGATCGTCTGGTTGAGGTCATGGCTGTTTCGGCATCAGGGCGAGATGAATTTTTAGGGGGGTATGAAGCAGATTGGGTGCAGACGGCTTTGTTCCGAACGGAAGAAGGCGCGGTGTTCAGGTTGACCAATTCGTTTCAGAATGTGCATGGGATGAGCCATTTCTTGAGTTTTTATGGCGATGAGGGTTCTTTAGAGACGGGGCGTTTTCGCGAAGCCCGAACGGTGTGTTATTATTCGGTGGGGAATAAAGAGCAGGTGACGCGCGAAGAATGCCACCACCCCGAATTGTCCCAGTTTTCGGACGCACTCGGTGCAGGGCATGGCAAAACGAGTATGCTCATTGTTCTGGATTTTGTGCAGGCGATTGCGAATGGGTCGCCATCGCCGATAGATTTGATGCAGGCGCTGGATATGACATTGCCCGGTATTGCGGGGTTGCAGGCGGTGCGCGAAAATGGATGGGTGTCTGTTCCCGATCCGAGGTCGTGGCTTTAGCTCTGTCTGAGGATGGTGGGACTTTATGGCAGGCAATATTCTCGACAAAATTGTGGCGTATAAACGCGAGTTTCTCGCCAGATGTATGGCGCAGACGCCGTTTGAAGAGATGGCGCGATTGGCAGAAGATGCGCCGGAACCGTCTTCGTTTTTTGATGGGTTGATAGATGGGGACGATATTGCTGTGATCGCGGAGGTTAAAAAGGCTTCGCCGTCTAAGGGCGTGATCCGCGGGGATTTTGACGCGGTGGATATTGCGAAAATTTATGTGGAAAATGGGGCTTCGGCGCTTTCGGTGTTGACGGATGAGAAATTTTTTCAGGGGTCGGCAGATTATTTGACTCAGATTTCAACAGTTGTGGATCGGCCCATTTTGCGCAAGGATTTTACTATTGACCCCTATCAAATTTATGAAGCGCGCGCGATTGGGGCTTCGGCTGTGTTGTTGATTGTGTCGATTTTAACGCCTGGAGAATTGTCTTCATTTATAGCGACGAGTCGGGCATTGGGGCTGGATGCGCTGGTAGAGGTACACGAGAGAGAGGAACTGATGGTCGCGCTCGATGCGGGCGCGGAGGTTGTTGGGATTAATAATCGGAATTTGAAGACTTTTGATACGTCTCTGGATACGACTTATGGGTTGATTGATTACATACCCGATGAGGTGTTGACGGTGAGTGAAAGCGGTATTTATACGCGCGGGGATGTTGTCGCGCTGCGAGATGCGGGTGCAGATGCCGTGCTGGTGGGTGAAAGTTTGATGCGCGAACCGGATATTGCCGTTAAGTTGCAGGAGTTGATGGGTTATGGTGCGAGCTAAAATTTGCGGTGTTACAAATCGAGATGATGCGCTGTGCGCGATTGATCATGGCGCAGATGCTCTGGGATTTAATTTTTACGAGAAGAGTCTTCGCTATATCGCGCCCGAGAAAGCCGGAGAAATTGTTTTTGATTTGCCGCCGTTTGTGACGCCCGTAGGGATATTCGTGAATGCGTCGGAGCGAGAGATTGATATTGCCGTGAAGTTGGCAGGGCTGCGGGCGATTCAATTGCACGGAGATGAACCTCCCGAAGCATGTCTGGGGCATGCGGTGCCGGTGATTCGCGCGCTTCGCGTGGGACGCGATTTTGATGTGCAGACTCTACTATCATATCTGGTCAATACCTTCTTATTGGATGCAAAGAAAGCGGGTTCTTATGGTGGTACGGGAGAGACATTTGACTGGACAAAGGCGGTGGAAGCAAAAAAGTATGGGCGCATTATTCTTGCCGGTGGGCTAAATCCGGATAATGTTCAGGAGGCAATTGAGCAAGTTGATCCTTATGCGGTGGATACGAGTAGTGGCGTAGAATCCGAGCCGGGGAAGAAGGATCACAAAAAAGTGAAAGATTTTTTGGCGCGCGTAAAGGCGTGATTATGAATATGGAGATAAAAACGTGGATGTGTTAGACGATTTGGCATTTCGTGGCTATATTTTTCAGATGACGGATGAAGATAAGCTCCGCAGGCGTTTGGCAGAGGGACGGATGACACTGTATTGCGGATTTGATCCCACTGCCGATAGTCTGCATGCGGGCAGCCTGGTTCCTATTATGGGATTGCGTCGCTTTCAGGATGCGGGGCACAAGCCGATTGCGCTTGTGGGCGGGGGCACGGGGTTGATTGGCGATCCGAGTGGGAAAGCAGAAGAGCGTCAGTTGAATTCTCTGGAGGTGGTGCAGGCATATACAGAGGGTCAGCGCGCGCAATTGGAAAAGTATCTGGATTTTGAGGCTGTGCACAATTCGGCGCTGATGGTGAGCAATTATACCTGGCTTTCAGAGTTGCGTACGATTGAATTTTTACGCGATGTGGGCAAACACTTTTCAATGGGGTATATGCTGGGTAAAGAGTCGGTGTCGTCGCGTCTTTCAACCGGGATTTCCTTTACCGAATTTAGTTATATGGTTTTGCAGGCGTATGACTTTATGGAGTTGAACCGGGAGTATGGTTGTGAGCTTCAGATCGGGGGTAGCGATCAGTGGGGCAATATTACGGCGGGGATAGAGTTGTGTCGGCGCATGCTCAATAAGACCGTGTATGGGTTGACTTTTCCGTTGCTGGAAAAATCGGATGGGACAAAGTTTGGCAAGACAGAGACGGGAACGTTATGGCTCGATCCCGAGAAGACATCGCCCTATCAGTTTTATCAGTTTTGGGTGAATGCAGCAGATCGAGATGTGGTGAAATTTTTGAAGTTGTTCACTTTTTTGAGCCGCGAACGCATAGAGGAGTTGGAACGAGAGGTGGAGGCGCGGCCCGAGAAGCGCGAGGCGCAGCGCGTGCTGGCCGAAGAGGTGACGACTTTTATCCACGGTGTGGCCGCAAAGAATCGCGCCGTGCATATTTCCGAGGCGTTGTTTTACGGCAATTTGCAGGATTTGAATGAGCAGGAGATAGAAGAAGCATTTCGCGGCAATGTGCCGTTTTATGATATTAATACACCGTCTTTTCAAAGAAAAGGCACTCTGTTTGCTGAAGGTGGCGTGATTTTGCTTAATTTGCTTGTGTTTACCGGGATTTCATCTTCCAAAAGGCAAGCACGCGAAGATATCATGAATGGGGCCATTTATATCAATGGGGAACGTTGGACAACGGGGCTTATAGGGCCTGATGAAAGACTGGCTGGAAAATATCTGGTGATACGCCGCGGCAAACGCAGTTACTTTTTGGTGAGGTGGTTGACGTGATTGAGACCGCCTTTAATTTTTAAAACCATTTGGAACCATATAAGAACACGCATAAACGCAGATTCAAAAAAGATAATAATAATCCGTGTTCATCTGTGTTCATCGGTGGTTGCTTTTCGCTTATCAAGAAAGGATTTTTTTATGAAAGCCCCCTGGATTACCTACCGTCCGGAACTCAAGGTACTCGATTGTACGATCCGCGATGGCGGTTTGATGAATGACCATCATTTTGATGATGATTTTGTGAAAGCCGTGTATGAAACATGTGTCGCGGCGGGTGTTGACTATATGGAAATTGGGTACCGGAATTCCAAGGAGATGTTCCCCAAAGAAGATTTCGGTGCGTTCCGCCACAGCGATGAAGAGGATATTCGCAAAATTACGGGGGATCACGACCCAAAAGCGACGGGGATGAAACTCGCTATTATGGCCGATGCGGGCAAGAGCGATTGGGCCGAAGATATTCTGCCAGCCAGCGAGAGCGTGGTCGATATGGTGCGCGTGGCGTGTTATGTCGATCAGATTCCCGAGACTGTTGAAATGTTGCTCGATGCGCATGAGAAGGGGTATGAAACGAGTTGTAATATCATGGCGATTTCGACTGTGCAAGATGTCGAGATTGATCAGGCATTAGAAGTGTTGATGCAAACTCCTGTGGGTACGATTTGCGTTGTGGATAGTTTCGGTGCGCTGTACCGCGAGCAGGTCGATATGCTCGTGCGAAAATACATGGACGCGACCAAAAGCTCGGGCAAAGAGGTGGGCATTCACGCGCACAACAATCAGCAACTGGCATTTGCCAATACTATTGAGGCCATTATTCTGGGGGCCAACCGGATCGATGCCACTGTGGATGGATTGGGGCGCGGTGCGGGCAATTGTCCCATGGAATTGTTACTCGGTTTTTTGCGGAATCCCAAGTTTAAGATCCGTCCCGTCTATAAGTTGCTGGAAGAGCATTTTGTCAAGTTGCGCAGCGAAATGACGTGGGGACCTCTGGTGCCCTATAACATCACGGGCCAGCACAACCAGCATCCCCGCGAGGCAATGGCATTGCTCGATGGTGAAGACCGCGAGCAGTATCTGGCATTTTACGATCGGGTAGTTGGGGATGTTTAGTGGCAAAATACATCACCGATTTTGAGAGAGGTAAACATGGGTGAAATTATCTTGGATATTCCGGATGTCCTGAGTGGTCTGCCAAAAAAAGAACAAGCACTTCTTATGGGACGTGCATTGAGACGTGCGGTTGAGGATCGCGTTGTTCAGGTAGAGGAGGAGATTAGAGAAGGACAAGAATATTTGGTTTACTATAAAGATAAATATGGCCTCTCTTTTGAAGAATACGAAAAAAAAATCAATGATTTAGAATTGGTCGGGGCTGATTATCAGGAGGATTATAACGATTGGTATTTTTGGACTGAGTGTGTGCAGCGCGCTCAACAAGTCTTAAATACTTTACGCCAATTCTTATCACCGTAATGGCTACTGATATCCTAAATCAATATCGGGATATTATTCTTGATTATGAGGTTGTGCTGCATCGTATTCGGCGAGATTTGGAACAAATAAAAATTATCGCGTATCTCGGGGATGGTACAAATTTGAGAATTTCGGAAGTATTTGTAAGCGGTGTGTTGAAGCGATATAGTTATTACTGGCTCGATCAACAGAATGATCTGTTGATAGGCTGGGATAATAGCAGTCATCACTCTGAGATTGAGACATTCCCTCATCATCGACATCGCCGGGGTCGCATTGAGGCTTCTCAGCAGCAGAATCTTCAGGCTGTTTTGAATTATATTTCTGAAAATATTCGAGGGAAAGGATAAGAGAACATGACCGTAACTGATTTACCCGATGCGCGCGGGCATTTTGGGCCTTATGGTGGGCAGTATGTGCCCGAGACACTTATGGCGCTGTTGGAAGACCTGGAGGCGGCTTATCGGGAGGCAAAGCGCGATCCCGAGTTCTGGGCTGAACTGGACCGATATCTGGGCGAGTACGTAGGGCGGCCCACGCCGCTTTATTTTGCCGAGCGGTTGACAGAAGAACTCGGCGGTCCTAAAATTTATCTCAAGCGCGAAGATCTCGCCCATACGGGGGCGCATAAAATCAATCACGCCATGGGGCAGATTTTGCTCGCCAACCGAATGGGCAAGACGCGGATTATTGCTGAGACTGGTGCTGGACAACACGGCGTGGCAACGGCAACTGTGGCGGCGATGTTCGGTCTCAAATGTGAAATTTACATGGGTGTTGAAGATATGGAACGACAAGCGCTCAATGTGTTTCGCATGCGACTCCTGGGTGCAAAAGTTACGGGTGTCCATTCGGGTAGCAAAACGCTGAAGGATGCAATTAATGAGGCCATCCGCGACTGGGTGACCAATGTAGAAGATACGTTTTATATTTTTGGTTCGGTTTTGGGACCGCATCCATATCCGATGATTGTGCGCGATTTCCAGCGGGTTATTGGCGTTGAAGCTCGTGCTCAAATTTTGGAAAGAGAAGGCCAATTGCCCGATGTACTCGTCGCATGTGTGGGCGGGGGAAGCAATTCTATCGGGTTGTTTCACGCTTTTTTGGATGATGCCAATGTGCAGATGATCGGCGTGGAGGCCGGCGGTCACGGTATTGCGTCTGGCGAGCACGCTGCGCGGTTTAATGGTGGCGATTTGGGGGTTTTGCACGGTGCGCGCATTTATGTTTTGCAAGATGATGATGGACAGATCGCGTTGACGCATTCGGTATCGGCTGGTCTCGATTATTCGGGTGTGGGGCCAGAGCATTGCTATTTGCGAGATATGGCGCGTACGGCTTATACGTATGCGACGGATGAGGAAGCTCTCAGTGCTTTTGAGTTGCTCAGTCATACTGAAGGGATTATTCCCGCTTTGGAGAGTTCACACGCGATTGCCCATGTTTGCAAGTTGGCGTCCGAGATGAGTCGAGAGCAGATTGTGGTGGTCAATTTATCGGGACGCGGGGACAAAGATGTGCAACAGGCGGCGCGGTTTATAGAAGGAGTGAGATGACGCGGATTGGACGGCGGTTTGAAGATTTGAGAAAAGCGGGTAGGACCGGGTTCGTCGCGTATATTACGGCGGGCGATCCGGACTTAAATACCACGCACCGGGTCGTGTTGGAATTGGATCGGCAGGGTGTGGATGTCCTGGAATTGGGCGTTCCATTTTCCGATCCTCTGGCGGATGGGCCCGTGATTCAGGAGGCGTCACAACGCGCTTTGGTCGCTGGTGCAACGCTCGAGGGCGTGTTGTCTATGGTTGCAGATGTGCGGGCTGAGACGGAAATTCCCATTGTGCTGTTTACGTATTATAATCCGATTCATCGCTACGGGGTAGAGCGCTTTGTAAAACGCGCCGCAGATGTGGGCGTAGATGGTGTTCTGATGCTGGATCTGCCTCCGGAAGAGGGCGGTGATTATATAGCGCGGATGAATGAGCACGGGCTGGATACGATTTTTCTCGTGACGCCTACCACGCGCGATGATCGGATGAAGCTGATTGCGTCGCATACAAAGGGCTTTGTCTATTATGTGTCGCGCACCGGGGTGACGGGAGAGCGCGATTCTCTGGCGGATGAGATTCAAAGTAAGGTGTCTGCGATATGCCAGTACACAGATATGCCGATTGCCGTTGGGTTTGGGATTTCAACGCCCGAGCATGTGTCCGAGATTGCGCAGTATGCCGATGCAGTTGTGGTTGGTAGTGCGATTGTGCGTCGCATTGGCGAATATCAACGCGATGCCGATCTGGTTGCAAAGGTCGGTGTTTTTGTCGGGTCTTTGATTGGCCCTTTGAGAGAAGGTGTGTAGGTTATGGAGAAGGATCTGGATTTCTGGCGCGCGAAAATTGATGCCTTAGATGATCAAATTCTCGAGTTGCTCAATGAGCGTGCCCAGTATGCGCTGTCTGTGGGAAAAATTAAGCATGCCGAGGGTTTGCCCTTTCATGTCCCTGAACGAGAAACCCTGATTCTCAACCGCATTCGCGAATTGAATGGCGGTCCTTTGGGTCACGAAGCAGCGCAACGTATTTTTAGACAGATTATCGATGAGTCACTGCGGTTAGAAGAAGATTACGCAGAGTTTAAAAAAAGGTAATTATCATGAGTTTCAAACGGATTCAGCCCATTCCCAGTGCAGAAGAAATCCAGGATGTTTTGCCGCTGCCCGATGATTTGAAGGCTAAGAAGGAAGAACGCGATGCCGAGATTCGGGCTATTTTTGAGCGCAAGAGCGATAAGTTTTTGCTGGTTATTGGTCCGTGCTCGGCGCACAATGTCGATGCGGTGTGTGAATATGTGAATCGCCTGGCGCGGCTTCAAGAGCAGGTGAAGGACAAGTTGGTGCTCGTGCCGCGGATTTATACCAATAAGCCGCGCACGACTGGCGAGGGGTATAAGGGCATGGCTCATCAGCCCGATCCCAAAGGTATTCCCGATATGGTTGTTGGGATTAAGACCATTCGGCAGATGCAGATTCGCGCTTTCCGCGAGTCGCATTTGACGGCTGCCGATGAGATGCTCTATCCTTCGAATTTGCCTTATGTGGAGGATTTGCTGAGTTATATTGCCGTGGGGGCGCGGTCTGTTGAGAATCAGAATCATCGCCTGACCATTAGCGGTGTCGATGTGCCTGCGGGCATGAAAAATCCAACGGGTGGCGATCTGGATGTGATGTTCAATGCCATTTATGCAGCGCAAATTCCGCATGTCTTTTTTCACAACGGTTGGGAAGTCAGCACGTCGGGCAATCCGCTGACGCATGCGGTGTTGCGCGGAATGTCGTATAATGGGCGGAGCATCCCCAATTATCACTACGAAGATTTGATGCATATTGCCGAACAATATCTGGCGCGCAAGTTGAGCAATCCGACGATTATTGTGGATACGAATCACAATAATTCAGATAAAATATTCTCCGAACAGCCGCGCATTGGTCTGGAGGTGATGCGCAGCCGCCGCCATTCTGCGCTTCTTCACAATGTGGTGCGCGGGTTGATGGTGGAGAG
>JAJEAX010000193.1 GCA_022822565.1 Candidatus Latescibacterota bacterium
GATCAAAATGGGTGACACACACGTTATATGCACAGCCAGTGTTGAAGATCGCGTACCCCATTTTCTCGTGGGCAAAAACACGGGCTGGATCACGGCGGAATACGCCATGTTGCCCCGTTCGACCCATACGCGCAGCGAGCGCGAAACGCGCGGGACCAAAGGCCGAACTCAGGAAATTCAGCGCCTTATTGGCCGCGCACTACGCGCCGTGATCGACCTCAAAAAACTCGGCTCGCGCACCCTCTGGATCGACTGCGACGTGTTACAGGCCGATGGCGGCACCCGCACAGCCTCAATTTCGGGGGCTTATGTCGCAGTCATCGATGCGATTAATAAGCTCAAAAATGAGGGCAGGATAAAAGAAAATCCTCTCGGCGATTCCGTCGCAGCCGTCAGCGTGGGCATCATTGACGACACGCCCATGCTCGATTTGTGTTATGCCGAAGATGCAACAGCCGAAGTGGATATGAATATCGTCATGACCGGTCAGGGCAACTTTGTCGAGGTGCAGGGCACAGCTGAAGGCAACCCCTTCACTTTCGACCAGATGCAACACCTCATCGCCCTCGGTCAAAAGGGCATCTCCGAAATCACGCAACTCCAACAAGATGTTTTGGCACAACAGTAGTCAAACCTATGCCTAAGCTCATACTCGCCACCCGCAATCAAGGCAAGCGCAGAGAAATCCAGGACATGCTCGGCTCTGATATTCAGGTCCTATCGCTCGATGCATTTCCCAACGCACCCGAAGTGATCGAAGACGGCGACACCCTTGAAGCCAATGCCATCAAAAAATCCCGTGAAATTGCAAAATACACGGGCTTGTCTGCTTTGGCTGATGACTCCGGCCTTGTGGTCGATGCTTTAAACGGCGCACCCGGCATATATTCCGCGCGCTACGCCGGAGAAAATGCCACAGATGAGGCGAATAATGCCAAACTCATCGAAAAGCTGTGCGGCATTCCCACAAACCAGCGCACCGCGCACTTTTGCTGCGCGATGGCTCTCGCTACACCAGATGGCTGCGTACAAACCGCCGAAGCTATATGGGAGGGCCGCATCCTCACAACACCCCGGGGCGAGAATGGCTTTGGTTACGATCCGCTCTTTTTTATTCCCACCCACAACTGCACTTCTGCCGAACTGTCTTCTGACGAAAAAAATCGCATCAGCCACCGGGGCCAGGCACTGCGTGCCATCTTGCCCCTTATTCTCGACCTTTTCAAAGCGTCTATGCCATGAGCGATCCCAATATCCCTCCCCGACCCAAATGGTGGTATCAAAAACATGGATTTGTCCTCCTCTGCGTCGCTATCTTTATTATACTCTCAATAATCTCGTTGCTCTATGTGCGTGGCATTGATCCCGTCATTTCAGAATTTTACATCTTTCAATAAAGAGCAACCCCCTAAAAACATAAGGAGCGAATAATGAACGCTGAACCAAATGTCAAACAGGCAGTCCCATTTTTTTCTGTATCAAACATCAAAACGTCTGTTCGCTTCTATGTCGAGGACCTCGGATTTGAAATGATCCATAAATGGGAACCGGATGGAAAGCTCCGCTGGTGCTGGCTCCAATGCGGGGACGCCGCGTTAATGTTGCAAGAATTCCGAAAGGAAGGACACGATTCGTGGGTGCCCGAAGGAAAAGTGGGCGAAGGCGTCTCAATTGTATTCATGTGCAAAGATGCCCTGATGATCTATCGCAAAATCAAGAATCGCGGTATCGAGGTACCGAGTCCCTTTGTGGGAAACGGAATGTGGGTTGTTTCATTGAACGACCCGGATGGATTTCACATCTGCTTTGAAAGCGATACAGATGTACCAGAAGGCACTGAATTTTCAGAAGATCTATAAGATGATGAATTGCTAATACCTCTCAGGACACGACCATGCGCTGGGACGACCCCCGACGAAACCCCTATCACGATCCAGATGCTCGACCTCCAGGATGGTTGTTGTGTCTAATTGCCGTGGGTATAGCGATATCCGTGACAACTATCGGATGGGTCATTCTCTATCTGAGAGAAGTATTCAGTGCGCGACCACTTGGGTGACGAATCGTCGAACCGCATTTCTCACGCACCTGCCACCTCAAAGGCCGTTATATTGCGGGTATCCTTGCTGAACTCTACCCCGATCAGATAGATTGGCTGATCCAGACCCCGATATTTGTCCGCATATCTCTTTTCCTGCAATTGCGCCATTGCCGCGCCCTCAGACGCCAGTTCCACCACCTTGAACTCGAACAGATACACATTGTCGTTGAAACGAACCGCCATGTCCAGACGCCCATCACTGCTGCTGTCTTCCACAACAATGTCGAATCCCACCGATGCGAAGTAGGAGTAGAAGACGCTGGCGTAGTAGCCTTCGTAGTTCGCTATTTCATTATTCGTATGCCACTGGTAGGGGATACTGGCAAAGAATGCCTTGAACAGGCTCTCCAGACCAGCGAAGTCATTGACCAGTAACAGGTCATAGAGACGTGCACTGTGCTCTGCCTGCTGCGCGGGGCTTCCTGTCAAATGGTTGAGCAAGCTTTCGTTCAGGCTCTGGCGCACTTCCTGGTTTGGGTAACTCAGACGGTAGTAGGTTCTGCTACCTCGCGGTTCGGTTTGAATAATCGTGAGATACCCGGTCTGGAACAGCAATGCTTCAGTGGCGATGTGGTCAACGTCGAATGCCGACAACAGTTCGTCACTGCCCAATATGTTGTCCAGGTCCAGCGTACCAACCCCGCGCGATAGCAGCGTCTCGATCAGAAATGTAGGCGTGCCGGTCTCGAACCACCACGCGCCGAAGCGTCGGCTATCGAAGAGCAAAAGGATATCGAAGGGGTTATAGACCTCCTCTCCCAGCCAGCTATAGCCATTGTACCAGTGCCTTATCTCGTCCCTGTCCAGATCGAGCAGTTCCGGAGAGAACACCGTATCCAGGTCTGCATCGGTATAGCCACATATAGCTGAGTAGCGCGCATCCAGCGTGATGTCCTTGAGATTGTTGAGACCAGAGAACAGACTGACCTTGGAGAACTTGCTGACGCCCGTGAGGAATGTGAATTTGATATGGGCATCATTGGACTTGATCGTCGAATACAGACCGCGCAGAAAGTCGCGGTTGGCACGGGCGACTTCAGGCTCATCCAGCACATCTAAGATCGGCTTATCGTATTCATCAACGAGAACAGCCACGCGCTGCCCAGCCTGGCTATGCAACATCTGGATGATATGGCGAAAGCGTGCGGAAGCAGTATCGTAGGGGCTCTCTACGCCTGTTTCTTTTTCTACAGCGTCCAGTTGCGCCATAACCTCTTTGTGCAAGATCTCAGGCTCATTAAAATTGCCGCTACCGAAGTCGAGACGCAGGACAGGATAGCGAACCGACCAGTCCCAGTGGTCGTGGATATGAAGCCCATCGAACAGCGGTTCATTGCCCTCGAACAATTCCTTTAGCGTATCCAGAAACAGACTTTTGCCAAACCGACGCGGACGCGACAGAAAGTAGTGCTTACCCTCGTCCATCAGTCGCTGAATGAGGGCAGTTTTATCGACATAGTAGTAGTTCTCCTCTCGTATCTCGCGAAAGGTCTGAATACCGATAGGCAGCTTGCGTCTGTCTGATATGCCCATCTCTTATCTCCAGATTGTGATGTCATTACGGTCGCCCTGCTCGATACATTATTATACCGCTTTCGCTATCTATTTGGAAGTCAAAACTTTTCGTTTTTCTGTGCCT
>JAJEAX010000343.1 GCA_022822565.1 Candidatus Latescibacterota bacterium
GCGCGTTATACCCTCGAGCCCAATGGCGATTCCAAAAACAGCGCCATCAAACAAGTGGCTTCTGGGCGCTTTGGCGTCACCAGCAATTATCTGGTCCATGCCAAAGAATTACAGATCAAAATGGCGCAGGGTGCCAAGCCGGGCGAAGGCGGCGAATTACCCGGCCAAAAAGTGTATCCGTGGATTGCCACGGTTCGACACTCCACACCGGGTGTAGAACTCATCTCACCGCCACCGCATCACGATATTTACTCCATCGAAGATCTGGCGCAACTCATTCACGATCTCAAAAATGCCAACCACCATGCCAGAATTAACGTCAAACTCGTCGCAGAAATCAATGTGGGCATCGTCGCAGCGGGCGTGTCCAAAGGTCACGGCGATGTGGTACTCATCTCCGGTCTCGACGGAGGCACCGGCGCATCGCCGCAAACCAGCATCAAACACGCTGGCCTGCCCTGGGAATTCGGCGTTGCCGAAACCCACCAGACCCTGGTACTCAACAATCTGAGATCGCGCATCATAGTCGAAACCGACGGACAACTCAAAACCGGACGCGATGTGATTATTGCAGCCCTGCTCGGTGCCGAAGAATTTGGATTTGCCACCACAGCACTCGTCGCCATGGGCTGCATCATGATGCGCGTTTGCCACCTCGATACTTGCCCTGTGGGTGTGGCTACGCAGCATCCCGAATTGCGCAAAAAATTTATGGGCGACCCCGATCAGGTCGTCAATTTCTTGCGTTTTATCGCACAGGACATGCGCGAAATAATGGCGCAACTCGGCGTGCGCACCATCGATGAACTCATCGGTCGCACCGATCTGCTCCACCAGGCAAAAACCGACCACTGGAAAGCGAAATATCTGGACCTGTCTCCCATTCTCGAAAAACCAGACGCCGATCCCGAAATTGGCCGTTATTGTCAGATCGATCAGGATCACGGTCTCGAAAACGCGATGGACAACCAGATCTTGCTCGAACTTTGCGAACCCGCCCTCAAGGATGGCAGCAAAGTCCGCGCAAAATTCGACATTAAAAATACCAACCGCGTGGTCGGCACCATCCTCGGCAGCGAAATCACGCGCAGGTTCGGACCCGATGGCTTGCCCGAAGACACCATTGACATCACCTTTGAGGGATCAGCCGGACAATCTTTTGCAGCCTTTACCCCACCGGGCATCACCTTCCGCCTCGAAGGCGACGCCAATGATTACTTTGGCAAAGGCTTGTGCGGTAGCAAACTAATTGTCTATCCGCGCAAGGGATCCACCTTCAAAGCCGAAGACAACATCATCATCGGCAATGTATCTTTCTACGGTGCGACCAATGGGCAAGCCTTCATTCGCGGTCAAGCGGGCGAACGCTTCTGCGTGCGCAACTCGGGCGTTAGCGCAGTCGTCGAGGGCGTTGGCGATCACGGCTGTGAGTATATGACGGGTGGGATGGCTGTCATTTTGGGCAAGACCGGACGCAACTTTGCAGCCGGCATGTCCGGAGGCATAGCTTATGTGCTCGACGAAGACGGCGATTTCCACATACGCTGCAATCCCGAACTCGTCGATCTCGAACCCGTCCAAAACGACGAAGACATTGAAGAGCTCAAAAGCATGATTACCAAACACGCCGACTACACCGAGAGCAGCGTGGCGCAACACATCCTCGTCCATTGGGATGACATGTTGCCCAAATTCGTCAAAGTCTTCCCCAAACCCTACAAGCGCATTCTCTCTGCTTATGAAACCGCGCAACAAGAGGGTTTGAAAGGCGAAGATGCATGGCTCGAAGCATTCCGCCGCGGCGTGGAAATTGAAGCCTGAAAAAAGGAGTATTTATGGGAAAACCGACCGGATTCATGGAATTTCAGCGAGAACTTCCGGCCGATAGAGACCCCGCACAGCGCATCGCAGATTGGGAAGAATTTCACCATCATCACCCCGATGAAAAACTTCGTGAACAGGGTGCGCGATGTATGGACTGTGGCATACCCTTTTGCCATACCGGTGTGCGCCTGCCCGAATCCACACCCTTTCCTTCTGGCTGTCCCATCAACAACCTCATTCCCGAATGGAATGACCTCGTGTATCGCGGCCTCTGGAAAGAAGCCCTCGAGCGCTTGCACAAAACCAACAACTTTCCCGAATTTACGGGTCGCGTCTGTCCCGCTCCCTGCGAGGGGTCCTGCGTGCTGGGCATGACAGACCCCGCCGTCACCATCAAAAATATCGAAGTCTCCATCATTGACAAAGGTTGGGAAGAGGGCTGGGTCACACCCGATATACCCGAAAAACGCACGGGCAAGCGCGTGGCTGTCGTGGGTTCAGGCCCCGCAGGCCTCTCTTGCGCGGCACAACTCAACAAAGCCGGACACAAAGTCACCGTGTACGAGCGTTCTGACCGCATTGGTGGATTGCTCATGTACGGTATCCCGAACATGAAACTCGACAAAAAAGAAGTTGTGCAACGCCGCATTGACCTCATGATCGAATCGGGTATCGAGTTTATCACCAATACAGAAATTGGCAAAGACCTGCTGGCAAAAGATCTCCTCAATGAATACGACGCGGTCGTGCTCTGCATTGGCGCACTCAAACCCCGCGACCTGCCCATCAAAGGCCGCGAACTCAACGGCGTACATCAGGCCATTGAGTATTTGCACAAAAACACCAAAAGCCTGCTCGACTCCAACCATGAAGACGGCAATTATATAAACGCCAAAGACAAACACGTCATCGTGCTCGGCGGAGGGGATACGGGAACCGACTGCGTGGGCACGGCAATGCGCCACGGCTGCAAAAGTCTGTACCAGTTCGACATTATTCCCGAACCACCCAAAACGCGCACCGACAGCAACCCCTGGCCACAAATGCCACTCATTTTCAAAACCGATTATGGTCAAGAGGAAGCCGCCGCCGTTTTTGGCAGAGACCCACGCGAATATCTCATCAGCACCACGGAATTTATCGGCGATAAAAACGGCACACTCAAAGCATTAAAAACCATGCAAGTGGAATGGGTACCCGCAGAAAACGGCGCGCCATTCCGCGAAGTGCCCGGCACGGAAAAAGAATGGCCCGCGGATCTCGTATTCCTATCCATGGGCTGGCTCGGTCCCGAAGATACCATTCTGGAAGAACTCGAACTCGAACGCGACGAACGCTCCAACGCCAAAGCCATCGAAGGCGAGTTCACCACCAAAATCCCCGGCCTCTTTGTCGCGGGTGATGTGCGTCGGGGCATGAGCCTCGTTGTCTTCGCCTTCGCAGAAGGTCGCGGTGCCGCCCGCGAAGCAGACCGCTACCTCATGGGATCGACCAACCTGCCGTAAAAAAGGATCGGGATTTTCAGGATTTAAGGATGAGCAGAGCCTGCACTGGAATGATTCTATCCAGTGATAAAAACGAATCAGACCACACGGGAGGGCGCAGTTTGCACTGCGCCTTTTTTGCATCAATGAAAGGCCATCATGCCTCGTTATTGCATCATTCTATTTTTCAGCTTATTAACCGCGTTTGAATCCCAGGCATTTGACGATAATGCGCCCATGCGAGGGATCACGATTTCAACACACGGGGGTGGGCGAGATTGGGCGAGTGACGAAATGATCTCAACACTGCGGGATATTGAAATTCTGGGGGCAAACTGGGTGGCGACCCATCCCTACGCGGGCATTTCGCAGGATGGATCGGTCAGGGTGAGGCGGTTTGAAGGGGCCAGTGAGTTGGCTCCCGCACACTGGACGCGACCCATTATCGAAGCCCACAAACGGGGATTGAAAATTTGCATCAAACCCCATCTCGCATACTGGCGATCGGGATTTGAGTGGCGCGGCGAAATTGCGTTTCGCTCTGAGGAAGAATGGACGCGCTTCTGGGCGGATTATCGCGCCTGGATTTTGGCCGTGGCCGAAGCCTGCAAAGACGCCGATGCATTTGTCGTGGGAACAGAATTGGACAAAACCCTGCATCACGAAGCCGAATGGCGCGCCCTGATAGCAGACGTGCGAAAAGTGTATAAAGGGCGGATCACCTATGCGGCGAATTGGACGGATTACACGCGCGTGCCATTCTGGGACGCCCTAGATGCGATCGGTATTCAAAGCTATTTCCCAATTGCAAAAAACCAGAACCCCACAGAAGCCGACCTCCGCAGTGGATGGAATCGTCTCGTAAAAGAATTGCGAACTTATGCCAAAAAAATAGATCGCAACATCGTATTTACCGAATTGGGATACAACCAATCTTATAAAGCGGCATCAGAACCGTGGACATATCGCGTAGATGACGATGGCGCGCGCCCCTTACAGGAAATGTGCTGGCGCATCGCGCTCGAAGCCATTGAAAACGAACCGCGGATCACAGGTGCTCTCCTTTGGAAATGGTTTCCAAACCCGAGACCTTTTGGACGGGATTTCCAATTGGCGACAGCGCGCATCATGCCCATCATTGCCGATGCGTGGAAAGGTGAGGTCCCCGTTATCGAGTTTGACGAAGAAGCATACCAACGGTGGCGTGAACAGCGCCGTCGCGGACGGGGCAGGCGATCTAATCAGAACTAACCATCACAGCCGTTCGGCCAGTTCGAGAAATGTCTTCCTGGTCACCTCGTTAATACCAATCTGAAATGGACCGGGACCCGCTTTGGTATAGGCATTCGCGCGGTCAACTTCATACCCACCTTCGGGAATAAGCGCGTCTGTCGGCATGTAATTGCGCCCATCCTGACAATATCCCCAGGCAATGAGATTCGGATCATTGAGATAAGTCCTCAGCAAGGGAAGCCACTCGGCAACTACCTCATTGCCAAGCCACGCAATAGTGTGTTCCTCCGCCAGGCGAATAAGACCAACCGCCCAGGGCAAAAAACGCGCTGGCGGAATGCCAGACCCCAAACGCTCGACCCAGTACGCACCGAGATTGCGCTCCAGTTCTGCCTCGCTATTGGCAAGTGCTTTCCAATGAGCAAGAGGCGGAATCGCATCCATATCGCGCGGCGCCAGCGCAAATCCCGAAACACAGTTGAGATCCAATTCCAGAAATTCACCACCCGCATCCATCGCCGAGATAACATCATCGGCGAGTTGATTACCCGTCGCAACAACATCCTCTGGCGTAGATTTGCGAAATGCGTCTGCTCCCGCGAGGCGACGCGGTCGGATATTGCCAGCAAGCCCCTGAATAAACTGCGCGTGGGTATTCGGGCCGAAGGATTCGACCAACCGATTGCGACACACCCCGGGAAAATCAGCAGAAATGCCATCCCAGGCAAAACCGTAAACCATCACCGGATGGCATCCATAGTTAAACAGCACACAACGCCCGTCTTCTGCGGCGAGATCGAGCACCCAGAGATCCCGATTCATATATCCATCCGGATTTGGCCTCATCCCCATACTGCCATCGGCACCCCGCCCGCGCCTGTTAATCCCAATCTCAGACGTCCCGCGATACACGCAAACAGAAACTTCTCGCATATTCTCGATAGCTTCAATCACCACCTTCACCGTGCGAGACAGCAAATCAGCTTCATAAGCCTCGAGTTCAGCTGGTTTAGCCACAGTCGTAGCATATCCCTCAAATCCGGACATGGGACCGCTGTGCGTATGTGAAAAATTGACAATAATCGCTTCAAAAGGAATACCCACTATCGCAGCCAACTCGCAGCGCAAGCGACTCGTCACATGCCATGTCATCCCAATCATATCAATCGAAATCCAGACCGTGCGATAGCCCTTTTGATCCTCAATAACAACCGCCTGCGCGACCAGAGGATCGAGCACCTCAGACCCGGGTGAAAACCGCGGACCTCGACCGCCCATTGGCAGCCCCAGTGGCGGCGTTGAATCAAACTGCGCCCAACCGGCTTTTACTGTACGCATTGTGAACCTCTCTTTATTTGATGTCTGCGATAATTTTTCGCAGATAAGCCGCGTCTTCTTTTGCCCATGCTTCCAAATTTGGAGGCGATGTTTGCGCGTAACCGACTTGACGGATGATGGTTTCGTCAAATTTGTATTCGGTGTGGACGGATAGAGGACCGTCAAATCCCATCTCGTGCAACAGCCCCAGGCAACGATGCCAATCTACACATCCTTCTCCAGCTTTTGTGAAGCAGGGGCGATAGCGCGGTGTTTGTCCCTCCTGTTGCGGCAGATAATATGCATCTTTAATTCCCACGACTGAGATATAATCCCGAATCATCGCCAATCCCATTGCCCAGTCTTCTCCATCCAGTAAGAGATGTCCCAAATCGGGGTACGCGCCCACGTATTGCGGATCAAAGCCTTTGATGAGGTGCATCAATCCCGCACAGTTGCTTCCCAGGCAAGGCCCGCTGTGAATCTGATAGCAGGTCTGTACGCCGTATTTTTCACTCAGACTTACAATTTTTTTTAAATCCCTTCGCGCTGTATCTACAACTTGCCAGTAATCATCACCGGGCTGATATTTCCAGAATCCGATTTTGAGACGGGGTATTTCGGCTTCGGCACAGGCGGTATAGTAATTTTCTATTTCTGGTGATTCTGGATCTACGAGTGTCACGGGCGCGGTTATCATGGGGCAGACCAGGTCCTGGCTGCGCCAGATTTCCGCCGCTTTGGGCAATGCTTCAATCACATTGTCTGCATGAATGGGATGACCCGGACGCACGCACAGGTCAATGCCGTCATAGCCCAATTCTATCGCTTTTTCGCCGAGTTCGGGCACGGAATACTGGGCGAAAAATTTGGAGTTGATAATGAGTTCCATCTGAATGATTCCTTATTCTATATGGGAAAATGGAAATTCGATCTCAGAACCAGTTTGTTTTCTGACCACTGATCCATTATACTGATTATGCGGTGTATTCGGTAGTTAAAATGACATGGAGAAAATGAAATGAAGACCCTGAACGCAAAAGAAATCGGAGCATTTAGAGAGCGGGGATACCACGTTGCGCGGGGCGTGTTTGATGAAGATGAGATTGCGCGTTTGCGCGAAGGGTATGACTATATTCTCGAACTGGCAGCGCGGACAGATCTTCCGGATGAGATTCTGCAAGGCAAAGGCCGCGAAGTGCATATTCACTTGCAGACACCCGCGCCGATGGTTGGTCCAGAGGCGGTTCAGTATCTGCGAAAAGTTCAGTGGCCTTCTCTCATTCACCCCGCGTTTGAGGAGATTCGGAACAGTGCGAAGTTTCCCACGCTGTTAGAGCCGTTGATCGGAACATCGTTGAAGCAGTATATCAATCAGATTAATTTCAAGATGCCCGGTGGGGAGATTCACTTTCCATGGCATCAGGATATCCGCCCCACACCCGCATTTCGCGATCAAGTGAACAATTATGTGCAGACCATTATTGTGGTGGATGAAGCGACTGTTACCAATGGCTGTTTGCACATTGTTCCCGGCAGTCACAAATTGGGAAATTTGAAGGTGGCACGCTATGCAAAAGGAGAGGTTGAAGATCAGGTGGATGTGTCATCGGCTGTACCTTGCGAGGCAATGCCGGGTGATGTGGTGATGTTCACGTCTTACACGGTTCACGGCTCGTCACCAAATACGACGGATAAGCCGCGGCGTTCGTATATCAATGGATTTGTTCGCGCTTCGGCGTGTGATGTGGGAAAGTGGGCATTTCTGGACGGGAAACCCGTTCCGATTACGAGTGACCGCGATTATCACGAGATTCGCTATGGGTCTGCCGGTTAAGTGTGAAACACGACATCGTGATCGATCAACTGCTTGTTTTCATACGTAAATTTCCCCGAAAAAAACGCATCCTGGTGCAACCACTTCAAAAAAATTTTGTCGCCTTCCCAAAGATTGAGATCGAGAAGTTCTGAGTCGTCAATCCATTTCAGGATACCTTCGCTCGAATCGATCAACTCACCCGTGAAACTCTCCGCAGTAAACACAAAAGCCAACCAATCATTGACCCCATCAAATTTTGGAAACGTGAGCACCCCTCTCAAAGCGGGATTTTGAATCTGCAGGCCACTCTCTTCGCGCACCTCTCGAATAACGCATTCCTCAGGCGTCTCCCCCTCTTCCATCTTGCCACCCAGACCATTCCATTTGCCTTCGTGTATGTCATTTTCCTTTTTCACTCGGTGCAGCATCAGCGTCTTATTGCCATTTTTGACATAGCACAGGGTCGCATTAATCATCGCGGTTTCCTTTTTACCAACTCAGCTTATAGCCCGCAGCGCAGTCACAAACGCACCTGCTATTCGATCAGCCTGTTCTTCTGTTAAAATCAGAGGTGGTGCCAGTGTAAAAACTGGCTCTGACCCAACCATAACATGACTCATCTTCCCGGTAATCACACCCGCATCTCTAAGCGCACTGCCAAACTTTTTCGTCCTCTCGTTATCCAGTTCCGTCCCATCTTCGTTTTGAAACTCAACCGCGAGCATAAGCCCCAGACCTCTAACTTCTTTGATCAAAGGCGATGACAGATCTTTGAGCCGCGCCAGCAAGTACGCACCCACAGTCTCCGAATTTTCCCACAGCCGTTCCCGGGTCAGAATTTCGATATTTGCCAGCGCAGCAGCACAACATGCGGGATGCCCGCCATACGTGGAAAC
>JAJEAX010000298.1 GCA_022822565.1 Candidatus Latescibacterota bacterium
CCCAGCGCGTTTTGCACTTCGGATGCCGAACGCGCCGGAGGTTCTGTAGAGCGATTGGCACTCGTACTCGTGAGGGGACCGCCGAGTGTAGTGAGCAATTGGGTGGCAATGGGCGAACTCGAATGGCGGAGAGCTATTGTATCGCGTCCGCCGAGTAAGGCGGGAGACAGACCGCGATTGGCGCGAAAAACAAGGGTAAGCGGTCCCGGCCAAAATGCCTCAATAAGTATTTGGGCTGTCGGAGATACCACACGAACAAGCGTCGAAAGATCATCTACACCGCGAATCAAGAGAATAAACCCCTTGTCCTCCGCACGTCCTTTGGCAGTGAAAATTCTCTGAACAGCTTCATCGTTATGGGGATCAGCCCCCAGACCATAAACAGTCTCGGTCGGATAGGCAATCAAGCCGCCGTTTTTAATAATATCGGCAGCCTGATTGATATTTTGAGGAGTTGGCAGTACGATCATAGTAAAAAATCGGTGAGACGTAAGACGTTAGCAGGCTACCACTCAATCCCTCGCCTTTCATCTGCCCTGCGGATACTTCTCACTTCATAAACCCTGGCAAAGTGCAGAAAATCGCCGAAACCAACCCGGCCATCGGCATCGAGGTCAAACCGCATATCCGCAGAGCCAAAGGCATTGACAAAAATTGTGAAATCGCTGAAGTCGAGCCGACCATCGGCATTGAAATCGCAGGATATTATTGCAGACGCAAGTGGTTGTTCGGCAATGTGGAGAACGCGATTGACCGACAAATCGTCGGTCTCGCTGCGAAATTCCTGGACAATGCCACTGGGCCAGCGCAGTGTGAGTACCTCGACATATTCGGCTCTGCCCACACCAAACACGGGCGTGAGCGCGTCTTGCGATAAAAAGGACGCGCCGCCTGTGATTTCTCGAATGGCGCGGCGGTTATTGCCATCTCTGTCTCTGAACGCAATTTCGAGACGCGTGCCAATCGCATCGGGGCTACTTTCTGTACCGCGAAGCCGAATTGCGATCCAGTTGCCATTGGCCTCGCGATTGCGAAAGAGGGCGTCCGGGCCATTTTGCACGGCGACATAAAAATCGACTCTCCCATCGTTGTCGTAATCGGCAAGGGCAACGCCGCGGCTGTCCGCATTCAGGGCAACGCCCAAAGAATCGGATATGTCGGTGAAATGCCCATCCACATTCTTGTAATACAAATTGGGCTGCCCCCTATTGGTGACATAGAGATCGAGATCGCCATCGTTGTCAAAATCGCCCCATACCGCGCCTCGGCTTCGTCCATCGTGGGCGAGGCCCAACTCTGTCGCACGATCTCTGAACGTGCCATTGCCCTCGTTTGTATAACACCTGTTATTCGCGCCAAAATAGGGAATAAACAAATCGAGATCGCCATCGTTGTCAAAATCACCCCAGGCCGCGCCAAAACTCGGCCCTTCATCGGTGGGATTAAAAATATTTTCTATGGACGCGAAGCGCGCGCCATCATTGCGAAAGAGACGGTTGGGACCGCTATTTGCCAAAAACAGATCGAGGTCGCCATCGTTGTCAAAATCGCTCCATGCAGGTTGAATCCCACTTTCTGTATCGCTCAGGCCCAAGCTATCCGCCAGTTCGGAAAAACGGTTGCCATTGTTCTGAAAAAAGCGATTCGCGCCAAAGTTGGCGACGTAAAGATCGAGATCCCCATCGCGGTCATAATCGCCCCAAGCCGCGCCATATCCATCGCCAGAATCGTCAACACCCATCGCCGGCGCCACATCTATAAACCCAGTCCCATCGTTGCGATATAATCGGTTCGGTCCACCAAAATTAGTGACGTAGAGGTCGAGATCTCCATCGCGGTCATAATCACCCCAGACGCCCGCGCTGCCATCGCCGGAATCGTCAATGCCCAGTGCTGGCGCGACATCCGTAAACCCAGTCCCATCGTTGCGATATAATCGGTTCGGCTCTCTGCTGCGTACGAGGTAGAGGTCGGGGTCATTGTCGTTGTCGAAATCTGCCCACGCCGCGCCATATCCCGCACCCATATCGCCCAAACCCGCGTTGGGGGCCTCATCGACAAATCCGCCGGGTTGGGCGTGTTCCCCAATGCCCTGCAATGTGAGTGTGGCTGTGGGGTTTGCCAGCGCGTTGCTATAAATGGTGAGCGTGGCTTCGTGCTGGCCCTCGGCTTGCGGGCGAAATGCGATGGAAAGCTGCTGACTTTGCCCCGCGTCAATCCGCAAGGTATCGGTTTGTTCCACAACAAATTGCGAGTCGGTCGTCGTGGCGTTGGGAACGACCAGCACACCGGCACCGAGGTTGGAAATGCGTACCGACAATATTTGAGACCGCCCGGTGAGGGTGGGATCGAAAATTAAGGCATCTGTGGGAAAGAGTCCGATATCCGGCTCAGCCCCCAGACCTCGCACAGTGAAAACGGCAGAAGGGGTGCGCGGATCATCGGTGGTGAGGGTGATACGCCCCTCGACAGCCCCCTGTTGCGCGGGGTCAAACACAATTTCAATGTCGGCGATTTGGGCAATGCCGATTTCGAGGGGCAATGCCGACAAAACGCGAAACGTGGGGGTATCGGAAATCGCTGTTTCAATGCGAACGGGCACATTGCCCCGATTTTCAACGCGCAAACGGCTCACAGCGGGATCGCCAACGCTAACCTCGCCAAAATCGATATTCTCGGAGAGAACATTGAACAAGGGCATGCGAAATGTGGAATCGCGCAATTTGCGGATGCGATTGTTGGCGGCGTCGATAAAAATGAGATCCCCATTGCCATCAATCAGCAAGTGTGTGGGCTGCCCCAGATCGGACAGAAGACCGAGCGTATCTTCAGATCCCGCACCCGCAATACCCGTTCCCGCGATGGTCAACACATGGCCCGTTTCAGCTTCGACTGCGCGAATGCGATTATTGCCCGTATCGCCGATATAGATATTGCTGGATTCATCGATAGCTACGCCCAAAGGAGAAAAAAATAAAGCACCTGTCGCTGGCCCACCATCACCCTTATAGAGATCTTCTGACAGATTTTCCGAAGAGGTCGCGTCCCGCCCGGCGACGGTATTGATCACGGCGACGACGGTCGTGTCTCGCGTTGCCCTGCTCACGCGCCGAATACGTCCATTGTTAAAATCCGCAATCAAGAGATCGCCATTACCCGTCACAGCCAATTGCCCAGGGGTTAAACCCGCCCGAGTTGCCAGCCCGCGATCCTGAACACGCGACGCCTGAGCACTGCCATTACCCGCGATTGTGCCTATGGTATTATTCGCCAGATTGAATTGCCGCACGCGGTTGTTGCCCTGTCCATCCTCGCCATCGGAAATTAAAAGAGCGACATCGCCCAACATCGTCAGCGCGACAATTTCGTGGAACGTAGCTTGTAGCGCAGGTACCAGATCGTTGAATCCCCCTTCGCCCGTACCCGCGACCGTAGTGATGATACCGGAAGAATCAATGCGCCGGATGCGCCGATTGTGAACATCACTTTCACTCGCGCCACCGCTACTGATATAAATATTACCCGCGCTATCGATCGCAATAGCATTGGGAGTATTGAGCAACGCACTTGTCGCCAGTCCGCCATCGCCCGAGAATCCCGGTTCCCCAGTACCCGCGACCGTCGTAATAATACCCGTTATTGCATCCACCCGCCGAATGCGGTGATTATCTGTATCCGCGATATAGAGATTGCCCCGTGTATCGAGCGCAATTCCGAGCGGGCGATTGAGCACAACATCCGTAGCCAGCACATTATCGCCATCTTCTAGACCACCACCGGCAATCGTGACAATCGTACCGCGCGCCTGAGCGAAAACACCTGCTTCCGAGATCAGAAGACTAAAAAAAAATATATAAAAATAGTGCATGATAGAATGTATAGGGAGGGGTATAACTGCCTATGCTGTGGTTGCTTTCCCCAAATAGAGATCTCTACCCTGTGCGAGCGCTGCGATCTTGAGATCAGCCACCGAGCGTTTGAGCATCCAGAACCCGCAATCGGGATGAATAAATGCGATGCGCCCCGGACCGAGTTCTTTTTCAGCCTGGTCGAGGCGTCGGGCAATCTGTTCTGCGGTTTCAACATGATTGACTTTGATGTCGATCACGCCGATGCCGAGTTTGATGCGCGGATCAATTTCTCTCAGAGCAACCAGATCATCATCGGGGCGATGGGCGAGCTCAAGCACGAGGTGATCGGTATGCAGATCGTTGAGGAAATCGATAAGCGCGCGCCATGTGCCGGTTTGGATAGTTTGCCCACCGTAATTTCCAAAACAAAAGTGGACAGCTCTTTCAGTACCGGGATCAACCGCGTCGAGCACCCTATTAATCGCCTTCGCCGCAATAGGTCCGTCCTCGGGATTACCCGGAATATTGGCTTCATCGACCTGTACACAGGCGCATGGCAAACCGCGCACCTGACCAGCCAACACATCTGCCACCCCCATGAGCAGAGCTTCAAAATCACCGTAGTAATTGTCGAGTAAGGTGCGGGCGAGCATATAGGGGCTGGTAAGCGTAAATTTGAAAGACCCGCCTGCGACGGTTGCTGCGCGCAAACAGTCGGATAACAAATCGAGCGAACCCTCTGAGAGCGCGTCATCGACAACAGCAGCGGGTTTGGCGCGAAAGTCCATGGATTGTCGCTGGCGAAATACCTCGACCTCAGTGCGTCCAAAATCGGCGCGTGTACCACCCATCTGACGCACAAAATATTCGATCATGCCATTGGTCTCGGGATGGTTGATGTCAAATCGGTAGAGTTCGCCATCGGTGGGCAGATCAATCCCAGCCTGACGCTGCGTATCGAAAATAACGCGCGTGGCATCCACAAGGGCGGTTTCACTCGGTGCTGCCACGAGCCAGTCGGGCAGTGGATAAGACCCCACTGTGGTGGTGAGAATTGTATTCTGATTATCAGACATGGGAATACCTCGCTTACTCACAATTCCTCTGATATGGCATCGAGTTTGGCCCGATTCTCTGGAGTCAAATTCCTCAGAGCTTCAAATACAAAGGCAAACAAGCAACTCAATATGAGGCTAAGGCCCCCCGCAATAGCAACCATAAGGCTGCGGCGCGGATAGCTGCGCGTGTCAGGAGGTCGCGCATAATCCAGTACCGTAACAGTGTGTGTACCTTTTTCATCTTCAAAGCGCGTTTTTTCGTATTCTTGTTTGACAAACTGATAAATGGCGTTCTGTATTTGAATATCGCGGATGAGTGGCAACGCGGCCAGACCCAATTCGGGCAATTGTCGGAAAGGCTTAAAAATTTCTGGCAATTGTCCGCCCAAATCGCTACTGCGCAGGCTATCGGGGAATTGACCCATGATCAGGTCGTCGATCACCTCGCGCGTTTTTTGGATTTCGAGGTCGAGTTTTTTGCGTTCGGGATTGTCTGCGGTCATCTTTAGCGACAGCACCTCGCGTTTGATAATCAGTTCCGCGAGTGCAGTGTTGAGCGTGGCAGTGATTTCCAACTGCGTTTTTCCCTGGGTTTCAATATCTATGACCATGTGTTTGTTCTGAAAATCCCGATAGTGTCGCTCGGCTTCGAGCATGTCCTGTTCGGCTTCTTTGAGCCGCTCTGTGAGATAGGCCAGATAGGTGCGCGTTTTGTTTTGGTTGCGTTTTTCAAGCGCGTTTTTGAGTTCTTCAACAAAAGCATTGGTCAATTCTGCCGCCAGTTCTGGAGTATCAGCTTCGTAGGAAATCGTGAGAAATTGCTCGCGAGAGAGATCGACTTGCAGGCGATTGGATATCATATTGAGCAATTCGCTTTGATGGCTGGCACCATACCGCGTGGCGAGATCAAACCGCCTGGCAACAGATAGGCGCACGCTTTCGCTTTCAACGACCGGAACAAATTCTGTGGCAGATACGGCATCACCACCCAGTCCCATCAAATTGAGCGGTAATTCTTGCAAAAGGGTAGATAGCCCCCCGAGACTACCACCGGTATCTTGCGGGGGATAAACTGTGGCATAAGCGCGGTAGGATTTGGACAAAATTAGAGAAATACCCGCCGTCACCAGCGTAACCGCAAAAAAGCATAAGAGAATCATGCGCCGCCAGCGCACGAGAACGTAAATGTAGTCGAGAATATTGCGTTCGGATTCCATATTCAGTTATTCACTTCCCGGCTAATAAAAATTATACTCAGAATAAGCGATGCAACAGAACCGAGCATCGCAATGGTTTCTCTCGCAATGCGGTAGCCCTGCCCGGGATCTCGTGGGGGAACAAAAATCGCATCGCCGGGACGCACGAGCGATTCTGACGTAGCATCTATGGCATTGCCCGTATTGCCCTCAACAATGATGATGTCTTTTCGTTTTGCGCGCGTGTTAAAACCGCCAGCGAGGTCAATATAACCGCCAACCGTAAGTGCCGCGTCATAAGGAATATTCGCAGGCGCAATGACAGCACCTGTCACGCGCACAGAAGGTACAAATCGGGGAATGCGAACGACATCGCCATCTTGCAGGAGAATATTGTGCCGCTCATTGCCAGCCATGAGCGCTACAAAATCAATGGGCAAACGCCCGGAAAGCTGCTGAGTTTTGAGGGCAATGAGGGCCTCTTCGGCATCGGTGCGCTGTGAGCGCGGGATACCGAGCAATCGGTTGAGCGCGGGATCCTCTTCGATGGTCTGTTCTTCGAAATTGACTTTGCGAATAAGAGACGCCTGAACCACGGATGCTTCGGGTGTGAGTTCGGCCCGCTGTAATAATTCTTTGAGGCGAAGCCCCTCTTTAAAAGGAAAATTACCGGGAAATTTTACCTCGCCTTCGACATAAACCCGCTTTGTCTCGCCAATAACATAGAGCTTGTCACCCGCTTGCAAAGGGATATTCGCTTGCGGATCACCTGCAAGCGCGCGGGAAAGATCGATAATTATGGGTTTCGACTCGCCACCGTCCAACAGGCGCAACAACTGGGCGCGTTGAGAGGGGGAACGGGCGTGCAAACCATTCCCCAAAACAATGAGATCGGACACGCGATCGCCGGGTGCAAATTCATAACTGCCCGGGTATTGAACTGCGCCCGTGACATAGACGGAATCGCCGTGGGCAACGGGCACCACGATTTGTTCTCCATCGAGCATGAAGGGATTGTACTCTGCTTTCCCAGTGCGATTCCACAGCTCGAGATCGACCCTGCGTCCCGTATGGTGCCACTGTCCATTTTCATCGAGACGCATGATCTGGATATTGCGGCTGGAGCCTTTGCGGTCAGTATCGTCAATAAGACCCCCGGCTTTGGTGATGAGTTGCGATGCCTGTTCCACGCCCTCAACATCAACAGCCCCCGGCATGTGTACTTCGCCCACCACGTTGATGGGAAATGTGCGAAGGCGCGCCAGGCTGATGGAAATATCGAGTTGATGAAAGCGTTTTTCAATCGCCGATTGAATGGCATGGTCGGCTTCTGCAATCGATAAAAACGCAACCGAAACCGGGCCGATAGACGGAAAAAGCAAGCTCCCTCCCGCGCCGACGGGCACTTCAAAGGTTTGGATTTCTTCACCTTCGTTTATCACAACGGCAAAAACATCGCCCGGCCCGACAATATAGCGACCCGAGCGAATAACCGCGTCATAAGCCGCCTTGCCAATACTCTTGATCTCAACAGGTTGCACGCCTTCTTTTTCTGTCTCCGGGGAAACAGGCGAAGTAAAGGGCCTCGGAGATTGTCGCTCGGGTTTTTCTTCGGATTGACGTGCGTTGCGGCGAGATTGCGCGTGTGCAACAAAAGGGAAAAACGCAAAGTCAAAAATGAGCAAACCCACGAGCGCAAAATAAAAAAAACGCATATAACGCCCCGGATACGCCATAGAGATGATCATGTGACGGTAGCTCCCGATGAATCAATTTCGAGAACGCGATAACGCGCGTCTATGTTTTTTGCCGCCCAAATACCGATCATAGCCCGTCCAATAGCGTCGGCATTTTGGGTTGTAAGCGCGACGAGAGTTGGCCCCGCGCCCGAAAGCGCGGCACCCCATGCCCCCGCTTTGACCGCAGCTAAGAGTATCTGCTCAAAGCCCGGAATGAGTTTTGCCCGATAGGGATGATGCAAGCGGTCTTGCATGCCAACGGCGAGGTGCTCAAAATTTCCCGTGATCAGCGCTGCCGTGACAATGCACGCTCGGCCTGTACTGAAGACGGCGTCACTGTGAGAAATCGCGTCGGGCAAGACATTGCGAGCATCTTCTGTTTTGAGTTCAAATTCGGGAATGGCGACCACGGCGCGCAATTCTTTCGGCGGCAGGGCGCGCACGCATGCAACGCGATTGCCGTCCATAGTAGAAGTGGTGAGACCGCCGAGCAAGCAGGGCGAGACATTGTCCGGATGCCCTTCAATAGCCGTGGCAATATCGAGCATCTCCATCTGTGAAAAAGGTTCACATAAGAGGTGATTGGCCGCAACAACACCGCCGACAATGGCCGTTGAACTGCTGCCCAATCCCCGAGCAAGGGGCACATTGTTGTACATGTGAATATCGATTCCGGGCAGTGTTTTGCCTGCGCGTTGAGCGGTGAATTGCGCGGCGCGATAGAAAAGATTTTCCTCATCAGCGGGCAAAATACCTTCGCCTTCACCCTCTATGCCAAACGACACGCCCGGTCGGGAACGGGTTTTTACCACAACATGATTGTAAATGGACAGCGCCATGCCCAGTGCATCATAACCGGGACCGAGATTGGCGGTGGAACCGGGTAGCCGGATGTGAAATTCCATCTATAGTTCTCTAACGAGTTCGGTGCATACCAGATCGGCGAGCAGGAGACCTCGCCGTGTCAGACGAACGCGGTTATCAGTTCGTTCCAGCAAGTGCTGGTTTGTCATCGCAATATACTGTTTGTGGATTTTCGGATGACTCAAAAACTCTGCACGAAGCCCCCGGCGCTGGCGCAACCCCAACATAATGCGCTCCAGCAGATGTTGCGTCGGTGTAAGCTGTTCTTCTCTTTCCAGCGCAAATCCGGTTGCTTCAATATGCTGCATATAAGTCGTGAGATCGCGCACATTCCAGAATCGCCGATTATCGAGATACGAATGTGCAGATAAGCCAACGCCCAGATAGGGGCGATCATGCCAGTAGTTGAGATTGTGACGCGACGCAAATCCCGGTTGGGCAAAATTGGAAATTTCGTAATGTATGTACCCGGCAGCTTCGAGTTGGTCAATAGCATACATATACATCTCGGCCTGATCGGTTTCGGACGGCACATCCAATTTTCCCTTTTGAAATCGGCGTGCAAAATTGGTCTGAGGCTCAATCGTGAGTCCATACACCGAGATATGTTCGGGACACAGGTCAATGGCTCTCTGAATACTCGTTGCCCATTCCTCAAGCGTCTGTTCCGGCGCGCCGTACATGAGGTCAATACTTATATTCTTAAACCCCACATCGCGGGCGGTTTGAAACGACCCGGTCGCATCTGACGCCGTGTGAAATCGGCCGAGTGCTTTGAGTGCGCGATCTGTAAATGCCTGCACACCCAGACTCAAGCGATTGATGCCATGGTCATATAATTTTTTAAAGTGCTTGCGATCATTTGGATTGGCCTCTGCCGTAATCTCTGCATCGGGAACGACCGCGTTTTTCGCTTCTTTCAAGATCCGATTCAATTGTCCAGGTGGTATTGCCGAAGGCGTGCCTCCTCCAAAGTACAGCGTGTTGAACACCGGGAGCGTTCCAAGAGACTGCCAGCGATTTTGCATCTCGACAATCACCGCATCCGTATAGCGCTTCGCCATGTGATTTTTGCCCACGACAAATGCAAAATCGCAATACGGACAGCGCGAGTGACAAAATGGGATATGGATGTAAAGGCCGAGGTGCATGAAATCTTCACTCCACGAGCATGCCAATGCGCCGCCAGCGCACGCGCTCGGGAAAGTGAAACAGATTATAGAGCGCGATACCGAATAGAGACGTCACACTGCTATATGCGGGGACGCGATCATCAGGTGCCCAGGACCAGTAGAGCATAAATGCTTTTCCCCGAATGAGATCGCGCTTGAGAAAACCCCAGTATCGACTGTCTTCACTGCTGTCGCGGTTGTCGCCCATCACGAAATAGCAGTCTTCGGGCACGATCTTAGGTCCGTAGTTATCCCGCGTATTGGCCACCGATCTCCGCTTGAGAATAACAGAATCGATATATTTGGCTCTGGATGGATCAATCGCGCGCTTGTCGTCAACATAAAGGATTTTATCTTTTATTTCAACTTTCTGTCCGGGTCCCGCTACAATGCGTTTGATAAAGTCGCGGGATGGATCTCTGGGATACTGAAAAATAACAATATCTCCGGGATCTGGCGAACGCCACGCGGGCAGTCGAATGTCGGTAAAGGGAATGCGAGCACCGTAAATAAATTTATTCGCCAGCAAAAAATCTCCGACCAGCAAAGTGTTTTCCATCGATCCCGAAGGAATGCGAAATGCCTGCACGACAAATATGCGAATAAAAAGCGCGAGGGCAAACGCGAGTAAGATGGCCTTGATATATTCAATAGTCACGGATTTTTTCATAATTAGCAATCAGCAGTCAGTCCCCTGATCCCAGCCCTATTTTTCATCTGCCTTCATCTGCCTTCATCTGCGTACATCTGCGTACATCTGCGTACATCTGTACATCTGCGGATCACACTTCCATCTGCAAAACAGCGAGAAACGCCTCTTGAGGGATTTCTACTGCGCCGACTTGTTTCATGCGCTTTTTACCCTCTTTTTGACGCTCGAGGAGTTTGCGCTTGCGGGTGATATCGCCGCCATAACATTTGGCAGTGACGTTTTTGCGGAAGGGCCGCACGGTTTCGCGCGAAATCACTTTGGCACCGATTGCCGCTTGAATAACGACTTCAAAGAGCTGGCGCGGGATCAGTGCTTTGAGTTTTTGACTCAACGCGCGCCCCCATTCATAGGCTTTGTCGCGGTGAACAATTGCAGAGAGTGCGTCTAAGGGTTCGCCGTTGATGAGCAGGTCGAGTTTGACCAGATCCGCTGCCTGGTGTTTTTTGTATTCGTAGTCAAATGATGCATAACCGCGCGAGACCGATTTGAGGCGGTCGTAGAAATCGAGCACAATTTCGGATAACGGTAGATCATAGCGCAAGAGAGCACGGGTGGGGTCAATGTATTCGGTCGTCCGATAATGTCCCCGACGATCTTGTGCAATACGCATAATATTGCCCACATATTCAGAGGGCACCAGGATTTGGGCATCGAGTATGGGTTCGGCAATATCTTCTATATTTCCCGCAGGTGGCATCTCGGCGGGATTTTGCACATTGACCTGCTCTCCACTGGTCAGGCGCACGCGATATTCGACATTCGGTACAGTAGTGATGATGTCTATGTCAAATTCGCGGTCCAGTCGCTCCTGGATAATTTCCATGTGGAGCAGGCCGAGAAAGCCACATCGGAACCCAAAACCGAGTGCTGTCGAAGTTTCGGGTTCATAGGACAATGACGCATCATTGAGGTGCAGTTTTTCGAGCGCAGACCGGAGGTTTTCAAAGTCATCTGATGATACGGGATAAAGCCCGGCAAAGACCATGGGTTTGACTTCCTGATAGCCGGGTAAGGGATGAATGGCGGGATTCGCAGAGCCAGTGACGGTGTCCCCGACCCGAGCGTCTTCAAGGTCCTTTATCCCCGCGATGAGATACCCGACTTCGCCTGCGCCGAGGCTTTGCTGTTTGATACGCTTGAGTTTGAGGGTACCGATTTCTTCGGCGTCGTAATTTTGGTTGGTCGAAAAGAGACGGATAGGCATATTTTTTTCTAAAACGCCATCAAAAACGCGCACATAAGCCACGACACCGCGATATTGGTCGAAAATAGAATCGAAGATGAGAGCCTTGAGCGGAGCATCCGGATTCCCTTCAGGAGGTGGTATCTCATCGATAATGGCAGTTAGGAGTTTATCGATCCCAATGCCCTCTTTAGCGCTGATTTTGACAATTTCCTCTTCTTCTACACCGAGCAAGTCATGGAGTTGCATGACCACGCGATCTACTTCGGCACCGGGCAGGTCAATTTTGTTGATCACGGGAATGATGAACAAGTCGTGCTCCATAGCGAGGAGAACATTGCTAACGGTTTGGGCTTCCACTCCCTGCGCCGCGTCAACGAGGAGCAGCGCACCTTCACACGCGGTGAGACTGCGCGAGACCTCATAAGAGAAATCGACATGACCCGGCGTATCGATGAGATTGAGTTCATAAATCTGACCATCTGGCGCTGTATAATCCATGCGGATGGCGTGCGATTTGATGGTAATACCCCGCTCGCGTTCGAGATCCATGCTATCGAGCACCTGATCTTGCATTTGAAATTCGCTCAGAGTTTGCGTCTCTTCGAGCAACCGGTCAGCCAGAGTCGATTTTCCGTGATCAATATGCGCAATGATGGAAAAATTTCGAATATATTGAAGATTCATGTTTTTGTGTTGCTACAAGTTTGGAAAGTTGTATGTGAAGACGAGTAGTGAACTGCTGATAAAGCGGCGCAAAACGCCATAAAGCATAAGAATATACCGTCTTACTCCGTTGAGGTCAATCAAAGTGTAGAACCGCAACTCGAGATCACCCCAAAGGAAAATGTGATTGACAAAATTAAATCTATAGTTTTGTCCAGTTTGATTGACAATGATATATAAATTGACTATCTTTTTTGGCTTTCTAATCCATTGCTTAAGACATTTTTTGCCAGGTGGGAGTGGGTATGATCGCCAGCATGACCGGTTTTGGAAAGGGCGTTGCAGAAGGGGAAGTGGGCCGCGTTATTGTTGAAATTCGGTCGGTTAATGGACGCTATGGCGATGTGATAGTACGCATGCCCCGTTCTTTATCTGAGCTTGAATCTCGCATCAAAGAACGGGTCTTATCGGTCTTTACAAGAGGGCGACTCGATGTGAGTATAACTTTGCAGGGTACTGCATCAGAGCAGGGTCTTCCTGTGCTCAAGCCCGAAGTTCTATCCGCGTATCTCAAAGGAATTGAAGAAATTCGCGCGGATATATCGGGCGATACCGATTTGATGCAAATTGCCCAGCTGCCTCAAATATTCGCATTTGAAATTCCCGAACTCGATTCTGAAGCCCTCTGGAAGGTGGTATCTGTAGCACTTAGTCAGGCTATTGACGCCTGTCGGGCCATGTGCCTGGCAGAAGGTGAAAAACTCGCCTGTGATCTCCGCACGCGCATTTCAGTGCTCAATGAATTTCTCCAGCGCGTCGAAGAACTCGCACCCGAGCGAGTAGAAGCTGTTCGGACGCGATTAGAGGAAAAATTGGCGCAATTATTAACGCCCGAACAAATTGATGAGAGCAGGCTGTTGATGGAAATTGCCCTCCTGGCCGACCGCAGCGACATAACAGAAGAATGCGTGCGTTTTCACAGTCACAACGCGCAGTTTCTCGATATGCTCAACCGCAAAGAAGCAGTTGGTCGGCGTCTCAATTTTCTGTTGCAAGAAATGCTCAGAGAAGCCAATACCATGGGATCCAAAGCGGGTGACGCGACGATAGCCCATGTGGTCGTAGATATCAAAGAAGAAATTGAAAAACTCAGAGAACAGATTCAAAACATCGAGTAATGATCGCGGATTAAGCGGATGGCGCAGATGACACGGATTAAAGCGGGGCGCAGATAAAGCGGATGGCGCGGATTAAATTAAAAAAAACGAATGTTGAGCGGATAAGACAAAAGTTGAGCGATAGTCCCGCCGCATTTGCCGTGGTCGTCGTCGGGCCATCGGGGGTGGGAAAAACGTCGATATGCCAGGGCGTTTTGCGTGCAGATTCAAGCGTGCGGCGCTGTGTGACGACAACGACGCGACCACCTCGCGGTGGCGAAATAGAAGGTGTTGCCCGTCATTTTGTGACAGTTGCACAATTTGAGACCACGCAAAAGCGGGGTGATTTTCTCGAATCTGCCGAAGTACACGGACATCTTTACGGCGCGACATTCGACGCGGTTGCAAAAGCCCTGAGCAACGGACAGGTGATGTTAATGGACGTGGATGTGCAAGGCGTAGCCACGTGGAAAAAGGTCTTGGGAGATCGCTGTGTGACCGTATTTGTCGTGCCGCCATCTCTCGATGTGCTTGCAGAGCGACTCAATGCACGACAGTCTGAAAGCACGTCGGCCTTTCGCTTGCGTATGGAAAATGCAGTTTCTGAACTTGCCCAGGCCAAAAACAGCGATTACGTTGTCGTAAATGACAAATTGGAACAAGCCATCGCCGATTTACTCGCAATTATTCACGCAGAGCGACAGCGCACACGGCGGATGTGTTTGCGTGGATTGGGTCTCTAAAAACTCGAGATTGCAATTGAAAGCCCATTTCTGATAAGGAGTGCATTATGTCAAACGTATTTTTTTCTGAAGAATTAACAACTGAAGAGGATATGAATACCTATAAAGCTGTATTGCTGGCATCAAAAGAAGCGCGAAGGTTGAATAAAGCCCGGCTGGTTGCGGGCGTGCCCGAAGGTGAAGAAAAAATAACAACCATTGCACTGGACCGAATTGTAGAAAAGAAAATTCAGGTGACCTATGCTGACGGGAAAGAGGATTCTTCTGGGCGTTAGCGGTGGAATTGCCGCCTATAAAAGCGTATTCTTATTGCGCCTTCTTCAGAATGCAGGCGCAGAGGTTCGGGTGGTCATGACACCCGCTGCACAGAAGTTTGTGCAGCCCCTCACTTTTGAAGCACTCTCACACCACCGCGTCTATACGGATTTGTTTCCGTCGGACGGCGACCCCGATGTTATCCACGTACATTTGGGCAAGTGGGCAGATCTAATCATTGTCGCGCCAGCAACTGCAAATTGCATGGGCAAATTGGCCCATGGGTTGGCCGACGACCTGTTGACCTGTGCGTTGTTGGCTGCAGAAGCACCTGTTTTACTCGCCCCGGCAATGGAAACCCAAATGTGGGAACGCGGTGCTGTACGACAAAATATCGAGTTCTTGAAAAAAGACGGCTATCGGATGGTTGGACCGGGGACGGGATTGCTCGCCTCGGGTGCCGAGGGAATGGGACGCATGGCCGAACCCCATGAGATTGTGGATGAAGCCAGCAGTATGGTGGGCGCGACACAATCACTTGCAGGGAAACGCATTGTAGTGACAGCCGGCAGGACAGAGCAACCCATTGACCCCGTGCGCTTTATCACCAATCGTTCAACGGGTAAAATGGGCTATGCCATTGCCGAACAAGCGCACCGCCGAGGAGCTGATGTCGCGTTGATCAGCGGACCGACAGAACTCACTGCCCCCGCTGGTATACAGGTCGAATATATCCGAACAGTTGCCGACTTAAAAGCAGCGACCATCCGCGCATATCAGCATGCAGACGCACTAATTATGACCGCAGCCGTGCTCGATTTTCGCCCCGAACATGTGTCCGAATCAAAAATAAAAAAACGCGATGGCGGTCTATCCCTTCATCTTCTGCCCAATGAAGATTTTTTAATTTCTCTGGGACAAAACAAGGGCGAGCGGATCGCAATCGGGTTTGCGATGGAAACCGATCACGCACTGGAAAATGCCCGCAAAAAACTCCACGAGAAAAACCTTGACCTGATTGTGTTAAACGAATTGAATGTAGAAGGTGCGGGGTTTGGCGTCGATACCAATGTCGCGACCTTTATAGAACCCCATCGAGAACCTGTCGCATTGCCCTTGATGTCCAAACGCGATGTGGCAGACCGCATTTTGGATTGGCTGGTGTCGCGCTGGGAGAACGCGCATGAATGAATCCCCCGACCTGTTGGAAACCCTCGCGCTTGCACGCGATTTTCTATCGCGAGAAATCGCTTGCGCGCCCGCCTCGGTTGCGCGGATAGATGACCGGGAATCGGACGCTGATCCCCTGATTATTTTGGATCGTGAGGCTTGTAGCTGTCAAAAATGCGGATTGGCGCAAACGCGCACCTCAGTCGTGTTTGGAAGTGGGAAAACCAATGCAGACCTCCTGTTTGTCGGCGAAGCGCCCGGCGCTGAAGAAGACCGACAAGGGTTGCCTTTTGTAGGGGCTGCTGGACAATTGTTGACGCGAATGATCGAAGCCATGGGTTTGACGCGCAAAGACGTCTATATCACCAACATTATCAAATGCAGGCCCCCCAATAACCGGGACCCCAAACCCGATGAAATTGCCGAGTGCCAGCCTTATCTACTCCAACAAATTGACCTGATTGCGCCGGTTGTAATCTGTACTCTTGGTCGTTTTGCCGCACAAACCCTGTTGCAGACCACCGAATCGATAGGGCGTTTGCGGGGGAAAATTTTTGAATACCAGGGCGCGAAATTAGTCCCCACATATCACCCCGCTGCCCTGTTGAGAAATGCACACTGGAAGCGCCCTGCATGGGAAGACTTGAAACTGGTTCGCAAACTTTACGATGGAACTGAAATTTAATGGTCGAAAACCCGACATCGAACACGGCTGAACGCGCGCTGCCCCAGGCACTCGAAGTCGAACGCGCTGTGTTGGGTGCCATGTTGATTGACAATATGGCAATCAATCGCGTGGTAGAAGTATTGGGGGATGAAACGGCTTTTTATCATACCCCACATCGAAAAGTCTATGCGGCAATCCAAAAATTGTCTGACCGCGGCGAGCCCGTCGATCAGGTAACACTCACTGCAGAACTCGCGCGCAGAGGGCAACTCGACGATGTCGGCGGCGCGGTTTTGATTGCCGAACTGGCCAGTGAAATGGCGACAGCAGCCAATGCGGAATACCACGCGCAGATCGTACTCGAAAAAGCACAACGGCGGCGGTTGATTGCCGCAGCGACACAAACGCTTACCGAAAGCTATGAAGAAACCGAGGATGTGCGCGAACTCATCGACCGCGCCGAACAACGGGTCTTTCAAATTGCCGAAGGCGAATTGGGCAAAGGCGTTATGTCCCTTGCATCCGCAATTGAAGAGGCTTATGTAGCGATTGAGCGCGCACACGAACAGCCCGGCGCGCTGACTGGCGTGACCACGGGATATACGGACCTGGATGAAATCACAGCGGGCTTGCAGTCTTCGGACATGATCATCCTCGCGTCGCGTCCATCGATGGGCAAAACAGCTCTCACATTGTGCATGGCGCGCAATGCCGCCGTGAAAGGCAGTACACCCGTGCTGTATTTTTCTCTGGAAATGTCAACAGAGCAACTCGCACAGCGACTTTTGTGTGCAGAAGCGCGCGTGAGTTCGCACCGTTTGCGAACGGGCAGGCTATCAGAAGAGGAATGGCAACGCTTATCCGAGTGGACTGGAAAGCTTATTGAGGCCCCCATATACATCGATGACACACCTGCTATTTCCGTCATGGAACTGCGTGCCAAAGCGCGCCGCGCGAAATCCGAATACAATATTGAGTTAATCATTGTCGATTATCTACAACTGATGACCTCATCTGAAAGTTTTGGCAGCCGCGAACAAGAAATCGCCTATATTTCGCGGTCCCTGAAAGCTCTCGCCAAAGAACTCGATATTCCGATCGTTGCCTGCGCGCAATTGTCGCGGGCCGTGGAAAGTCGCACGGACAAACGACCACAATTGGCCGATTTGCGCGAGAGTGGTTCCCTGGAACAGGACGCGGATGTGGTGATGTTTCTCTTTCGCCCCGAAGTATATGGCATTGTAGATGAAGAGGGCAATACGCAAGAAGGCAGAGCCGAGATCATTTTGGGCAAGCAGCGCAGCGGACCGATTGGCAGCATTTTTTTAGTCTTTCAGGCAGAGTACCTCCGCTTTGAAGAGCCCGAAATCTATCGCGAATTTCCCTGAGGAATATAGCCCATGGGCAAAGTGCGCGTGCGGTATGTATGTCAGCAATGCGGTGCTGATTCGAGACAGTGGTTTGGTCGGTGTGTATCCTGTGGTGAATGGAACACCTGTGTCGAAGAACAGGCATCGCCCGAGGTAAAACAAAACAGACGCGCGGACGAATGGATCAAAGCAAATCCGCCGCAACCGATTACGGAAGTGGAGGGCGGCAAAGAAGACCGCATAGAGACAGCCATCGGCGAATTTGACCGCACATTGGGTGGCGGCATAGTGCCCGGCATGGCTGCGCTTGTTGGCGGCGACCCCGGCATAGGCAAATCCACATTGCTGTTGCAAGGCGTTGCACAACTCGCATTTTCGGGTATGAAGGCACTGTACGTATCCGCAGAAGAGTCTCCCCGCCAAACGCGAATGCGCGCTCAAAGAATCGGCGCGCTATCCGATGAATTGTACTTGATTTCCGAATCCAATCTCGATCTGATTTGCGGCTACATCGAAGAAATGCAGCCCGTCGCAGTTGTGGTCGATTCGGTGCAGACCATTTTTAGCCCAGACCTGCAAAGCGCGCCGGGAAGTGTGGCACAGGTCAGAGAATCTTCTGCAAGACTGGTGGCACTGGGCAAACGCACGGGCACATCGATTTTTTTAATCGGACATGTCACCAAAGAAGGCACCGTTGCAGGGCCGCGCGTGCTCGAGCACATCGTCGATACCGTACTTTATCTGGAAGGCGAACAACACGGTGCGTTTCGCATTTTGCGGGCGGCCAAGAACCGGTTTGGATCGACAAATGAAATTGGCATTTTTGAAATGTGTGATCGGGGGATGGTCGAAGTGGATAATCCCTCACAGGTATTCTTGCCCGAGCGCGAGGCCGAGCGAGAAGGCACAGCCATTGTTTGCACAATTGAAGGTACACGTCCCATTTTGGTCGAAGTACAAGCACTGGTCAGCCGCAGTAATTTCGGATACCCGCAGCGCGTGGCTACGGGATTTGATGCCCGGCGAATGGCGATTTTAATTGCTGTGCTCGAAAAACGGTCGGGTCTGCAATTGGGAACGGAAGATATTTTCTTAAATGTCGCAGGGGGCTTGCGTATCGACGAACCCGCTGTCGATCTGGGTGTGGCTATGGCTATGGCGTCGAGCTTTCGCAGCAAACAGATGCACCGCGATACGGTTGTAATTGGCGAAGTTGGGCTGGGTGGAGAAGTGCGTGCTGTTAGTCAAATTGAACGCAGAATGACCGAAGCGCGCAAACTGGGCTTCACGCGGTGTATTGCCGCCAAAGCAAATTTGAGTGGCGCGCGCATTCCCGATAGCCTGTCGTTGATTGGCGTTCAGGATGTGGATGCCGCGCAAGATGTGGTGTTTTCATAGAAATTATTATTACGGAGAAAGCGCATGGCACCGAGAATTGTACACATTTCCAAATTGTTGTCATTGATGTTGCGACACAGGCCCGATGAGTTTGGACTACAAGTCGATCGCTATGGTTTTGCCGACCTCGATGCGGTTTTAAGTGCATTTCAAGACCGAAATTCGACATTTACTCTTGAAGATATTGAAAAAGTGGTTTATGATGGAGAAAAGCAACGTTTCGAGATTGTGGAAAACCGCATTCGAGCGCGTTATGGACACAGTTTTTCCATCGATCTGGGTCTCGACCCATCAGAACCCCCCGATTTTTTGTATAAAGGAGTAGATTCTGCCGATGCTGAGCGATTATTGTCCGAAGGCCTGGCACCAGATGATCGCGATTATGTACATTTGTCGTTTGATGCCGATGTCGCCGCGAGATTAAGCGCCAGACCCGGACGCCGAGGAGCTGTCATACGCATTGCTGCGACACGCGCCCATCAGAGTGGCGTGCATTTCTACGATTGTGGCCCAACCGTATTGACCAAACATATTCCTGGGGAATTTTTGGATTTAGAACGGGGAGGGGACACAACATCACATAACATATCCCAGGAACGAGAGAATGTGACTTATGGTCGGCGGCGGCGCTTCTCATCCCGGCGTTAGTAAATAGTAGCTTTGGGGCATGTGTTCACAAGGCTAAAATAATCTTCTCACAAAAGTGTTTTATGGCTAACTCCCACAAAAATCACACGCAGTCCTTGCTGAGTACCGCCAAAAATTTGGCTCGGGAAACCTGCGCCGATATGATCCTGCTCGTGGCCAATTCCGACGTGAGCCACGCTGATGTTCTCAAGTTGAACACCACCTGCCAGGTCCTGATTATTACGCGAAAAAAACGCTTTTTGAAAGGTGTTGAAGAAAAGGGTGTACAGCGTTTAACTTATGATTATCACCTCGGCAATGACACGCACTTCGAACAGGTGCGACAATGCGTTATCAGAGGCATGGAAAGCGGGTATATTCGTCGGGATGCGCGATTGGTATGCCTGAGTCATATGCTGGCTTCGCGGGGTGTGGATGCGATAACGGTGATGGATACCAGTATCGGGTTTGATATATACGATTCGGCAAAAATTTCAGCCATAGCGGGCGATTTGCCACTCAAAGTTGTCAAAACCACGCTCGATCTTTCCATCGATATTGGTACGGAAGGTCGCGAAGGTGAACCGGTCGGCACCTTATTTGTCATAGGCGATTCCAAACGGGTTTTGCACCATTCGCGATCCATGACATTTGATCCTTTTCGCGGATATTCCGATAAAGAAAAAAATATCTGCAATCCCGATGTTCACGAAGGTGTCAAAGAAGTATCGCTGATGGATGGTGCATTTATCATTCGGGAAGATGGCGTTATCCTCTCTGGCGGGCGCTATATTTCAGCGAGTGCGCGCGGTCTCACTTTGCCCAAGGGATTGGGCGCGCGGCACGTGGCGGCGGCGGCGATTACCAAAACCACCCGGGCCATCGCCCTAGCTATTTCTGAGTCAACCGGAACGGTTCGCGTATTTAAACAGGGCAAAATCGTTTTGCAAATAAACACACACCGGTGGCACATTGGACAAGACCAGCGGTAATGGGCATATTGCGCTAAGAGATACTTATGCAGCGATGGATCGTGCCCCTTTTAATGGGGTTGGTCATGACGAGCAGTTTTGCTGCGATGCCGGCATTGGGCCTGCCGGTTTTTTTTGTGCTTTTTGGCATTGCATCTGTGGCCTATCTCATTGCAGTCTGGCATTGTGAATATGTGCCATTGACGGCTATTGTAATCGCTGCGGCTGTGTTTCGGCTCAGCCTTTTGTTTTCCATCCCCGCGCTGTCAGATGATATTTATCGCTATGTATGGGATGGACGCGTACAGTGGGCGGGCATCAATCCCTACCTGTTTGCACCTGTGGCACAAGAACTGGCACATGTACGAGACGCGCTCATTTTCCCTAAAATTAACCACCCCGAATTGCCGACCATTTATCCGCCCATCGCCCAAATAGCATTCTGGGTGGGGTACGGCATTTCGGATGGCATACTGGGTATCAAGGTGCTACTCGCCTGTGCCGACCTGATTGCGGGATGGCTTATAGTCTGTTTGCTCAGGCATTTTGGGCATCGGACACAATGGGTTTTGATTTACTTCTGGCATCCGCTGGTCATAGTGGAAATTGCTGGAAATGGACATATCGAATCGCTGGGCATTGTCGCTTTATTGGCCGCATTGTATTTGTTCTTAAAAGGACGAGATTACATCGCACTAAGTACACTGGGTGGGGCTGTTCTGGTAAAATTCTTCCCCCTTGTTTTTTTGCCGAATCTCGTGCGTTGGAAAGGGTGGCTGCCAACCAATTGGCCCGCTCTGCTCATGGCACCCTGTGTCGCGTTTCTGGGCTATTTGCCTTATGCGTGGACCGGCGCGCCTGTTTTGGGTAGCCTGGGGACTTATGTACAGAACTGGTCATTTAACAGCGCGGTATTTGATGTACTCATTCTGCTTTGCGGCGATGGACAAATTGCACGCGGCATCATTGCCCTGCTCTTTTCAAGTGTTGTGCTGTTGCTGATCTGGAAGCGCGTCCCCCTGTTGCGCGGTGCATATCTGACTGCGGCGACCTTTGTTCTACTCACCCCCACGCTCCATCCCTGGTATGTCTTGTGGTTAATTCCATTTCTCGTTTTTTATCGGCATCCGCCCTGGATCGCTTTCTCACTCCTGGTGGTCTTATCCTATCATATTTTGATTCAATACCAGGCTCGTGGCGTATGGGAAGAAGCCGCCTGGGTCCAATGGGTGGAATACGGTGGATTGATACTGGTAAGCCTCGCGTCTTTGCTTTTCAAACGCACAGAAATCTTGACGAAAATAGGGCGTTTTTTTAATATACACCGTCTAATCTGATTGTACTGTCTGAAAAGAAAAAACGGAACTCGAGTTGGACAAAAACGTTTTTGAAAAGTATAAATAAGCAAAGGAGGTCGGCAAAGATGCACAGATTTCGATTCTTATTCTTTCTGCCACTTTTTGTCGCCTGTGGGGCACAAGAACAATCTGCGGATTTACTCTTTCGAGAGGGCGAACAGGCCACGCACGATATGGCGTCGTATCCCGTGGCCGAAGTCAAATTGGCGGAATTTCTGACGCGTTTTCCCGACGACCCTCGTGCTGAGGTGGCACTACAGGCCCTGGCAAGGGTATTGATGAATCAACAAAAGCACAAAGAAGCCATTGCGCGATACGAAACCCTGATCGCGCGATTTCCGCAGAGCCGATATTGTGTACAGGCACAGTTTATGATTGGCTATATCCACGATCAACTCGGCGATTACGAACAAGCGCGAGTAGCCTATCAACAGGTGATTGATACCTATCCAAACTCTGAGTTAGTGGATGATGCCAAATTTTCAATCGAAAATTTGGGCAAAGTGCCCGATCAGTGGTTGCGTACCAAACCAATAAGTAGAGAGTGATGCAATGACAGTTGGACAAGATATTCAATTAATCAATGAACGGGTTGGGCGCGAAAGCGCGTTTGTCGATCGATTATTGTCCGAGGTGGGCAAGGTCATTGTCGGACAGCAGGACATGATTGAGCGATTGCTAATCGGCCTATTGTGCAACGGCCATGTCCTGCTCGAAGGCGTTCCCGGTCTTGCCAAGACATTAGCCGTCAATTCATTGGCTCAGGCGATTCAGGCATCTTTTAAACGCATTCAGTTTACCCCCGATTTGTTGCCCGCAGACCTGATTGGCACAATGGTCTATCACCGGGAGACAGGCGAATTTATGGCTCAAAAAGGGCCTATTTTTGCCCAACTCGTACTCGCCGATGAAGTCAATCGCGCACCGTCAAAAGTGCAAAGTGCCATGCTCGAAGCTATGCAAGAGCGTCAAGTTACCATTGGAAACGAAACATTTGCCATGCCCGATCCCTTTTTGGTGCTGGCCACGCAAAATCCCATCGAACAAGAAGGGACCTATCCACTACCCGAGGCCCAAGTCGATCGCTTTATGCTGAAAGTGCGGGTAACATATCCCAATAAACAGGAAGAACGCGCCATTGTCGATCGCATGAGCCGCAATGTACCCCCCAAAATTGAGACAGTCATAACAACTGACGATCTCATTCGCGCGCGGAGTGTAGCCGACGAGATTTACGTGGATGATAAAATCAAAGATTATATCGTCGATCTCGTGTTGGCAACCCGCGACCCAGAGGCTTACGGTTTGGGTGATTTGCGCGCTCTGATCGAATTTGGCGGGTCTCCACGCGCGTCTATCGCCCTGACCCGCGCCGCCAAAGCGCATGCGTTTTTGCGCCACCGCGGCTATGTTACGCCCGAAGATGTGAAAGCCATTGGCCTGGACGTATTGCGCCACCGCGTACTGGTGACTTATGAGGCAGAAGCCGAGGAAATTAACTCCGAAGAAATCGCACGCCAAATATTCGATCACGTTGAAGTGCCGTGAGAGTTTTCCCATGATTCCAACTGAAATTTTAAAAAAAGTGAAACGCATTGAGTTGCGCACGCGCAATCTGGTAAATACAATATTTGCCGGCGAATACCATTCGGTATTCAAAGGCAAGGGCATGGCGTTTGCGGAAGTGCGAGAATATCAGCCCGGCGATGATGTTCGCACAATTGACTGGAATGTGACAGCGCGTATGGGAGATCCCTTTGTCAAAGTGTTCGATGAGGAGCGCGAACTCACCGTAATATTGATGGTGGATGCGAGTGCGTCGGGCGACTTTGGAACGGTGTCACAAATGAAAGGCGAGATAGGTGCCGAAATTTGCGCTCTGCTCGCCTTTTCCGCAATTCAGAACAACGATCGCGTGGGACTGATCATTTTTACCGACGAAGTCGAATTATTTATTCCCCCCAAAAAGGGCAAAAAGCATGTGCTGCGCGTAATTCGAGAGTTGTTGTATTTTCAGCCCTCAGGACGCAGTACAAATATCGATACGGCATTGGAATATTTAAATCGCGTGACCTATCGGCGCAGTGTCGTGTTTCTGGTATCGGATTTTTTCGCTTCTGACTATGAGAAAGCATTGCGCGTTGCCAATCGGCGTCATGATCTGGTAGCGATAGCACTGGAAGATCCCCGGGAGTACGATCTGCCTGCAATTGGCATTGTGGAGCTGGAAGATGCTGAGACGGGCGAAGGTATAATGGTCGATTTTGGCGATGCAGCAGTGCGCGAGGCATTCCAAAATCTGACAAAAAAAGAGCGCGATGAACGCGAAGCGTTATTTCGACGTATGGGCTTAGACGCCGTGAATATTTCAACTCGTGGAGCGTATCACGAACCGTTGATGCAATTTTTCAGGATGCGGGCAAAAAAAATCAAGGGATAAAGGAGTGAGACGTGATAGAAGTTGATCGCCTGACAAAGCGATACGGCGCATTTACGGCTGTTGACGACATTTCGTTTCAGGTAGGTAAAGGCGAAATTGTCGGTTTTTTGGGGCCAAATGGCGCGGGCAAAACCACGGCCATGCGCGTGCTCACCTGTTTTTTGCCCGCCACAGAAGGCACAGCGCGCATTGCCGGCTACGACATCTTTGACAATCCATTGGAAGTCAAAAAACGCATTGGATATTTGCCCGAATTGCCTCCCCTATATCGCGATATGCGCGTGCGCACATACCTGGAGTTTATCGCCAAAATCAAGGGCGTTGCGCCAAAAGAATCCAGACGGCGAATTGATGAAGCCATTGCCCAATGCGGGCTTGTGGATCGCACCGAGCAACTCATCGGTCATTTATCCAAAGGATATCGACAGCGAGTAGGACTTGCACAGGCGATATTGCACGACCCCGAAGTAATCATCATGGACGAGCCGACTTCTGGTCTCGATCCCAATCAGATCATTGAGGTGCGACAATTGATCCGCGAACTCGCCCAGGAGCGCACGGTAATTTTGAGCACGCATATTTTGCCCGAAGTTGAAATGACCTGCAATCGCGTGATCATTATTCACGAAGGCAAAATTGTCGCTGTTGATACCCCTGAAAATCTCACGGCTCATACGCGCGACACAACGCGGTTTTTT
>JAJEAX010000241.1 GCA_022822565.1 Candidatus Latescibacterota bacterium
ATATTATGGCGTAAACTTTTTGTTTAAAGCCAATACTGAAAATGATGGGGCTGTGGTCGCTTTTGGAAATACTCATGACGTCTTTTCAGCCACCGAAACAGATCTTATACTCAAGCTGCGAGTGCCAGGCCCAAATAACCCAGTTGAAAGTCCGCGAGTTCCTGGTGATACACCAACAGCTTATGGTCATTTGACATCATTTGAGAAAATTAGCCGTCCCTGCCCAAAAGTTGTACAGGTTGTAGATTATGACTATAAAGATAATGAAAAACTGACCGAGAAATATACATCCTCTTCTACCACAGCAACCGGGATATACACTGACCACGGCACGCATTTCTCGACGGAAGCAGAAGGTAAGGTCTTTGCCAAGATCCGCTACCAGGAAATCAAGTTCTCTAACAACTACGGCATTGGCACTACGAACTTGCCCAGTGTGATCCCAGGATACATCTTCCAATCGCTCGACGAAACAAACAGTTGGAGGGCAACAGACGGCGACAAATATCTCATTATCCACACAAAGATAAATATATCGCTGCCCCGTACCGGTCCCTCAGGGATAGTGACTGATGCCAACGGCGAACCGATTGTGAACAATTTCCGCAATGAATTCAAGTGCATCGATTTTGATTCAACGGACGCCGATGCGATATACCGCTCGCCGCGAGTGACACCAGTTCCGCGCCTTTCTGGCGTTTACAGCGCGCATATTGATGCGTCCGCCGCTACAACGACCGCCGAGGGCAAACGACCGCAAATAGAAGCCGATGGGGCCTATCGCATCGCGCATAAATTTGACGAGCGGGCAACGGTCGATGCCGGCAAACATTCCACGCCCGTGCGCAAAGCGGAACCCTATGCCGGAACAGATGTTGGCATGCACTTCCCATTGAAGCGCAATACCGAAGTGATGGTTACCTACCGCAATGGCGACCCCGATCAACCCATTATTGCCGGCGCGCTTTACACCGGAGATACTGCCAACCCCACCAATCCCGTCACCAGCACAAACCAGACTTCCCATCTAATCCAAACTTCCTCTGGTGCCTTGATCGAGATAGACGACGCCAGTCATAACGCCACAACTGCGGATACTGAATCGCGGGTCACGCTTCGGTCTCGCAGCGGTAATGACACCAGCTATATGCGCCTCGGCTATCCGAACAAAGACCGCGAGAAAAGTTACACTGCGGATATAAAAGCAACTTCGACAGATGCCCAATTACAACCATACGAGGGTATCTATTCATACACGAAAGATAATACCTATTCGCGTTCGGTACTGACGCACCTCTTATCGGCAAATCGGGTAATAATTCACTCTGGCGCAGAAAACACCGAGCCTGATGAGGATTTCGCACAGGGTAAACTTATTATTAATTCCGATGGGGACTTAGACATTGATATCTCGGGCGACACCCACATTACTAACGAGGGCGATTCCTACACTACCGTCGAGGGCGACACCCACATTACTAACGAGGGCGACACCCACATTACTTACGGGGGCGAGGTTGTGGAGGAAGATGAAAAAAATAAAATAGAGGTTATTGGAGGAGCAAAAACCTCTGTTGTTGCTGGAGCAAAAACCTCTGTTGCGGGGGGTTTACTCACCAGTGTTGCAGTGGGTATAAGTACAATTTTTCAAGGTGGTTGGACTACCAAGTTTTTTGCGTCTGGCTATGCATCAATAGGTCTGGGAATTGGCTTCACAATGAAGCCACAAGTACAGTTTACAAAGTACGACTTAAAGGCTCAGATTGTAAGTCTCGAAATGAAAAAAATTCAAGCAGAAATAAAAGGTTCTACTCTGAAAGTGGAGCAAGATGATCTTGACCTCAAGATGGGCAAACTCGGTTTAGCCATTCATTCAGGTGCTTTAATAAAAAAGGTAATGGGAGTACAAGTCGCTCAAACAGATTTGGAGGTAAGGGCCCCATTGCTGGAAACAACGGTGTAAAACTATGAAATAATCTACCCGATTTTATCCGAGTGCTCTAACAAAGCGCGTAATCCAAAAGGCTCTGCAACTTCTTGCAGAGCCTTTTTCATTCCCAATCGGGTTTTCGCCTTGACGGGTGCATGGAAGGCACGTAGATTTTGGCCTATTGTGCGTCCTATTGAAAAACCATCACAAGGAGCAAAAATGGCCGATATCAAATCCACATATCAGCAGTTAATCGCAGAAATAAAACAAATCTCCCTATTGGGATCCTGTGCCAGTGTATTGGGCTGGGACAAACAAACCTACATGCCCAAAGGCGGAGCCGGGCATCGCGCAGAGCAACTCGCACTGCTCATCGGCATGATACACGAACGCGCAACCGCCCCTCAAATTGGCGACTGGCTCTCTGAAATAGAAAACAGCGATCTAATATCCGACCCCTATTCCGAAGCCGCAGTCAACGTACGAGAACTCCGCCGGGACTACGACCGGGCCATCAAACTACCTCGCACCCTCGTCGAAGAACTCGCCCGCGTAGCCACCATCTCGCAGCAAGTATGGCGAGAAGCCCGCGAAAAATCGGACTACGCCCTGTTCCAACCCCACCTCACAAAGATCCTCGACTTGAAACATCAACAAGTAAATGCGCTGAACACGGGCGAAACACCTTACGACACGCTCTTAGACGACTATGAACCCGGCGAAACCTCTGAAAATTTAACCCGCGTCTTCTCGGGCTTGCGCGATGAACTCGTCGAACTCGTGGGTGCAATCGCCGAATCCGGCAAAAAACCCGACGAAAACATCCTCACGCGCACATATCCCATAGACCAGCAAGAAGCATTTGGAAAAACCGCAGCCGCACAAATCGGCTTCAACTTTGACAACGGGCGTTTAGACATCACTACCCATCCATTTTGCAGCGGCATTGGACCGGGCGACACCCGCCTGACCACGCGGTATAACACACACTTCTTTTCCGAATCCTTCTTCAGCATCATGCACGAAGCGGGCCATGGCATATACGACCAGGGATTGAACGACGAACACTACGGAACCCCCATGGGAGACTCTATATCCCTAGGCATACACGAATCTCAATCGCGCATGTGGGAAAACTTTGTCGGTCGCAGTGAGGCATTTTGGACACACTTCTTCCCCAAAGTGCAAGCCGCATTCCCAGACGCACTAAGCGACGTATCCCAACGCGACTTCTACGCCGCAGTCAACGCCGTCGCCCCCTCATATATTCGCGTAGAAGCCGACGAAGCCACGTACAACCTGCACATCATGTTGCGCTTTGAACTCGAACAAGCACTGATCGATGGCGGGTTAAAAGCCGAAGATATCCCCGGCGTCTGGAACGAAACATTTGAAAAATATCTGGGAATCACCCCCCCGGATGATGCCCGGGGGTGTTTGCAAGACATACACTGGAGCGGAGGAGGGATAGGCTACTTTCCAACATACTCTTTAGGCAATCTGTACGCCGCGCAATTCTTTGAACAAGCACGCCAGGAAGTGGGCGACCTGAACGCGCAATTTGCCGAAGGCGTATTTGAACCCTTGAAAAACTGGCTAACGGAAAAAATCTATTCGCAAGGCCAGCGCTACCGCGCAAATGAACTCATCGAAGTCGTAACCGGCAAACCCCTGAGCCATGAACCCTTAATGCGGCATCTGAGGGCAAAGTACGAACCGTTGTATGGTATTTAGAGAACGGCAAAAGCAACCACCGATGAACACCGATGAACACCGATGAAAAGGCAAAATCTTCTGGATCGCGGCTTTAAGCATGCCCCTGTATGCTTGAAGAAGGGGCATGCCGCGATGACGTCTTCATGCATAGCTTAACCGAATGGAACTGCAATTGAACACACAACCCGTAATCTTAGACACCGACCCCGGCGTGGATGACGCGCTGGCCATCATGCTGGCATTGGGTTCCCCGGAACTCGACGTAATCGGCATCTGCACCGTAAGCGGCAACGTCCCCCTCAGCACCGGCACGCGCAATGCACAGGGATTACTAAAACTATTGGAACGCACAGACATACCCGTCTTTGCGGGCGCAGACCAGCCTTTAAAACGCGACCCCGTATTTGCCACCGAAGTCCATGGTGAAAGCGGCATGGGACAAGCCGTATTGCCAGAACCATCTCAAAAAATAAAAGGCGACGCCGTCGATTTCCTCGTGCAAACCCTATCCGATCAACCCGGCGAAATCACAATAATAGCCGTCGGACCCCTGACAAATCTGGCACTGGCCGAACAACGCCAGCCCGGAACACTCCAAAAAGCCAGACAGGTCATTATCATGGGCGGTGCCATTGCAGAAACGGGCAACTCAACACCCGTAGCAGAATTCAACTTTTACGCCGACCCCCACGCTGCACATACAGTCGTCCATTCCGGCGCAACACTTCTGATCGTACCATTAGATGCAACGCGTCAGGTCGTATTATCCGAAACGGATATCAAAAACAAAATCGCACCCATGAAAACAGTCGCATCTCAATTTGTCGTCGAAGCCGTACAGAACGTATTCGCACTCTATCGACAACTCGGACGCGAGCCAATCGTGTACCTGCACGACCCACTCGCCGTAGGCGCGGCTATTGCGCCCGAACTCCTCCGCTCAGAAACCTTATACATCGACATAGAAACAACGGGCGACCTCACCATAGGTCAGATCGTCACAGACCGCCGCGGCCTGCCCTCGCCATGGCGTCTCGGAAAACCCGTCAACTGCGCGATGCACGTCGATGCCGAAGCATTTTTATCTCTATTCCTGAAACGAATTTTTTGACCGATCAATCACGGCCTCTCCCGCAGCCTCAGATAGCTCTCATAGCGTTGAAGCGCGATATCGCCATCATCCACAGCCATCCTCACCGCGCAACTGGGTTCGTGGACATGCGCGCAATCGCGAAAGCGACACCCGCCGAGAAACGGGTGAAAATCTCGAAAAAGAACGGGAATATCCTCGGGACTTATATCGTACAGATAAAACTCTCGAACCCCCGGCATATCCCCGACAAACCCCCCCTTGTCGAGCGCGACCAATTCCGTATGGGTCGTCGTATGCGTACCCTCGCCCGTAGCTTTGCTAATAGGTCCCGTACGCAATTGCAATCCCGGTTGCAACCAGTTGAGCAAACTCGACTTCCCAACGCCAGAAGACCCCATAAAAAGGGTAATTTTTCCGCGCAAAAGATCGTAAAACGCCTCCTTACCTGCATCGGAAATAATACTGGTATAAACCACCGGATATCCCATCGCCTTATAAGAACGCATAACCCGATCTGCCCAGGTCTCATCGGTGAGATCGAGTTTATTGAGACACAGTGACACCGGTATCTGCTGCCACTCTGCAATACCCAGCATGCGATCCAGCAAATGCCAGTCTGGAGCAGGCTCATCCGCAGAAATAATGGGGACAACCTGATCGATATTCGCAGCTAAGAGTTGCTCTCTATGAGACCCGCCAGACGCGCGCCGAGAAACCTTATTATTGCGGGGACACACCTCGCGAATCATACCCCTATTATCCGCACCCTCAGAAAAAACCACGCGGTCTCCAACCGCAACCGGATCGATCACGCGAACCCGGCGCACTGACTGCACGCGGCGGCGGCGCGAACCCGGCGCAGCTTCGGGATATTCGAGTTGTTTCCTCAAACGAGTTGACAGCGCGCACATCACCACGCGATCGGCAGTCTGGACGACATAATGGCCGAGGTGGTGGCGGATAACAGTACCTTCATTGTCAGATTTGGACATATCGATTCAAAGCCTTCCCACTGTGATGAACGCCCCAAAATAACGCCCACCAGATGTAATTGTCAAGTGCCGTAGTCCTTGCAAACGGGTTGACTTTTAGTGGGGTTTTCTTCATATTTCCCCGACATTTACAGACTGACTAAAAAAAGGGAAAATAATGAAACACGACCTCAGCCCATTTTTATCTAACTGGGATTTTGACCCCACCGATATTTGTGTACGCAAAATTCGGGGCCTGGACGGACGGGAAAAATTGCAAGTACGTCTGGATCTGGGCGTAATGCAGATGGAAATGAACGATAGACCTGACGGAACGTGTCCAAATGGCCATTTTTCATTGCTGGACTACTATTTAGATCAACTCGAAGCCGAACACACGCATTCTGGTACAGATGAGAATTTTTATCTCGACAGAGATGCGTGCATCGAATTGAGTCAAGAGGGACTATTATTTTATCATCGCTATGTCTGCTTGATGCGCCTGGGCGATTTTGAATCAGTCGTGCGCGACACCGCCCACAATCTGGCACTTCTGGATCTCGTGCGGGCTTATGCCGAAGAAGAAGAGGACCGAAAAATATTTGAACACTATCGGCCTTATGTACTCATGATTCACACCCGTGCGCGGGGTGAAATTTGTTTGCAAAAAGGCGATTATGCCGGTGCTCTGAACCACATTGAAGAAGGAATCGACAAAATTCAAACATGCGTGGCAAATTCTGGCGTTGAAGCAGACGAAGAGATCGAAGCCCTCTCTGCATGGGCTGAAGAAATAGAACGCGATCGCCCAATCACTTTGCAACAAAAACTGGCACAAAAACTCCAAAAAGCCATTGTCGAAGAGCGATATGAACAAGCGGCTCGGTTGAGAGACAGGCTCAGTTCTCTAAAAAAAAACAACTTGTGAGAGCCACAAACCGGGCATCACAAAAATCCTGATTCTAAACACCTGTGTGTTTCTGAATCGGGATTTTTTGTATAAAGGCTGGGATTAGGGGATATGGGATATGAATGGACCATAATTAGACGACACCTCTTCAGCACTGGTCGTCGTATGGGATTAACCACAATCATTGCCATCATAGGTGTCGGGGTGGGGGTTGGGGCACTCGTCATCACGCTATCGGTAATGAATGGCTATGCAGACATGATTTTTGACCGCCAGGTGGGCATAAATCCCCATATAACCGTGCGGCGCCCGTACAGCGAACGCATCGAAAATTACGCCCCCATCGTCCAATTGCTCGAAAAACACTCCGAAGTAGTCGGCGCCAATCCCGTAGTAGAAACAGAAGGTTATATATTGAACAGGGTCAAAGATGTGGGCACTGTCACATCGGGCGTCTTAGTGCGGGGCGTAGATGGCATTGTGAAAAGCAGCGACATCGTCCATCACATAACCGAAGGAAAAATGGAATTAACCCGCATAGAAGGCAACACTTTTGGAATCGTAATAGGCAAAACACTCGCCGAAAAATTGGGTGCCTCCGCAGGATCAAAAATTCGCCTGCTGGTCGCTCCCAAAGACCTGACCAACATACCCCCTCTTCGCCAATATGTGATAACCGGCATTTTTGAAACGGGATTTTACGAATTTGACGCCACACTAATCTACATATCCCTCGCGGCTGCACAACGGGACCTGCAATGGGGCGACCTGGCAACGGGCATTCAAGTACGCCTCGTCAATGCATTTGAGGCCGACCGCGTCAGCGTTGAATTGCGAGAGACATTGGCGGAAACGCACGCCGATATGTTCCCCACATCGTGGATGTATGCACAGGGCAACCTGTACGCGTGGATCCAGTTGCAAAAATGGGCGAGCTTCGTGGTCTTGAGCCTGATCGTAGTCGTCGCGGGATTCAACATCATCAGCATACTAACCATGACTGTGAATGAGCGCAGACGCGAAATTGGCATCTTGAAAGCAATGGGGGCAGCCCCCAAAAGCATCGCCCAAATTTTTTCCCGAGAAGGTCTAATAATCGGAGCGAGCGGTGTGTTATTGGGTAATATATTGGGCGGAGGTCTGTGCTGGATACAAAAGGTCTATGCCCCCTTATCTCTTTCCGGCGATGTTTATTTCATCAACGCCCTCCCCGTAACCATAAACATACTGGACTTCGCGATGACCTCGGCACTGGCATTATTGCTATGCCTCGTATTTGCCCGCTGGCCCGCAAAACGAGCGGCAACACTGGACCCCGTAGAAGCGATTAGATATGAGTAATACCTACGAATACTTCATCGCGCGGCGACTCATGCGCGCCATGCGCCAGCAGCACCAGATATCCTTAACCACGGCCATTGCTATTGCAGGCGTAACCATTGGCGTTGCCGCCCTCGTCATTGTCCTGTCCGTTTTCAACGGCTTTTCGGCACTGTTGTGGGACAGCCTGTTGAGCGTAAGCCCCCATGTCATCGTGCAAAAACCCCATGCACAGCCCATGTCGCCCAACGCAGAACAAATCGAACAACTTGAAAAATTGGATTCTGTACGCGCAGCAGCACCTTTTATAGCGACCGAGGGATTCGCGCTTCGGCGACCACCCGGCGGCGAAATGATCCAAGCCAGCTTAGCCGTGCGGGGAATAGAAGCCACACAATTGGCAAAAATTACAGACCTCAATGCGTATTTATGGGCAGGCGGCCTCGACCTGAATATTCAACCACCTGACCCCGATCAAACTACGCCCGCCACCAGACGCGCCAAAGTATATGGCACCGCCATTGGCCGCGTACTCGCAGACCGGCTCGGCGCAGTAGTCGGCACCGAAATCATGCTGGGACTGGTCCCCAAAGAAGTCCTGATGGGACAACAACCGCAATTGTGGCCCTACAAAGTAACCGCCATCTTTCACACGGGATTGGACGAACTCGACTCCGCACTCGCATTTGTATCGCTTGAAGCGGCACAACGCGACCTGGGACAGCGCGACCAGATCTCGGGCATCCAGATTCGGCTCGACGAACCTTATGAAGCACACCGCATCGCGCCCACCCTTTCCACAGGAACAGATTTTGACGTCATAACCTGGATGGACACCCACCGCAACTTATATGCGTCCATTCGCCTGGAAAAATGGTTTAGCTCTCTGGTCCTGTGTCTCATTGTAATGGTAGCCGGATTCAATATCATTAGCATCTTGACCATGACAGTAGGCGACAGACAGCGCGACATCGGCATATTAAAAGCGATGGGAGCAACGCCGCGTTCAATTGGCAAAATCTTTACACTCAAGGGCCTGGGCGTTGGCCTGACAGGCGTCGTCTTGGGCAATGCGATTGGCTATATCCTGTGTTGGTCGCAACAAACCTTTGAATGGATCAAACTACCCGGTCAAATTTACATCATCCAGGCACTACCCGTAAAAATGCTCGCCATTGATTTTGCATACATCTCCCTCGCATCTGTGGGATTGTGCTTTATATTCGCGCTCTTGCCCGCCCGCAAAGCCGCCTCACTCGCGCCCGTTGTGGCATTGAGAGAATAACCACACCATGCAAAAATTGAATTTTCCAACCTCATCCACATTTGACATCGCAAACCGCGACGGAAGCGAAATGATCTTAGATCTCCTCCGCCAAAAATACGTGGTATTAACCCCCGAAGAATGGGTGCGTCAAAATTTTGTCCGGTACTTAATCGAAGGACTCGGCTACCCGCAGGGACGCACCGCAATCGAAACCGGATTTGTATTTCAGGGCATGCAGTGTCGCGCCGATGTACTCGTATATGACGTAAAAGGAAAAGCACTGTTAATGGCGGAATGCAAAGCCCCCGAAGTAAAAATCACCCAACAGGTCTTTGACCAGATCGGGCGATACAATACAGTCGTACAGGCCACCTACCTCATTGTGACAAATGGACTGCAGCATTATTGCTGTGCAATTGATCGAAAAAACAATTCCTATCGCTTCATAGACACACTACCGCGATACGAAGACATCGCATAAAAAGGAGACCCTATGATTGATCTACTGAGCTTTACCGTCGTACTGTGCGTATTTTTCACATGCGCCACAACCGCGTGGGCAGAAGGAAACCACAGCAAACTGGTATATCCAGGACCTGACGGGCGGCTGGTCTATGTACCGGACGAAAAAGGCAATATAATCCCGGACTTCTCATACTGCGGGTACATGGGTGGCGGTGTAGCACTACCAGATGTACCAGTCGTATTAACCGTTCAACCCCAGGCCGAAGGAGACGACACAGCGCGATTACAAGCGGCAATTGACGACGTATCGGCGCGCACACCGGACGCCAATGGATTTCGCGGCACCTTATTACTCGAACGCGGAAAATATCGAATTGGCGGAACCCTGCAGATACGGACAAGTGGCGTCGTACTCCGCGGTCAGGGCGCAAAAGAAAACGGTACAGTATTGATCGCAACCGGAACAGGAAAGCGCACCTTAATCGAATTTAAAGGACGGGGACGCAGACCGCGAGAAATAGAAAACACGCGACAGAAAATCGTAGATAATTACGTCCCCGTAGGCGCAAAAACATTCGCCATCGCAGACGCTTCAGGTCTTGCAGTTGGCGACGCAATCATCGTACATCGCCCCAGCACCGAAAAGTGGATCGCAACCATAGGCATGGACCGCATCGAAATGAGACATCCCGACGTTCGACAATGGAAACCCGGCACCTACGACTTTCACTTCGACCGCACCATAACCGCCATAAATGGCAATCAAATCACAATCGACGCACCAATGGGCAATGCGATAGAACGCGAATACGGCGGTGGATCGATTTACAAATACGAATATCCCGGGCGCATTGAACAGGTCGGTATCGAGAACTTGCGCGGCGTATCGGAATACGATAACAGCGAAAAAGATCATCGGCGAGACAATGAATATATCGACGAAGACCACGCCTGGAACTTCGTCGTATTCTCCCAGGTACAAAACGCCTGGGCACGCGACATCACCTCGGTCCATTTTGGCTATGCGTGTGTAACAATTGGCAACCAGGCAAAATGGATGACCGTACAGGATAGTCAATGTCTCGATCCCGTATCAAAAATCACCGGATCGCGGCGCTACTCCTTCCCCATCCACGGGCAGTTATCACTCGTACAACGGTGTTATACCCGGCGGGGTCGCCACGATTATGTACTACACGCCCGCGTACCGGGACCAAACGCATTCGTGGATTGCGTAGCAGACATCGCGCACTCCGACACCGGCCCCCATCACCGCTGGTCTGTATGCACCCTATTTGACAACGTAATCGTAAACGGCAACGCCATCAACGTACAGGATCGGCAAAGCTCGGGCACCGGTCACGGTTGGGCAGGCGCACAAAAAGTATTGTGGAATTGCGAGGCAGAGAGTTATATCTTGCAAAAACCTCCAACATCGCAAAATTACGCCATCGGCTGCATCGGCGAAAAACGAGATGGACGGTACAAACGCGAAGACGGATACTGGGAATCGCACGGGCAAAAAGTAGATCCGCGTAGTCTATACTTAAAACAACTCGAAGACCGCCTGGGCATAGAAGCAGTAAAAGCGATAGGCGCACAAATCGGAGAGGAAGATTAAATGGCAAAACGCAAACGACGTCCACAAGCGGGACCGGAATTTATGCGGCGCACACAGTTTAAAAACTTAGGCCCAACCGGTCAGGCGCGCAGAGAACCACCGCCCATGCCCGAATTGCATTACCGGGGCGAAACAATAGACCTGCCCGACCCCGCGCACATCGAAACAACGGAAATCGACCTGCGCCGCGCAATAGATGAGCGCAAAAGCGAGCGCGTATTCTTCGATGAACCCATCACATTGGATGCGCTGACCTACTTACTCTGGGCAACGCAGGGCGTGAAAGAATTTGAACAGGGCGAAACATTTCGCACCGTACCATCGGCGGGTGCGCGCCACGCATTTGAAACCTATATCATAGCAAATAACGTGGAAGACCTGGACCGCGGGTTATACCGGTACCTATCTATGGGACACAAACTGGGAATAATCGACCAATCAGAAGAAATTGGCGAAAAAATTGCCAACACCACCTTACAACCCGAACTGATCCAGACCAGTGCCGCCACATTCTTATGGACAGCCGTGGCCTCGCGGATGACCTGGCGCTACGGCGACCGGGGGTATCGCTATATCCACCTCGATGCCGGTCATGTGGGGCAGAACCTGTACCTGGGCGCCATGGCCGTAAACTGCCGCGCCTGCACCAGTGCGGCATTCAATGACGACGAATTAAACCGGGCACTCAAGCTCGACGGCGTCGAACATTTTGCCGTGTATTTCGGCTCAGTAGGAAAGTAAGTACGGAGGATAACGCCATGAAAATTGAAGCAATTGACTTTCTGATCCTCAAAAGCGAACCCGTAACGCCAGAATGGCGACCATTGCGCACCATGCGAGAATATCCCGGCGCACACAAAGTGCGATTCGGCCACCGACTCTTTCAAGGTGAGGGCATTCAACTCACAAAAAGGCCGGCTTACCTCACCCTGCTTCGCATCCGCACAGATGCAAACCTACAAACCTGCGGTATTTTTTCCACAGGCTGGGCACAGGAAGACCTCGAATGGGCAGCGCGCACCTTCAAAGTCCA
>JAJEAX010000090.1 GCA_022822565.1 Candidatus Latescibacterota bacterium
TCTCTTTACGTCCGGGTCTAAAGTCTCGGTTTCATTCGATCATGCCTTCACATTTGTAGATGGGATGTACCAGGATCAACGATGCTATCGCGGGCGCTGGAAGCCGCGCAAGCATTTTTTAGGTCCGGATCGCGTTCCCATCTTTGATGGTGTTGAAGATGGCGAGGAGATGCAGTGTGCTCAGGTCATCGATAGTTTGGCGGAGGTGAAGTACTGGATTCGCAATGTAGCGCGTCATTCAGAGTCATTCTTTCTGCCGACTGCGACGGACAAATTCTACCCGGACTTTGTCGCACAGTTGGAGGATGGCCGTCTTTTTGTCATCGAATACAAGGGCGCGCATATTGCAGAAGGAGCCGATACCGCCGAGAAGCGGACTATTGGTGCCCTTTGGGAGCAGGAAAGCGATGGTAAGGGGCTGTTCATCATCGCGGAGAAGGTTGTTGATGGTAAGGACGTACGACAGCAGTTGATGGAAAAAATTGGTGATGTTTAGATGAATGGAGGCAATAACATGGCGAGTACAATTCAACTGGTTCCCGAAGCTGAGAAACGAATTGATTCCCTTGTGGCGCGAACAGGGCGCAGCAAGGATTTCTTTCTTAGGGAGATTATTAAACGCGGTCTTGAGGATGTGGAGGATTACTACCTTGCCGCAGAAGTATTAGAGCGTGTCCGAGAGGATACAGAGGCGGTGTATTCAGATGCTGAAGTGAGATGAGAACTTGACCTTTCCTGAAAATGTCCAGTGTGATTGAGTGGGCAAGCTATACCGGCTTTGTGTTGCACATGGTGGCTTTAATCATGCCGACCTTTCTGGATCGCGGCTCAACATCATGCCGCGATGACTATTGGTGCTCGTCACGCCTGCATGCCTTAAGCAGGCGTCCAGGATGGGCGGGAAGTTGCTTACTCTATTCTTATCTGTGTTTATCGGTGTTCATCTGTGGTTGCTTTTGACTTTTATTAATGGAGACAAATTTGAAGACAATGCTCATCACAGGCGGTGCCGGGTTTATCGGCAGCCATTTTGTGCGATATGTTCTCAATGCGTATCGCGATTATCGCGTTATCAATTTGGACAAGCTGACGTACGCGGGCAATCTGGACAATTTGATAGATGTTGCGGACAGTCCCCGATATGAATTTGTACGGGGTGATATTTGCGATGCCGGATTGGTCAATGATTTGATGCAGCGGGCTGATCTGGTGGTGAATTTTGCTGCGGAGAGCCATGTGGATCGGAGCATTATGGGTGCCGAGGAGTTTATGAAGTCCAATGCACTGGGTGTGTACACGTTGCTCGCTGCAGCGCGAGATTGCGGTGTTGAGCGGTTTTTGCAGGTGAGTACAGATGAGGTGTATGGGTCTTTGGAAGAGGACGAAGATCCGTGGACGGAGGATGCACCGATTGCGCCACGCAATCCGTATGCGGTGGCGAAAGCGTCCGGGGATATGATGGCGCGGGCATTTGCGATTACGTATGGTTTGCCCGTGGTGATTACGCGTGCGTCCAATAATATTGGGGGGTTTCAATATCCCGAGAAGCGCGTGCCCATTTATATTACGAATGCGATGGACGATCTTGCATTGCCGGTGTATGGTGCGGGGACGGCGATTCGCGATCATCTCTATGTGACGGATCACTGCGAGGCGATTGATCTGGTGCTGCACAAAGGCGCGCAGGGCGAGGCGTATAATGTGGGGGGTGAGAATGAAGCGGATGGGCTTTCCGTTGCGGAAAAGATTCTGGAGTGTTTGGAGAAGCCAAGAGATTTGATGGAACATGTGGCTGATCGGCCCGGACACGATATGCGGTATTCTTTGGATGCATCAAAAATTATGGCGCTGGGGTGGCAGCCAAAGTACAATTTTGAAGAGTCTTTGCGCTTGACGGTTGAATGGTATTTGGGCAATGAAGATTGGTGGCGCAAAATTCGAGATAGTGCGGATTATCGAGAATATTACAGGCGGCAGTATGAAGACAGATCCGCAGATGACGCAGATAGACGCAGATGAAGCGGATGAAAATCAGAATAAAATCTGGCAATAAAAGAAGAAAAACGTCTCGGCACACGCTGGGACGTTTTTTGTTGGAAGCAATTGGAATAGTTCAAGTTTGGGGTTGACACATCTGAGCAAATTGGATACCTTTTTTCTGAACCTCGTGCTTTGATGCAATTTGCATCTCTTCCGATCTCGATACTTCTTCCGTCGGGAATCCTGCGGGTTCACAATCTGAGTTGATTGCGCCAAAAGGATATGGCTTGACGCTTAACAGAGGAGTCGGTATGAGCGTAGCTGAAGATGGCCGTTCTGGCCTTGTTTTTCCTGATGATTCAGAAGTATCTCATATAAAACAGTGCCTTCAGGACGCTGGTTTTTCCAGTGATGATCAGGCGTGGCTAATTCGCATTTTTGAACGTCCAGACTGTTTTGGCGATCGCAGCGGTGACGCTGTCTTCAAAGATGAGTTTGCGAATCATTTTGAGCGCGTTCTGTCCGGGGTCGTGGACAAGTTGGGAGAGCCGGATCAAACGGAGGAAGACCGGCAACTCCGCTTGGCACTGCTTTTTAGCTTTTTGCTTGGTTTTGGGCCTATCTACAGTGAACCGGTTCGACCCAATGAAAAGCTCGATATATCAAATGCTGACTCGCATATTCCCGCATGGGTTGGCGCGTTTCAAAGGCATGCGGTGTTTTGTGCAGAACATTTGGATTGGCGCAAACTGCTTGAAATTAGGGACTCGAGTGCTTTTCTATTCTATGACCTGATTCCATTTCTCTTTCCAGAAGGCGTACCTCTGGATCAGGTCGTAAATTTGGACTTGTTGAATCCAATTCGGCGACAAGGATGGTCCAATAATGATTTTAGTGATCCTGAACAGATTGAATTTTGGTTAATCTGGCGATTCCGAGATAACGCAGAACGCTGCGACATCATCAATCTGGATACCTTGCTGCAAGCGTTTTCCTATTTTTCGAAGGATGTTTTGGGCGACAAAATTTTTGGTCTCCTGCATGCCATTGAATATGCTACGAATATTGGTTTTGCGTCTGGTAAGGAACGTTTGAAGCACGCAGGTTACGGATGGCAGATTGTTGCAGATGAGTTAATCCCGTTCATGGAACTTTTGGATGAGAGAGAACCTGAGTTAAGTCGAGAACGCGCATCTTTGCTCAAGGCCTGGTGGTGGTTATCTGTGTTGATTTACAGTAAGGGTAGGGGCGGGTTGGAGTCTGATCTGTCAGATGAACTGAGAAATCGGCTTGTCGCAAGTGCTGTCAAATACCTGGGAATATTGAGGAAAGTGTTGCGAGAGACGCCTGAAGACTTTGAGGGTGTGGATTCAACAGGTGCGCCCGTTTACGATTTTTATCATATGGCTTTTGAGGTGTTGTTAATTTTTTCCTCTCCTTGGCGATGCTTGAAGTCCTTATTACTGGCTTTCACGGAGATGACTGAGCCAGCCGTTGCCTCGGATCTTAGCCCTTCGTCCGGATCTGATAAAGAGCCTCCACCTCATCCATATAATCAAATCCCTTCTTGGATTGGAATCGCTATCGGTATATTTTATCGGAATCTTCCGCGTAAACTGAATAGGGACCCGCACTTGCAGGAGCTGCGAGAAGAGTTTGCAACGTTTTGCCTCGAACGGCTAAAAACAAAAAAAAATGACACAAATCGCAACGAGAAAGTATCGGATTATACAGATGGGGATTTCGTAGAGCCTCGGTCTATATGGCGGCAGTGTTATGTGCAGGCATTGGCGGCATTGCGCGTTAATCCCGGAGGAAGAGCACACAGAACATTGTACTGGCTCTCTAAAAACGACCCCGATGAAAATGTTCGCGAATTTGCGAAAAAAGTGCATAGACAAATGCGGCATCTCAACCGCAACAAGCCGAATTTAGAGCACGGCTCGCCTCGTCGCCCATTATCTGAAGCCTTTTGGTGGCTTCGCCAGGCACATCTCTTGGTGCTGGGAAAAGAGATCGATCAAGCAGATGCTATGCGAACGCGCAGAATAGAATTGTACTAAACACGCGAGAAAAATGATCGCCTCAATTGGGAAGTATAGTGTCCTCGTGAGGCGATGGGTACCAATAAGAAAGGAGGTGAAATTATGGCGAAATCCAATGCTAATCGCGGTGGGGGTTGGCCTAGCAAAACTGGAAATCCTTCTGGCGGCGGGCGCACCAATGCTCCGTCCAGAGGAAGCCGTGGATCTGCCAGCTGGCCCTCCAAAACGGGCAACCCTTCTGGTGGTGGCCGTACTAATGCCCCACCAAAACGCTAGTAATCGACAGGTTCTGACCGCTTCATCAGTCAAAACCTCCGTCAACAAATAGTATCAGAAGTATTCCCTCCCGATGCGTCGCACTTCGAGGCTCCAATAGCCTCACTTTTGATCCCTTTGGGATTGTGCCATGATGCATCCTTTCACGACAACTGGGATAGAAACATCGTCCCTTTAATGTTATTTGCGAAAGGAGTTCCAAAATGCAGATTACTAACAAACGTGCTGACAAAGCCCGTTCCTCCAAATTTAACCAAGTTGATCTGTTGTTTATCTCTTTAGATTGGTCGCGGCCTAAAGACCAGAGAAGACCGCTCGCTATGGCCTCTATAGAGGCTTATTTTCGGAAAAATCAAATCGGAGATGTAAAAGCAGAATTCAAAAACTACAATTTGAATTCTCCAGACTTTGATGTCCGTGATGTGTTGAAAGTCATTGACGAGAGCCGCCCAAAATTTCTCGCACTTGGAGGTTATATCTGGAATGAGAAATATGTTCCAGATATAGTTCGTTGGGCTAAGGTCCACCATCCAGAGATAATAATTATTTTGGGTGGTCCACAAGTTACTTATGGCGATCACAACCTGGCAAAAGAGTATCCCGGAGTGGATTATTTTGTTAAAGGAGAAGGAGAGGTGCCTTTCACGGAATTGATCAACACAATATCTCGTTGTGAGACACCAGATCGCCATTTTTTAGTCAAGTATGCGATTTACACGCCTGAAGCTCTCAAACGGGGAGAGTGTACCCGCACCTTTACCGTTGATCTGGATAAGTTAGAGTCTCCCTACTTAAGTCACATCCTTCCAGTTGAACAAAACCAAGCATTTGTCCGTTGGGAGACTTTGCGTGGGTGTCCATACCGATGTTCCTTCTGTCAGTTTCGTTTGGCAGGACATAAGACAGCAGAAATCAGTCACGGACGACTTTTTCGGGAGCTTGAGTATTTTAAAGAAAAGGAAGTTCAGGAGATTAACGTACTCGATCCGATATTCAATCTCCGGGCTGACCACTATTTAGAAATTTGTAAAAAAATAGAGGCTTCAGGGATTCGGGCGAGATTCTACTTTCAGTGCCGACTTGAATTGCTTTGCCGTAAGGAGGGTAAGCAATTTTTGGAATTTTGTCGAAATCATGACGTTTGGCTTGAATTTGGGGTTCAAACTTTTCAAGAAAAGGAGTCTAAGGCCATAGACCGAGGGAATAATTATCCAAAAATTGGTCAGGCAGTTGAACTTCTGCATCAATTCAATGTCCCGTTTGATCTCCATCTTATTTTTGGATTGCCATTTCAATCGTTAGACAATTTTCTGTCGAGTTATGACAGGGCCAGAGATGCATGTCCGCGAGGACTCTATCTTTTTCCACTTAATGTACTTAAAGGTACAGAGCTTTACTTGAAACGCGATGAATGGGGATATAAATTCGACACTGAGGATAATAACATCTTCATGCAGAGTGGATGGATGGGAAAACGCGAAATCATAGGTCTAAAAAAGATCGCAGAAGATATAAATCGCTGTTCAAAGCAAGCCCGAGATAGTGATGGGTTGCTTCAATTTCCCGATTTGCGAAAAATAATAAAAAATGATCTGTGTAGAGAAGGAGGTACCTGACCTGCTGTGCGAGAATGGGCTATTATTTTAGGTAGCTAATAGACCATGACAGAAGTTTAAAAAACTGCTCCGACAGATATTGTCGGGGCGTTTTTTTTGGAAACAATAGGAATTGTCCAAATTTGGAGTTGACACATCCGGACAAATTGGCTATTCTTTGCGCTGAACCTCGTGCTTTGGTGCGTTATGCATCTCTTCCGGTCCCGATACCTCTTTCGTCGGGAATCCTACGGGTTCACAATTTGAAACGGGATCGCAAAATCCTGAGCTGATTGCTCCATAAGGATATGGCTCGCTCAATAGAGGAGTTGGCATGAGCGAAGCTGAAGATGGCCACTCTGGCCTTGTTTTCCCTGATGAAATACCCCTATTATACAGTGCTCTAAGAGCGCATAGACAAATTCGGCACTTAACCGCAACAAGCCGAATTTAGATCGTGGTGTCTCGCCTCGCCGGCCGCTGTTTGGAGTCTTTTGATGGCTTCCCCAAGTGCGCATCTCTTGGCGCTGGGAAAAGAGATCAATCAGATGCTATGCGAACCGCAGAACAGAATTGTGCCTAAGTACGCGAGAAAAATGACCGCCTCAACAGGGTAGTATAGTGTTCTTCTGAGGCGATGGATGCCAACGAGAAAGGAGGTAAGAAAATAGGTAAATCAAACGTTAGTTGCGGTGGTAGTAAAGGTGGTAGTAACGGAAGCAGTAGAAAAGTCAAATTAATTTTTTTGGAGGTTATATGGGCGTAGATAGACGCAAAAAGGGCAAGGAGCAGTCAGTAGTCGGTTCCGCTGCCGCAGTAACACCAAATGCTGCGACCGCACCGGTAATAACGCCGCGTGCAGTCACGGATCCAAGTATTATCGATGAAGGCCGCGTATTCTCTGAGGGTATCCGTCAAACTAGGCCGCTGGCCGTAGCGGGATCTCGAGAGGCGGCTCAAGCTGCCCGAGCGGTTGGCGATGGGACTGCACTTCGAAATGGGCTTCGGCCGGAAACGTGTGAGCGGCTGGTGACAAACGGGAAAGAACTCGAGAGCCTCGTCTCCGGAGCCAATCCGAATGGCAAGGCTGCGGAAGTGGTTGCTGTCTCAGACTACCGTGACCTTCACGCTGGCCGAGATCCAGGTATTACTAATTCCCCGGATAAAATCGCCACGAATGTCTATGACATTCGGCTTTCGCCTGACCACGCGAGTCGGAAGGATCTGGTATTTCAATTTCGGACCAAGGACGGGATGCTGATCACCAAGCCCAACGGTCAGGTTAAAACGGGATCGGGGCAATATATCTCTCGCAAGCTGGTCCAGATGGCTGAGTCGCCCGGCTATGGGAAAGTCGGTTACGTGGATTCCCGTTTCGTGAATCCCGACGGGACGCCACGAATAGCACCGGATGGTTTTTCTCGGGCTCAAGCTCGCCAACTCCAAAAGGCCAAAGTACGGCTTCGTGGAATCAAGGATCTGGACTCGCGCGCCGAAAAATTCGTTGAGAATATCGCCAAGTATGCAGATGATGGACTTGACCCGGTTGTTCGTCAGCAACTTCAGCAGTTGAGGGATGATATCGCGATGGCTTACCAGCCGCGCAAGGTAGCAACTCGAGCGGTTGGAGGTGCTGCTGTTGCGGCGGCAACTGCAGCAATTCTTGCTCTGATCTTTCAAGCAGCCTCCGGTAGCGAGATAGATGTAGCCGAAGTGGGTAAGGCCGCAGGCAAGGGAGCACTATTCGGTGCGGGGGGTGCAATAGCGGACGCTGGTATCTATCACGGTGCGTCATCGCTCGGGATGGCACCTGAGGCAGCGAATACGGTGGCGCAGAATGGAGTTGCTGCTGGGTTCTGTCTTTTGGCTGTGGGAGCCGATGTGTTTTCGGAGATCAAGTCCGCACGCCAAGGGGACATTTCTGTGGCGAATGCTGTGGCTGGCAGCGCATCCAAGTCTGCTCTCGATGTGCTGCCGTTGGTTCTTGCGCCTCTCGGAATCGCTGGTGTCCCGATTCTGGTCGGAACTCAGATAGGTGGTCGGTGGGTCATTGATCGGGTGCGGGAAGCTGACAGAAAGCTGGAAATCGCTATTGAGAAAGATCTTCTGAGAGTAGCACATCTTCACACGATCGTGGAAAAAAGAAAACAAGAGTTCGAGTCAGTGGTTCGTGCATGTGAGAAGACAGACGCGCTCTATGAGCAAGTGATGTCTCAAACTGCCAGGCCATCTTTAGGTATTATTTAGACCTTAAACGAAAGGATGAAATATGACTAATTTTCAAATTGCTGGGCTTGTTGGAGTCGGAGTCGGAATCTGTGGCGTAGCGTGGGGCTACGACCAGTACCAAAAGCGAAAAAGAGAACGAGAACTCTTCCAGTCAGAGATTGCGCGTCTTGAGGAACAGATCTTGGATGTGGAGCAAAGGCTCGATGAATCAATCTCTCTTCTCCACGATAAGAATGAGCAGAACGGTAGGCTCCTGAGAGAGATTACTCTGTTGCATGCAGAACGTTTTCGGTTGCTCGAAGAACGAGAAGCAGCCAACAGGGTAGCATTCTGGCAGGCCTCTGCCTGATTTGCAATTGGATATACAACCGATCTGGTAATGTATTGTGATATCGCTCAGGAGACGCTTGCGAAAAATCTTGATAACTTTTCAAAGTTCCGTTTACCTGAATGGAACCTCTGGTGATATTTGAGGAGAAGGATATAGCAGGGTGTGCCGTGTGAGAATGGGCTATCGTTTTATGTAGCTAATACACTACGTCAAGAAAGTGCCTCGGCGATGTTTGTCGGGGCACTTTCTTTTGGTTTGAAAACTTGTCAAATCAAGGCCATAAGCTCTTGATACATTCCTGAGCGTGCTCTATGGTTCAAACATAAAGATATGGACCCTTCAAATGGGTAAGTGGTACATATCTTTCACCTGACCGCCTATTCATGGCTCAAAATGTACCCTTTCGCCTTTCATCTGTGCCCATCTGCGGCCATCTGCGGATTTAAATTCAGGTTGTGAACAAGGGCATAATACGGGTATTTGATGCTGTCCATACAATTTGTCGCGCCATGCTGCGACATTGGCATAATATTTGCTTTGGATTCTGACAGTTGCGTGTGTTCCAAATCAAGAAGGGTCTCATGGATCTCATCCGCGAATCATCGGAGACTTGACGCGACGTGTGAAATCAAATAAATTTGGAAGTGTATAGGGCACGGCTTTACTGGATTGGATTATGGTAGGAAAAACAGACGGCGAAAGAGTATCCATCTGGAGTGTTGGGGATAGGGAAAGATTGTTCTTTGTGGGCCTCTCTTTGGCATTCTTTGCTATTGGGTTGTGGTTTGCTCTTTGTCATATTATGCAAGATGGTTTCACCAATGAGGCGATCTTTGATTCCATAAAAATTATTGGCCCAATAGGTCTTTCGGCAATCACCTTAACATTTTTTTTAATGGAAGGCAGGAATCTCATGCTTGTTCCAATTGAAAAATATCGCAGAAAACGCTACGAAGCTGTCCGGCAAGAAGGCCGGCAAGAAGGACACCAGGAAGTATTGGCGACAATTCAAGAGAAATATCCGAATATTGACCTGGCGGTCATCCGTGCTGCACTGGAAGAGAAAAATGGGAGTGGAACAGACGATCACAAATAAAGGAGCAGAGAACGCGCCATTGAATATCTTTTTTGATTCGCTTTGATATCTACAATTCGGAGTGTCTGAACGATTGTGTACAGAATGGGAAATATTAAAAAACGCCCCGGCGATATTTGTCGGGGCACTTTTTTGTTTTGAGCGAATTTTTAATCCGCGTCATCCGTTAATCCGCATCATCCGCGATACTCTTTGAGAAAACGCCCCGTGTGAGAAGATGGATTTTGGGTGATAGTCTCTGGCGTACCGGTGGCGACGATGTGGCCGCCGTTTTCGCCCGCGTCGGGTCCGAGGTCGATGACCCAGTCTGCGCGTTTGATCACGTCGAGGTTGTGTTCTATGACGAGGACGGTGTTGCCGCGGTCAACGAGGCGGTCGAGTACTTCGATAAGGACGCGGATGTCGTCAAAGTGCAATCCCGTGGTGGGTTCGTCGAGGAGGTAAAGCGTTTTGCCCGTGGCGGTTCGGGCCAGTTCGGTTGCGAGTTTGACGCGCTGTGCCTCGCCGCCAGAGAGGGATGTGGCCGGCTGGCCGAGGCGGAGATAACCCAGGCCCACGTCGGCGAGGGATTTGAGTTGCCGCTGTGCCGCCGGAATGTTGCGAAAGAAGGTGCGGGCACGATTTACGGTGAGGTTTAAGACGTCGGCAATTGAACTGCCTTTGTAGCGGATCTCAAGGGTTTCTCTGTTGTATCGGCTGCCACCACATACGTCGCAGGTGACGAAAACGTCGGGGAGGAAGTGCATTTCGATGCGGCGCACGCCATCGCCCTGGCAGGCTTCGCAGCGCCCGCCTTTGATGTTGAAGCTAAAGCGCCCGGCACCGTAACCGCGCACTCGGGATTCGGGCAATTGGGCGTAGAGTTCGCGTATTGCTGTGAAGAGGCCCGTGTATGTGGCGGCATTTGATCGCGGGGTGCGCCCGATTGGGGATTGGTCTATGCGAATGACTTTGTCGATTTGTTCAATGCCTTCGATGGCTTTGTGGTGCAAGGGGTCTGTGCTGGCGCGGTATAGTTGCCGGGCGAGCGCGGGATACAGGGTGTGATTGATGAGCGAGCTTTTGCCCGAGCCGGAGACGCCAGTGACGCATACAAAGATCCCCAGTGGAATATCGATATCGATGTTTTGCAAGTTGTGTCCGCTGGCGCCCCTGATTGAGAGATGCCCGCGAGGTTGGCGAATGTCGGGGGGGAGGGGAATGGTTTTTTGACCGGAGAGATAATTGCCGGTAAGAGAATTTTCGTCGGCGATCACGGTTTCTGGCGGTCCCTGTGAGATAATTTTACCGCCGTGTTCGCCTGCGCCGGGGCCCAGGTCGATGAGATGATCGGCCATTTGCATGGCTTCGCGATCGTGTTCGACCACGATGACCGAGTTGCCCAAATCGCGCAGGTTGCAGAAGGTGTCGATGAGTTTGCGATTGTCGCGGGGGTGCAGGCCAATGCTGGGTTCGTCGAGTACGTAGAGTACACCGACGAGGCGGGTTCCGATTTGTGTGGCGAGGCGAATGCGCTGAAATTCACCTCCTGAAAGCGTTGCGGCTCTGCGATTGAGCGCGAGGTACCCCACGCCGACATCGACGAGAAATGCGAGGCGGTTTTCGATTTCGCGTATGAGGGGGGAAGCGATCTCAGCCGCGTTATTTTTGAGGTCCAGGGTTTGGAAGAATTGCCCGATTTTTTCTATGGGCATGCTGGCAATGTCGGCTATTGTACAATTGGAAATTGTGACAGCGAGAGCTTCTGGGCGCAAGCACGCACCCTGGCAGTCGGGGCAGGTTTGCTCGCGCATAAAACGTTCGATTTTTTCTCGTGCTTCGTCGGAGGTAGCTTCTTTGTATTGGTGCTGGAGATCGGGTATAACGCCGGTTTTTCCTCTGAGGATTGTTCTTTGAACTGTTTTGGAAAGTTTGGAAAAGGGCGTTGAAGGATCGAATGAGAGGTTGCGCGATAGGCGTTGAAGTTGTTCTACCTGGCGTTTGCCCTTGGGGATACCCCAGGGCGCAATCGCGCCTTCGAGGATGGATTTTGAAGGATTGGGTACGACGAGGTCGGGATCGACTTCAAAAATTGTACCCATACCGCTGCAAGTGGGGCAAGCTCCGTGCGGGCTGTTGAAGGTGAAGAGGCGGGGTTCTAATTCTTCGATTTCAAAGTGGCCTTCTGTGCAGGCATAGCGCGTGGAAAAGGTCCATTCCTCATTGTCAATAATGTCGAGTGTGGCTGTGCCGTTGGCAAGGTCGAGGGCTGTTTCGAGCGAGTCCGCGAGGCGCGCGGCCATGTTTTCGCGCACGACGAGGCGGTCGATGACGGCTTCGATACTGTGCGCCGTTTTTTTATCGAGAACGATATCGCTATCAAGTGATACGACCTCGCCATTGACGCGCACCCTGAGATAGCCTTCCTTGCGCAACTGGTTGAAAGTACTCAGGTGGGTGCCTTTGGCATTTCGGATCAGGGGCGCGAGGATCTGAAGGCGTTGTCCTTCGGGCAGTGCGAGCACGCGATCGACAATTTGCGCGACGGTCTGGCGCACAATGAGCTGGCTGCATATCGGACAATGGGGCGTGCCTATTCTGGCGAATAAGAGACGCAAATAGTCATAGACTTCGGTTATGGTGCCCACTGTTGAACGCGGTGTGCGGGGGATGCCGCGTTGTTGAATTGCCACAGCAGGCGAGAGACCTTCTATGCTGTCGGCATCGGGTTTGTCCATGAGATCGAGGAATTGCCGCGCATAAGCGGATAGCGATTCCACATAACGGCGTTGTCCTTCGGCATAGATGGTGTCGAAGGCCAGTGATGATTTGCCCGATCCCGAGGGTCCGGTGATGACGACGAGGCAGTTGCGAGGGATGTCCAGGTCGATATTTTTGAGGTTGTGCTGACGCGCACCTCTAATGGTGATTATATCGCTCATTTGGAACTAAAAATAAAAGCCCATTTTCTCACTGGGAGAAAATGGGCGAGGCTTTCTCTTTTTGCTTTCCAGTGGTTTTATAAAAATCACAGCTATTTATTAATAGTTTCTACCAGAACTGAATTCCACTGTAATTTAACCGATAGAACATCGCCGAGGCTGACACTTCAAATTTTGGGGCGATTTCTCTCGCAAGCATATCCCGGGCTCTTTCTTCAATATCCTTCTGTGTAAGTCCACTCGCTTTTGCTCTTTCGATAGCAGCCCTAATTTTTGGCATTTCCTTGGCAGCAATATCTATAAGTGGGGTTTCAGGAATCAGAAGGTGTGAGGCAAAAATATTGGCTTGTGTCTCCATTCCGCGCTCGTCAAATGGGTCAACTTGATCAAGGAAGTTCAACCACTCTGAAAAATCTGTCCAGTTTAGGTCAAAATTCTGTTGCAAATAATCCTTGTGTAAAATGCAGTGGCCTAATTCATGGGCAACAGTGAACCTTGTTCTAACCTCCGGTTGTAGCGGGTCGTAATATATCCGATCAAAGTCTCTGCTGCAAAATCCATCATCACCTATTCCCGGCGCGGGTATCAGTGAAATGTCTTTTAAGTCTAAAATCAAATCAACATCGATAGGGATATTTTTGCACCCACAGTCCTGTGCCGTTTGCTCTGCGATCTCAATAATCTTTTTGGCGGGTTTTCTCGAAATCAATGTCTAATACCTCCGAATGATTTCGACCAACCTTTCAAAGTCCTCTTTCGTTGGTTTGCCACCTCTCAATGTTCGAAACAAGACAGGTAAATGTTTAATTGCCTCTTCTCTCGACATGATGTCTCGTGGGATATGACCTGCCTCTAAGGCTGCTTGATCCGTAAAGTTATACCACTCTTCTGATCCTTCTTCAATACCCAAGCAGCCGAGGTAGCGCTTTAATGCTTCTCTTTGGGGCGGTTGCAATACGCTTCGCTCAATTTTGCTCACATTGCCGGGGTCTAGGCCGTTTACTGAGCAAAACTTGCGAAGGCCCATACCAAGCGAAATGCGCTTTGCTTTAAAAAGTTGACCGAATGTTAGGTGACGGTCGCCCATAGTCTACCTCCTTTGTGTGCCGGCTAGGGGAAAAATAAAGCCTCCTTTTAGGTTATTAAGATCGCGTCGGGGGCACGATCTCTATTCCTTGTTCGCTTTTTTAGCTTTAGCTCCATATTGTGGGGGCTATATTGTGGGGAAGGAGCGCGAATGTGTTGTATAATTATACCAACACCTTGTAAGGATGTCAAGGTCTGATTGCCAGAAATGGATATTATTTGGACACCGCAAAAATTTAGGCACTTACGTCTATTGCGTAAGTGCCTAAAAAAGAAAGTGCGGCAGAGAGGACTCGAACCCCCAACCCTCTGGTCCGAAGCCAGATGCTCTGTCCAATTGAGCTACTGCCGCTGTGCAAATAATATACGGATTGTGGTCGTGTTTTGCAAGCGGAGGAATTAGCTTGAC
>JAJEAX010000124.1 GCA_022822565.1 Candidatus Latescibacterota bacterium
CGGCACGGGCACGCCAACGGCTGCACTCGTACTTACGGACTTCAAGCTATCTTCGCGCAACCACCGCAGAATGGCCTCACGCGAGATAAATACGTGAATCAGACCAGAAAGAAATAGCCCCAGCATTAGCATAGGTGCTAATAATAGGAACGACATCAAGAGAAAATCGAAGAAACTGGTCAACATTTGTATTAAGCCAATACCTGTATTAATTGGAGCATCAATAGCCCTCACCTCCTCCGACGGGAAGCATAGTGTTTTGACCACATATAATAATTCGGATAATTCGGATAATAAGGTAATATCGCCCGCACTGCAAGAAATAAAAATACAGACATTTACTGCCGTCGCGTTTCAATCCATTCGTAGATCACCGGCAGCAACACGAGTGTCAGCAAAGTCGAAGTGATCAAACCACCGACCACCACTGAAGCGAGCGGACGCTGCGTTTCTGCACCAACACCCGTCGCCAACAACAAGGGCACCAATCCGAGAATAGACGTACTCGCAGTCATCAAAACGGGGCGCAAACGCAACTCCGCTCCCCGTCGCACTGCCTCTGCAACACCGAGTCCTTTTTCGCGCAACTCATTGATAAAACTCACCAGCACAATGCCGTTCAACATCGCCACGCCAAACACCGCAATAAATCCAATCGCCGAAGGCACCGACACGTATTGTCCACTAAAGAAAAGGACCACCATCCCTCCAATTGTCGCAAACGGCACATTGGCGATAATCAGCGTGGCGTACTTCACCGAATTGAATGCGGTATAAAGCAACACAAAAATAAAAAAAATCGTCAATGGCACAATCACCGCCAAACGCGCCAACGCCCGCTGTTGATTCTCGAACGCGCCACCCCACTCGATCCAATAGCCCGGAGGCAAGTCAATCTGCGCATCGATAGCCGCATTGGCATCGCGCACAAAACCATCGACATCGCGCCCCCGCACATCCATCTGGATCACTGCGTAACGCTGCAATTGCTCACGGCGCACAAAAGAGTAGCCTTCCGCAACGCTGACATCTGCAACAGTCGCAAGAGGAACAATCGCACCATCGCTTGTCTTCAATGGAATGCGCTGAATCGACTGCACCGACGCTTTTGATCGGTCATCGAATCGCGCAGTAATATCGAATCGGCGCACGCCATCAATCATAGTCGTAACCGGCTCATTGCCGATACCGGTGCGAACAACGGACAACACATCGTCCGCATTCACCCCAAACCGGGCGAGTTGCTCGCGCTTGACCTGAATGCGGATCTGCGGCTTGCCGACATTGGCCTCAATCGAGAGATCCGCCACACCCTCAACTTCGGCAATAACGTCTTTGACCTCCTCGCTCAACTGATCGAGCACTGCCAGATCCTCACCGTAAATCTTCGCGGCAAGCGTGGCGCGAACCCCCGAAATCAGTTCCTCTACGCGCATCTGAATCGGCTGGGTAAAAGCGATAACAGCCGACGGTACCACCACTTCTAACTCTTCTCGCATGGCCTCGGCAAGCTCTTTGATATCGCGGTCTCCGGGCCATTCGCTCTCGGGCTTGAGTGCCGTATAAATCTCCATATAATTGGCATCGGCGGTTTCGCCTTTCTCGGCACGCCCGATCATTGCCACCGTAGTTTCGACCTCTGGGAATTTTGACAGCGCGTTCTCGATATCCTTGGAAATCTCGATTGAATGCTGAAGCGAAGCCGAAGGTATCGAAGTCACGCGCCACATAATCGACCCTTCCTGCAGTTGCGGCATGAACTCTTTTCCCAGAAACGGGAACAGCGCCATACTCACAACGAGCAAACCCACGGCACAGCCAACCACCACTTTTCTATTCGCCAGAGACCAGGAAAGCAAGGATAGATAGCGCGGTTTAATGACACGTACGAGCCAGGTTTCGCGTTCTCTTTGGGGTTTCAATAACAAAGCCGCGAGCACGGGAATCAGGGTCAACGCGAGCAATAAACTTCCACCCATGGCAAACGTGATATTAAACGCCATCGGCTTGAACAGCTTGCCCTCCAGTCCCTCGAGCGCAAACAAAGGCAGAAATACCACCACAATAATCAAGATGGCAAAGGTCATCGGATTCACGACTTCACGGGCAGCAGCCAATACCGCATCCGTGCGGTTGACCCTCTCAGTCTCTGTCCTGCGTTCAGCCATAACGCGAAATGAATTCTCCACGACAACCACTGCACCATCGACAATCATACCAATACCAATGGCGAGGCCGGCAAGTGACATGAGATTGGCCGAAAGGCCCGCTTCATCCATGAACACAAATGCAATGAGCATCGTGAGCGGAATAGAGACAATCACAACCACCGCTGGTCGCCATTCGCCGAGAAACAAAAACAGAATAACACCCACCAGAATCGCGCCTTGAAATAGTGCATTCGTAGCCGTACCCACTGCCTTTTCAACGAGATCGGTACGTTCATAAACAGGACGCAGGACGACGCCATCTGGCAGCGACTGATCGATAATGGCGACCTTTTCCTTCGTCGCTTCAACCACCCGGGCGGCATTCTCACCGATGCGCGAGAGCACCATACCGAGGACGACCTCCTTGCCATCGCGTGTCACAGCGCCAAAACGAAGTGCGCCCCCCTGGCGGATCTCGGCGATATCGCGCAAATATACCGGCGCGCCGCCTTCCACCTTGACGACCATATCGCCGATGTCGCGCTCGTTTCTGACCAGGCCCAGGCCGCGCACGAGGTATTGCTCCGAGCCGAGATTGATGTACTGACCGCCAACCTGGCGGTTGTTGGCCTCAATCACTTCCATGACATCGGTGAAGGTCAGGTCGTATTTGATGAGACTCAGAGGATCTATTACAACCTGAAATTGTCGCTCCTGTCCCCCCCATGAAATGACATCATCAACGCCAGGGGCAGTTCGCAAAATCAAACGCACATTCCAGTCGTGCAGCGTCCGCAAGTCCATGTCGGTAATCGCCGCATTGAGCTTTTCGTCAGCCCGTTCCAATGTGTACCAGAAAACCTGACCGAGTCCGGACGAGTTGGGGCCCATCTCGGGCGTGCCATAACCCTCTGGGATGCGCTCCCCTACCTCCTGCAACCGCTCCATCACGAGACGCCGCGCAAAGTAGATATCCATATCGTCTTCAAAATAAACTGCGACATAGGACAAGCCGAAGAGACTCACAGAGCGAATCTCCTTCACCTTTGGCAACCCGGCCATGCTGGACTCAATGGGAAAAGTGAGAAGTTGCTCCACATCCTCAGCGGCAAGCCCGGGCGACTCGGTATAGATATTGACCTGGGTCGGCGTAACATCTGGAAACGCATCAATCGGCACGGTTACAACCGCGCGCCAACCCAAAAAAGCCACGATTCCAAAGGCGATCAACACCAGGAATTTATAGCGCAACGAAGTGTTTACCAGTGCTTCCAACATGCAATTCTCCTAATGTACATGACCTGCGCCAAGCGACGACTTGAGCATCAATGACTTGAGGTGGAAAACACCACTCACAGCTATCTCATCACCTGCAATAAGCCCGCTGCGAACAACCGTCCACTCACCCACCGTGGAACCGACCTCAATAGCCTCGGCATGGAACTCGTGTCCGTCCTCGATCTTGAATACAGTCGGTGAGCCTTTGATCATTATCAATGCCGCACTCGGCACAGCGAGTACTGGTGCGCGCGTTCCGGTGACAACCTCTACTTCGACAAACTGGCCAGAATGTAAGCGATGAGCCGTGTTGGGCACCTCAATGCGCAAGCCCTGAGTTCGGACCTTCTCGTCGAGGTGGTGATGCAATTGAATGACCGTGCCTGGAAACCAGTTGATACCATCGGGGATGATCCGCACATTAGCACCAACACCTATTTCGGCTGACGTGGTAAGCACTAAATATGCCTCCACCCACATTACCGATTCGTCGCTGATATTAATGAGTACCCGGCCAGGCTCGACCAATTCGCCGACAATAAAATCGTCCTTTAGCACCGTGCCTGCCTGTGGGGCGAGCAAATCAAAGGCACCGGTCGCTTTGCTGGCATCTCCCGATTGCATAAGTGCCTCTGCCTGAGCCATAGTCATACCATAAGCGAGTACTTTGGCGAGAGCCTGTTGTTGTGCAACCTGCGCTTCGGTATAGCGCTGTTCCGACACAGCCTGCTGACCGAGGGCCTTGACGCGTAGCCACTCGCGATTCGCCACAATCAATGCCCCTTGCGCTTCGGCCATCTCAACACTCGAGAGTGCCACCAGGGGTTGACCGACTTCGACTTCATCGCCGAGTTTCGCATGACGCGCTACGACTTGTGCTGTAATACGCGGGGTAACCCGCACAGACCGGTACGCGTTGATCACGACCTCCCCCGGAATCCGCAGGGTCTCGTTGAGCGCACGCGATTCAACCGTACCAATAACAATGCCCGCTGCGCGTTGTTCTTCTGCGCTCAGCTCAATTGCGGTGCCCTCATGGTCCGCCTCCTCTGCGTATATTGGCTGGATCAGTATCAAACACAGACACACCGCCCAAAATTTCAACATCGTCATCAGGGCCTCCAATGCTTTTTGCATGTTGTAATTCATTTAAGATCAACCCAGACACCCACCTGACCCGATGCGCGGAGCCATTCGAACCAGGCACGCCAGACCTGATCATGCAACTCGATAGCACTTTCTCGCACATGTATCTTTTGCTCTAATTGCGCCAAATAGTGGGCTGTACTGAGATCTCCAGCCTGCCAGAGTCGGCGCAGTTGCTCGCTTTGTCGGTCCAGGCTTTTCCGCCCTGTATGTTCCCACTCGCCCCAGGCACTGCGCGATAACTCGTAGCGCGCTGCCGCACTGGTCAGGGAGGCGTGTGCCATCTGCACCGCGTCATCGGCGAGTTGCTGCGCCTGGTCTCGCTCTGCCATGGCCGCGGTAACTTCATGTGTAAAGCGGTTCCGGATCGGAAGTGGAATGGACAGCCCCAAACCGATCAACCTTTCGCCATCTTCGTATCCGCCGGTAAAATTCAGCGTCAGATCCGAACGCCGTTCGCGGCGTCTCAAATTAACTACAGCATCAGCCATATTGACCCGGTGCCGCGCGGCGACAACCCCGGGTAATGCCTGCACCAGAGCCTGTGTATCAGCACCTTGTTCAAGTACCTCTGGTAGTTTTTCGGGAAGAGGGGGCCACTGCGCCTCGGGTGTTCTCAGACCAAGGCTGTACACCGCTTGCCGCGCCTCGGCCAGATCGGCGGCTGCCATTGCTTTTTGAATACGCGCCTCTGTCAAAGAAAGAAGAGCCTGATCGAGTTCCAACTGGTCTAACTCGCCAGCCTCAAACTGGCGCTGCGCCAATATCGCAAACTCCTCTGTCAACTGCTGGCGCGTCTCGGCCAGACGATTGCGTTCAACGCCTGTCTGGTATTGCGCGAGACCATTGAGCAAATCTACCGCAATCGCCCATCGGACATCCAGATACTCCGCCTCGGCAACGAGACGATCCAACTCCGCGACCTCGGTAAGTGCCTTGCCTTTGCCCCCCCAATCCAGCGTCTGACTAATCGATAGTGTGCGTATCCTGGCTTGTGCATTCTCAGCATCCAGCGACAACTCGGGATTGTAGAGAGGACGCGACGCGGCATCTCTAAGCGCACTGCTCGCTTCTAAACCCGCGCGTGCCGCCTGCACGCGATGATTGGAATCAACCACAGCTTGTACAAAACGCGTTAACGCGACACTGGCCCGGGCATTTCCCAGTACCTTTGTCTCGGCGACCAGTGTCGTCCATGACATCACTATCAGGCCACACAATACGAAGGCGTGTCGATAACATAGTTTGAGCATCAATCATCCTCCTGGCGGCTAAATGCACACGTATGATATTTGGGCGATGAAGTATAATTATATACTTAAACCATCCAATTGTCTATAAACAATATTGTAAAAAATTAAATCTGGTGCTTTTTCCAATGTCCCTGAGCGAATTTGCGAACGGTAAGCGCGCCTTGTACAATACTATAAACAATAAGCGCAGCCCAGATACCGTAAATATCAAATCCAAGTATAAACCCCAGAACATAAGCGATGGGCAAGCGAACGAGCCACTGAGCAATCAGAGTATAATACATCGGAGGCATCGTATCGCCGGCACCTCTAAGACTGCCGCTACTCGTATTGGCAGCGCACAAAAAAGGTTCGGCAATAACCATCGCATAAAGGTAGATAACACCGACGCCGATCACCTCCTGCACATCGGTGAATATCGACATGAAAAGCCCTGCAAACAGCGCGGCGGGCAGCGACAGAACAATATTGGTCACAACAGAAATAAAGAGAATAGTCCAACCGTGGCGCTCTGCACCTGCGGGATCTTTCGCCCCCAAATGCTGCCCCACCATAGCTGTTGCAACCGTGCCAAAAGCCAGTCCGGTTCGCCGCAAAATGTGTTCCAATTGACTCCCAATTGCATACGCCGCAACAGCAGTTGTAGATAATGCGGACATGGCAATGAGTTTGAGATAAACCACACCTGAGCCATTGCGCAAAATCCCCTGAAGCCCGGAAGGCACACCAATTTTGAGAATGCGACGCGCAACTCCCCAATCAAACCTGTAGGACGTATCGGGCAAAAGTGTGAGCGCAAAACGCCCGCTATAAAGACATCCAAGCCCAATCAAAGTTGCCACACTACGCCCCAAAAGACCGCCCACAGCAGCCCCCACAACGCCCAATTCCGGCAACCCCCAGTGACCAAAGATGAGAAGATAACACATTACAATTTGAATACTACTACTGATCAAACTCAAAAAGAAAGGCGTGCGCGTATCCCCAGCGCCCTGAAAGCAACTCGCAATCGCGCGGTTCAGCGTCATAAAAGGAACACCGATAAAAAAGACCTGCAAATATGGCGTTCCCATAGCTGCTACCTTCGGATCAGAGGTCATCATCGGAATCAAAAAAGGCGAAAGAGCCAGACTGCCCAGACCAAAAGCAATACTAAACAAAAAAAGCAGGGAAAACGCCTGCTTTGCCGCTGCGCTGGCTTCGCGCATAGAATCTGCGCCAATCGCCTGTGCGACCATCGTCAGCGCGCCCCTCGAAATAGACATCATCGCGGTAAAGAGCACGCGCGTAAACACCTGGGCAATACCCACCGCAGAAAGGGCGGCCGGACCGAGCATCCCGATAAAAATGAGTTGAACCATCAGTACAACGCTCTCGATCTGGCCTCCCCCAGCAACCGGTAAAGTCATCCAGAGGACCTTACTCGTTAGCGAAAGATCGACTTTGCGCTCGGTGGATTCTACTGTCGTTTCGATTGGTTTGGACATGGAATTAAAAGATGTTCGGGAATACCCTGTCCCATCACCATAGCCGCGACATCGTCCTGCGTGACATCACAAATCGGAAAATCGCCGACCTTTTCGCCGTGGCTGAGAATAGTTGTCCGATCGGCAACTTCAAACACATGGGTAATATTGTGCGTAATAAAAATAACGCCTATACCTTTTTCTTTAGCAGCCGTAATATAGCCGAGCACCTTGCGCGTTTCGCCAACGGAAAGCGCAGAAGTCGGCTCATCGAGAATAAGCACGCGAGACCCAAAGTGGAGGGCGCGGGCTATGGCAATCGATTGTCGCTCGCCACCGGACAAACGGGCAACGGATTCACCGGCGTTGCGAATGTGAATACCTATCTCACCCAGCGCCGAAGCCGCGCCTGTATCCATCGCTGCCTGATCGCAAAGCGTGAACGGACCGACCTGCTTGACGAGTTCTCTCCCCAGATAAAAATTGCGCGCAATACTCATGCTCGGCACGAGCGCGAGATCCTGATAAACGGTCTCAATACCCAGATCACGGGCATCCTGTGGCGAGTTAAATCGAATGACCTCGTCCTCAAAATACATATCGCCTTCACTCGGCGGATAAACACCCGTAATCACCTTAATCAGCGTAGATTTGCCCGCCCCATTATCGCCTAAAAGCGCGAGGATTTCACCATCCTCAAGCGTGAAATCAATGCCTTTCAGCGCGACAATATGCCCAAAGCGACGACCGATATTTTTTAGCTCAAGTAAAACCAAATATAGCCTCAGCGTTCTTTCCGCACAAAATTGTTAATCACAACAGCCGCGATCATAATAGCGCCAATAGCCCCCCGAAAAGCATTGGAGGGAACATGCATGAGAACAAGCCCCGTGCGCAACATGCCCGTCAACGCAGTGCCAATAGCCGAACCGATCAGACTGCCATACCCCCCCGTAAGAAGTGTCCCGCCAATAACAACCGCGGCGATAACCTCAAGCTCCAACCCCGTACCGCGCAATGGATCAACGCTCTTGAGACGTGCGACCTGAATAATACCTGCAAGCGCGGCGAGAAAACCCGAAATGACAAAATTGGTTACGCGCACGCGGTCAATATGAATACCCTGCAAACGCGCCGCCTGGGCATTGCCTCCGGTGGCAAAAACAGCGTTCCCAAAACGCGTTTGACTCAACACAATTGCAAAAACTGAAGTAAGCCCTATCCACCACAGAATGCTGGTGCGATAATTACCCGTCCCAATGCGCCCGTTGAGCGCGTCAAAAAAATCAATTTTAACCGACATCAAGGGATGGGGTATAAGTGCCCCGGTAACGAGATAAGCAACAAAAAGAAGCGCAGCAGCAACCAGGATTTTGGACTTTATGGATTGATTTCTCGCCCGCCAGATATCCCGCGCTGTCCACAGAACAAGAAAAAAAAGTGCGAGTGAGAAAACAAAAACCAGCAGACCGGGCACTTCGAGAACTGGAGACTCGCGCGAATAGTCCGCATATCGAATAATGCGCCCCCCAGAAATAGCCGTAAGAGGAATGGCGCGATAAGCGAGCATCGTCCCCAGCGTAATAATAAAAGAGGGAATACCCGTCGATACGAGAAGCAACCCATTGATCAGACCGAGCACACAGCCGACAATTAATCCAATGGTTGCCGCGAGTAAAACAGGTACACCATTTACAGTTGCGTAGAGAAATGCGAGAGAAGACACCCCCAGAATAGAACCAACTGAAAGGTCAAATTCTCCAGAAATCATCAAAAGCGTAATACCGATAGCGAGGATGCCCGGAACAGCCTGACTGTTGAGAATGGATGAAATCGCGCTATGGGAGAGAAATGTATCTGGCGTGGCGAGTGCGAAAACCAAAAATATAACAGAAAAACCCGCCGCAGCGCCAGCTTCTGGAGAGCGCGCAAGACGGGTGCGAATGGCGTCATAAGGCTTCAACAGAAATCCTATCTATAACCTGCGGCCACTAATCTGGCAATGCGATCAACATTTGTTGCATTGATGGCGAACGGACCTGTAAGCACATCCTGTGCGAGGGTGAGACCATAAGCATTATTCAAATAGAGAAAAGAAACTGTCAGATAGCCCTGCAAATAGGGCTGTTGATCGACAGCCTGAACCGTATATCCCCTCCGAATGTGGTCAAATATAGACGTACTCGTATCGTGGGTAACATGCAAAATTTCGCCAGCCTCTTTCCCCTCTTCCTCAACAAAAAGATAAAAAGCATCCGCTGGCAGTGGTCCCAGGGTAGCGATGGCATTGGTTTCGGGATGACCCAGAAAATAATCGCGCAACAAGCCCGCAGACTGCTCGACATCATTAGATATAGTCAAACCATCTACGACAATGCCCCTTTCTTTAAAAATGCTCGAAAATCCAGCAAACCGCGCTTCGAGACCACTGTGCCCGAGTTCCTGGATAGGACATACTGCGCGCTGAACCGCAATGCCGCGCTTTTTCGCCTCTGCGAGAATAGCTCTCGCATTGGATTGACCGCCGAGATACTCGCTGGCACCCACGTAAAATTGCGTGGGCAGTGCATGATCTCCCCCCGCGTTGGGATCCGCCGTATTGAGCACAATAATGGGAATACCCGCCGCGTGTGCGCGCTCAACGCTCTCCCGAATAGCTTCGGGATCCGGGCACGTAATCCCAATGCCATGGACCTTATTTGCAATCGCATCATCGAGAAAATTGGGCATATCCGCAATCGAAAATGTGGGATTACTCAACCATTGCACATCCACATCATAGCGTTTGGCCGCATCTTCCATACCTTTAATCACGACATTCCAGAATGGATTTCCCGGTCCCCCGTGCGTGACAAAAGCAAACTTATAGCGTTCTTGAGCGATAGCGGGATGCAGGCAAGAAAAGAGAAAGAAAAGCGCGAGAACATAGCGAATAATCATTGAAAACTCCTATCTCAAAATGATGACTTCGCAAGATACGCGCCCAAAAAGATCAAGTCAAGTTCGACAAGCAGGCATGTGTGTGTGGCAGGGGATCTATGCCCGTAGCGAGTATTGTAGCACGCGCATGGGCGAGAAGAAAATCGAGTTCATCGGGCGTATCGACATCAAAATAGGGAGGAACGAGACCGAGCGTATGTCCTGCGCGCTGAACGCGGTCAATGGTCTGCGACAGAACACCGGGTGTGCTCCATTCCACATCCACAAAAATTTCCGGCACAGATTTTGAGACACCGACGAGATAGTATCCCCCATCTGTACTCGGACCTAAAACAACATCCTTTGCACGCAACAGATCATAAGCCTGTGTAATATGGTAAGCTGGCAGAGAAGGAATATCCGTTCCAATGAGAACCGCTGCTGATGCACCTGCGTCGAGTTGTTGAACCAGTGCTTCTCGCATACGTGCGCCGAGATCATCCTGCACCTGGGGAACGAACTGCCATTGAGCCTTCCCACCACCAAAAAGTGCGCGAACCCCGGCCTCTGCATCGGGCGGATCAAAAGCGATCACCCGTCTATCGACATCGATATTCTCTGCCCGCGCCAACACATCGCGCACAAACGCGATGTAAAGGGCTGCAACCTGATCGGGTGCATAGCGCGTCTGCAAGCGGGTCTTAACCGCTCCGGGAATTGGATTTTTGACAAAGACGATAAGGGTTGTCATATAAGAGTTGATAGACTGTTTACGCAAACACCAAATTTTTGTATCATAACAAATCCAATGGACATAGTACCGGAAAATGATCTAAAAATCAAATTATTAACTCTCTCAACCCCAAAGGAGAACCTAAAAAATGAGTTCCCGCTCCCAAACATCTGATTTTACCCCCCTCACATATACCACACCCAACCGTCTGGTCACAGATTTTGCAAGCCGTGGCATTGTCATCCTCGCCCCTGAAGACCTGGGCATCCCCACCGAAGTCCACAAGCGCGTTTACGATTTTGAAAAAAAAGCCCTCAGCGAAAAAAAGCGCGTCACAACAGGCATCATCCCCGACGTACTCGAAATCCTCAACGCACCCGGCCTCGTCTCTGCCTGCGACCAACTCGCGGGCAAAAATTGGGCCATCGTCCCCTTTACCCACAACGCAGTCTTTACCAGCGGACCCAGAGATCAACACTGGCACAAAGACGACAACGGTCCCTACAACAGCCGAAAACAACGCCACCATCAGGCCGTCCAACTGGAAATGCTGTATTATCCTCAAGCGGTCACAGCAGAAATGGGACCCACAGCAACCATCCCCTACTCACAATATTGGACCTTTAACCACGAAGAAAACCACGACAACTTTGCAGGCGCAGACCACCTCGATTTTGCCTACTTCTTCGACATGCAAAGCGAACACGTCAGCGGCCCCAAATCCAAATACGACATCGAAGACATCGTCAACCAGCGCACCGCCCATGACATTCGCATGCGCGATGCCGTCACCAACACACAATGGCCGCTCGTACTCCCCTTTGAAGCGGGACCACTCCGCGCGGGCAGCGTGATCATCTACTCGCACAACACCTTCCACAGAGGCAACCACCGGCGCGATGACTGGCGCACCTGGGATGACAACCCGCGCTTTATGTGGCGTTTCTGGCTCTATCGCACCACCGATCCATCACCCAACGGGTCAACAACCGTTGTACCAATGAACGACCTCGGCATCGACCCCATCACCCGCGTCAACCTCTCTGAGGCACCGGACAATGCCACCGAAGTGTGGCGCTATCATCATCACTGGATCAAAACCGGGCAGGCACCGCCACCGCGCCCCGAATCAGAATCTGCTTCACCCGAACAAAAAGAGCGCGAAGCCGAAGCCCTTTTCGAACAACTCCACACAAAATATGACGAAGCTGAACCCACCCGAATTGGAGCTGCTTACAAACTCGCCTCAATTGGCGACCCGGCATTGGCGACCAAATTTCTCGGACGCGCGCTCCACACCGACCGCGAAAATGTGCGACGCGCAGCCACTTATGGCCTGATCGCCGTGGGACCAGACGCGACAGACACACTCATCGAAGCAACCCGATCGCCCATCAAATGGATACGCAAAGCAGGCGTCTATGGTCTGGGCGACGCCAGCCATCTCACACAAGATGTGCTCGACGCAGTCACCTCCTGCTTACACAACGACTCCTCTGTTTATGTCCGCTCCGTAGCCGCGGGAACCCTGGGCTGTTTGGGTCGCCGTGCAGTGGCTACCAGCACAGGCATTGATCTAATCCCCGCTTGCATTGATGCGCTCTTGCAAAGCCTCAGCCGCGAAAAAAACCGCCCCAGCATGGACAAAGCACAAGGGCGAAGTATCAAATTTGTTCGCCCAACCGACGACTGCGATGTCTGCGAAGGCGGTGGCGTCGATTTTGGCCTCGACCGCTTTGAGCCTGTTCGCTCTGCCGTCCGGGAAAACGCCCTGTGGTCCATCGTCATCCTCTGTTCCCACGGCACCAAAATCCTCGGCAATGCACTTGAGCCAAC
>JAJEAX010000246.1 GCA_022822565.1 Candidatus Latescibacterota bacterium
GCACCGCGGTCGGGGAATCGATATCTACGTCGCCAATGCCGATGGTACAGGCGCGATGCGTTTGACAGATGGCAATGGCACCTTACACGCATCACCTGCCTGGTCGCCCGATGGAACACAGATTGCGTTCGAATCCAATCGGCATCAACCCCCGTCAACAGGCACGCGAACGCCCCTGGCACAGTACGAGATTTACGTGATGAATCGGGATGGATCAAATATGCGCCGCCTCACATCTTCTCAGGCGCTCGAAGCAGTACGCAACCCAACATGGTCGCCCGATGGGAAGCAAATAGCATTTGAGTTTCACAATTATGCAACAGAACTTATCTCGGGATTCTCGACCATCATGGTCATGAATGTAGATGGCTCTAATTTGTACTCCATACCCAATCTCCCTATTGGCGCACGCTTCCCGCGCTGGTCACCCGTACCGTAATAGCGAATCACTTTTCAGGAGATGCATAATGAGACGACCAACAGATGCTGAACGGCAAGAGTGGGAAGACAACGGGGTGTTGTTTTTAGAAAATGCAATTGTGGGTGAAGACCTCGCGCGGTTACAGACGACGTTTGACCGATGTGCCGCCGAAGCCAGGCGCGAATGGTTGGAGGGAATTGCGAAAGGCACGCGTCCTGCTGCCCACTTTGACATACCAAGGCCATTGGAAAAGAACGACGTATTTATCGACCTGATCGATCATCCGGGCTGGTACGGATTTTTGATGGATTTCGCCGATGAAGATTTGATCCTGCTCGCGCCGCAAGTGCGAACCCTGCCGGTCTCGCCCATCAGTTATGTAGGCTGGCATCCGGACGTGCCGCACACGACACCACTCCACATGAAGGCACAAATTTATATCGAAGATGTCCCGGCCAATGGCGGAGCATTTGGATATGTGCCGGGCAGCCATAAACCCGACGCCGGAACGTGTCCCGTGGTTCGTCCACTCGATTCAATGCCGGGGCACAAAGTGTATCCGGGCAAAGCGGGCGATGTGGTATTATTCAATTCTTATGGGTGGCATACCTCGATGGTCAATCACACGTTAAAACCCCGCAAATCGATTATCCTCATCTATGAAAAGTGGAGTAAGGATCGCATATCGACCAAACATTTTGCAGCAATAGCCCACAAATGTACAACGCCAGACCGCAGGCGATTATTCAGCCTGGATGAGAGATGATAATATGCCAATTATTGACTCGCACCTGCATGTATTTGAAAAACTGTCTGATGAATTCCCCCGCGAGGTAAATGATCAGTGTCCCGCAGACAGGGCGGAAACAGCGGAAAAATTGCTGGAGGTCATGGTGGATAATGGCGTCGATCAAGCGATATTAACGCAGATTGGCGGTACGCAATTGGCGCACCATCGGTACTTACAGCATTGTTTGAAGACCTATCCCAATCGCTTCCGGGGAATTGGCTTGATTCCTCAAGACGAATGGGATGCGCCAGAAGACCACATGGACCGGTTGGCTGAGAATGGAGATATTATCGGATTCAGGATTAACGAAATTGGCGGACCTGCCGATCCCTTATCCCAAATGGATGTACGAACATTTACTTCGTATCGCATCTGGCAACACGCGGCTAAAAAAAACTATGTGATGTGGCTGTATATTCGGGCAAAAGACGCGCATCAAGTCGCCTTTATGGTTCGGGCATTTCCCGAAATTCGCGCCGTGTTTAACCATCTGATGATCTGTCCGGGCGAGGGGATGTTTTCCTGGGATGATGAAGGTCGGCCGCACATCAATACCCCCATACCGCCGCTGACGCGCTACTCGATGCTGGGCTTGCACGAATACCCAAATATTTGCGTACATCTATCGGGGCAATATGCATTTAGCCAGGAGACATGGCCCTATCGCGACCTGGAGAGTTGGCACAAAACACTGCTTTCCAAATTCGGCGCAGACAAATTGATGTGGGCGACGGATTTTCCCTGGATTCTGGAAGATCCGGGATATGATAAGCTGGTACAGGTAATCGATGAATTATTGCCGGATTTGAACGCGCAGCAAAAAGCTGAAATTATGGGGGGAACGGCAAAACGGGTTTTGGGCTTTCCCGACGTGGCGGATTGACCCTCTTGAAATTGACTTTGTATTGTTCGAGGGCCTCAAGTGCCTTATTATCGGGATGGGGATATATGTCGCGAGATTTCGCAAAAGACGCAACAGCTTCTACCCTCTTGCCCTGTTTTTGCAGCAGGCTTCCCTTCAAGTAGTATAGCCGCGCCAGGGTTTGCTTTTTCAATGCCTCGTGTTTGAGCGTCTCCGCCCTATCTAACCACGCCGAAACTTGTTCCCAGTGCGAGTTATTCCCATGCTCTATCAGTGTGGCAGCCATCCCAATGAGGCAGGCGTAACTTCTCTCTGAGAGACGGAATAATTCCTGCATTGAATCGAGAAGCCCCGGATCGCCCGAAAAATAAATCAAACCCAAATATCGCCCATACTGGAATAACAATCCATTTCGTCGCACGCGCTCCCAGCGATCAATGGGTTGCAGATGTACCAAATAGGTAAAATATTCTTCTCCGCGCGGATGGCGTTTTATTTCTATGGTACCCGGCTTGCCATCTTTAACCACCTCCATGAGAAAACCATAGATCCGTCCCTGGCGGTTGGGAAAAATGTCGAAGTCCATGGGAAAAAAGAGGGCGCGTTCTGTCGAATCAGTAAATTGTTCCAGAACCTCCTCCTTATTTTCTTTCGGTAAAAATGGATCGTAGAGTCGTTTGCCATATACGAGCCCCTGAAGATTGTACAACGCCACATCTGGACGGCGGTTCTCGATATATTGATAATATCCCATCGGCCCGGTTGCATCGCCGAATACGAATAGAACTGCGTCCTCCGGCAAAATATCCAATTGCATGTCTGCATAGCGCTCGGCAAAGTCGCTATCGGATCGATCATTGGCCCGCCAGTGTTCGTGCACCGACCACGCAACCATCGCCACGCCCACCAGCACTGCCATGGCAATTTTGGACCTCGGACCTCGCGACAACCGTTCTGTCAACCAGTCGAGAACAACCTGCAATCCAACGCCCAACCACAGAGCCGCTATACCGTAACACAACAGAGAATAGGGACGAAAAATCGCGCCCCAAAAAAAATCAAAATCGAAACCCAGCAGGGCGATTAGTACAATGCTATTGCCCAAAAATACCAGCAATCCCGAACCCGCTTTTGCGATCTGCCGCCGCTGAAACAGAACGATCAGTCCGAACACAGCGAGTGCAAATCCCGGCAGTGTCAATTGCCACAAAAACTCGTTGCCCAGCCATTGCATGAACCCGAATCGGTCCTGCCATCCCGCGCTGGGGCTGGCATCTATATGGGCATAGCCCTGCCGACTGAAATAATGCCAAAATTCTTTCAACGTATCGATAGAGCCGTAAAAATTGATCAGAGGATCTTGATGCGACCGCCAGACCATCCATGCATAAGGCAATGCCGCACACGGCAGGGAAATTCCCAAAAGCAACGGCAGTTTCCGATACAAGGTGCGCCAAATGGGAAAGACCAATATCATCAAACCCGGCGTTGAAAGCACCATCAGCGGCCAGTGGTTGGTCAGGCTCAATCCATAAACGCCAGCCGCAGCAATCCAGACCCCTGTGCGGTGCGGCTGGCGGACGCCGTACAAAAGCAGCGCATAAAGGCCAAAAAAGAACAGCGCATTGAGCGTATAAACTTCGGCGATAATAGCCTGCGCCCAGAAATGCTCAGAAGCAGCAAACAACCATGTGACAATCAGGGCTGGAATTGGCGATGCGCCCAACAGGCGGACACACACATAAACGCAGCCACAGGTGAGCGCGCCCAATACTGCGCTGGACAAATGGCCGAGGAAAGCAACACTGCCAAAAGGCAATTGCGTAAATAGATAAACAATAAGGGTATAGAGCGGATAGCCTGGTGGATGTGCCACACCGAGGTGCGCTCCGGCCATGAGAAATAAGCCGTCGTCTTCCAAAACAACAGTGCGCGGCATAGTAAGCACATAAAGCGCGAGAGGACCAATAACCGATGCGACCAGTGCGATCCCATCGCGCAAGGGCTTAAATGCTTCCATTTGGGCATCCACGCGATTCATTGCTTACCGTCCTCCTTATCATCTTCTGGCCGTCCGTCTGTCACCTCGCGAAACGTCCAGAGGGAATTGATGGAATAGTTAAACAATGTGGCCGGGGCAATCGCGCATCCCTGCAAAATGACCGCTGGCACCGCTGGAAAAAGAAAGGAAAGCAAGACAAACGTGCCATAACTCAGCATCAGGGTCACCAGTGAAACGAGGTTGTACTTCAAACCCCGAACGCGTTTTTTTCCCGCCAGTGCGCGATCGCGGAAAGTCCAGTAGTTATTGAGCAGAAAATTTGAGATTATCGACAGCTCAATAGCAACTGGCGATGCCAGCAACTTATTCACACCGAGATTGAGCAGGAACTGAAACGAACCGAGATTGACAAACACTCCCGATAAACCCGTAAGGGCAAATTTGATAAATGTTCGGGACATAAATTTTCCGATAAATTGGATTTTCAACTGATCAAAGTAACAACGCGCCTTCGAAAAATCAAGCGCGAAACTATTCAGAATACACAGACGATTTGATACGGTTCTCCTATAGTGAAACGAATCGCTAAAATTTTGCTCCTCTCTATATTGTTGTTCACTGCACTGTGTGTTGTCCTATCCATCTGGAGGAAACCGATGCCCGATCATCCTTTTTATAAAAAAAACGCGGGTGTTGAAGTGATTGCACACCGGGGGGGATGGCGATTGTGGCCCGAAAATACGCTATATGCTTTTCAACACGCGGTAGATCTCGGCGTGGATATGCTGGAAATGGATATCCGCAGTACAAAAGACGGTCATATCGTGGTCTTTCACGACGAGACCGTAACGCGCACAACCAATGGCAACGCGCGTGTGAATGATTTGACCCTTGCAGAATTGAAACAGTTAGATGCAGGGTACAAATGGTCGGCTGATAAGGGCGCGACTTTTCCCTATCGCGGAAAAGGAATTGTACCCCCAACGCTGGACGAAGTCTTCGCGTCTTTTCCACACATGCGAATGACCATTGAAATCAAACAGAAAGAGCCGGATATTGTCACGGCATTTGGCAACCTGATTCGCCACCATGGGATGCAGCACAGCGTGTTAGTCGCGTGTTTTGACACCGGGACATTGAAACACTTTCGCAAGCAGTTCCCCGAAGTTGCAACATCGCCGGGCATGTCGGAAGGAATGATTTTTTACGCCCTGTGTTGGTTGCATTTGAGCGCGATTTATCAGCCCAATGTCGAAGTATTGCAGTTTCCACTAAAAATGGGACCGATCAATGGCAGCCATCCACGCCTTTTATCTGGCGCGCGCAAAAACAATATGCAAGTACAAATATGGACTGTAGATGACGAATCGAAAATGCGAACACTGATTGAAAACGGTGTAAATGGCATCATCACCCGTCGGCCAGATCGCCTGTTAAAAATACTCGGGAGATAAGCCTTCACAAACGGAATAAATACCATGTCTGAACAAATCAACTTGCTTTTTATATTAACAGACGATCAGGGATATTGGGCGATGGGATGTGCGGGCAATTCGGAAATTCGCACGCCCAATCTGGATCGATTGGCCGCTACGGGATTGCGCTTTGAGAATTTCTTTTGTGCATCGCCGGTCTGCTCGCCAGCTCGGGCTTCCATCTTGACTGGCCGCATTCCATCGCAACACGGCGTACAGGATTTTTTGCGGGCAGGCAATTCAAACATCTACGGTGCAGATGATCGGGCTATCGAATATCTATCGGGGCAAACCGCATATACAGATATCCTGTCTGAACGGGGTTATACGTGTGGTTTAAGTGGCAAATGGCATCTGGGCTACTCGGAAAAACCACAGAAAAGTTTTGCGTTTTGGGATGTTCACGCAAGTGGCGCGGGACCGTATTACAATCCCCCAATGATTCGCGACAGCAAAGCGTATCAAACATCGGATTATGTGAGCGATCTGATTACAGATAATGCATTGGAATTTTTGGAAACCCAAAAGGATGCAGATCAACCGTTCTGTTTGAACGTTCACTACACAGCACCTCACGCACCCTGGGGGCGCGAACACCATCCACCCGAATTATTCGAAGATTATTATCAAAACTGTCCTTTTGAATCAACCCCCGACGAACCCATGCACCCGCAGCAGCTATCAAAGACGGGATCATCGGGTTCTTTGGGATTTACGGAAGCAGAACGCAAAGAAACGCTCAGCGGATATTTTGCCGCAATGACCGCAATGGACGCCAACGTGGGCAGGTTGCTGGATTGGCTGGAAGCCAATGGACTGCGAGAAAACACACTCATCGCATTTACCAGCGACAATGGGATGAACATGGGGCATCACGGGATTTACGGCAAAGGCAATGGGACATATCCGCCGAACATGTTCGACACCTCGGTGAAAGTCCCCATGCTCTTCTCGCATCCAGGTCGCGTCCCCGAAGGCAAAGTTATTTCTTCACTGCACAGCCATTACGACATCATGCCGACCTTATTGGACTATCTCAACGTAGAAAATCTCGACGCCGATTCCCTCCCCGGACGCAGCTTTTCCGCACTGTTGGAAGGACGTGCTTTAGAGGGCGACGACCAGGTAGTTGTATATGACGAATACGGACCCACGCGAATGATCCGCACCGTGGAATGGAAGTACATCCATCGCTACCCTTATGGTCCTCATGAACTCTACGATCTGGTAAACGACCCGGATGAACGACAAAACCTGATCGCAAAACAAAAACACCAACCCATTCGGGAATCGCTACAGGCCGATCTCGATGCGTGGTTTGTGCGCTATGCCGATCCCGAGCGGGATGGCTCGCGCGAAGCCGTGATGGGCAGAGGACAACTGGACATTGTTGGACCTGCCGCAAAGGGACGGAAGCGGTTTGGCGATGATGTCGTTTATGAACGCGATAAAAACGGAGACCTTGACAATGGCAGATCTACTTGATGAACGCATTATAAAAAATAAAATGAGGATAACATGGCAAATAACACACTCGTAGCAGCTACCCCCCAGGACGTCGGCATGTCAGCCGACCAACTCGAACGAGCCTTTGGCCTGCTCACAGCCGCTACAGAAGCCGGACTAATTGGTGCGGCCTCGCTGACAGTTGCGCGGCACGGCAAAGAAGTCTTCGCCCGGGGGTGCGGGCAACAGCACCCCCGCACAGGCCAGGCGGTCGATGCGGATTCGATATTTCTCCTGGCTTCAATCACCAAGCCGGTTACAGCCTGCGCGCTGATGATCCTCGTAGATCGGGGGCTGATCTCACTCAACGACCCGGCCGTCGCCTATCTACCCGAATACACCGGTGGCGACCGCCCCGCCGTCAAAGTACACCACTTGCTCTCGCACATATCCGGCATGCCCGACATGCTGCCCGAAAACACCAGCTTGCGACAGGCGCACACCCCCGTGTCCGGCTTCGTCGAACGTGCCCTTCAAACACCTCTACTCTACAAACCGGGAACCGATTTTTGCTACCAGAGCATGGGCATCCTGCTCGCAGCCGAAATAGTCGAACGAATCAGCGGGCAGCGATTGCGCGACTTCGAGCGCGATGAGATCTTCGCGCCGCTGGGAATGACGCGAAGCGCATTGGGAATGGGCGATGGGACACTTGAAGACGTGGTATGGTGCGGAACGGATGCCGAAGAAGACGAAGAACAGCAAAGTTGGGGTTGGAACTCCCCGTATTGGCGCGACTTTGGAGCACCGTGGGGCGGCATGCACAGTACAGGACGCGATCTGGCGATCCTCTTGCAAACCATGCTCAACGGCGGCACTTATGGCAATCAACGCATCTTCAGCCGCGCCGCTGTCGCGACAATGACGCAAGATCAAAATGGGGCACTCAATGCGCCCTGGGGAATCGGT
>JAJEAX010000323.1 GCA_022822565.1 Candidatus Latescibacterota bacterium
ACCGTTTTGGTGGGATTTTGGCTGTGTTTTTACATGAAAGCGTCAGATTATTAAATTTTCCAAGGAGTGAAAAATGCCCAAACAACCCAATATTCTATTCGTATTTACCGACCAGCAACGCTGGGACACCATTCACGCGGCTGGCAATCCGCATATCCGCACGCCAGTGATGGATCGATTGTGTCACGAAGGGGTAAATTTTACCAGGGGATACACGCCATCACCCGTTTGTGTATCGGCACGCGCATCCCTTATTACCGGGCAGTATCCGCACAAAAATGGGTGCTTTGACAATGGATTTCCACAACCGACAGACCGCCCATCGCTGATGGATCTCCTCGCACAGGGCGGATACCTCTGTCACGGCGTGGGCAAAATGCACTTTACCGGTGATCGAGCAGGACTGCGGGGGTTTCACGCACGAGATATACAGGAAGAAATCTCGGGAGCAACTGATGCAAACGATTATCTACAATATCTACATGCCCATGGCTATGACTATGTACACGACCCAATGGGCGCAAGAGGAGAAATGTATTATATCCCGCAAATTTCACAACTTCCCGCACGCCATCATCCAACGGCCTGGGTCGCAGACCGCAGCATTGATTTTCTGAAAAACCGCGACACTTCCAAACCGTTCTTCCTCTGGTCGAGTTATATCCATCCGCACCCGCCCTTTTCGCCGCCAACGCCCTGGAACAAACTCTATCGCGGTGCCCTGATGCCCTTTCCCAAACGCCCCGATAACATGGAAGACCTGTGGACGCATTTCAACCGCCATCAGAACAGGTACAAGTACCGCGATGCGGGATTGGATAATCGCATGTTACAGGTCATGCGCGGGTATTACTGGGCGTGCATATCGTTCATCGACTACAGCGTGGGCCGGATCATTGACGAACTCGAACAACAGGGCGAACTGGACAATACCCTCATAGCCTGGTCATCGGATCACGGTGAACTATTGGGGGATTACAACTGTTTTGGCAAACGCAGCTTTCTCGATGCGGCCGCCCGAGTGCCCATGCTGGTGCGCTATCCCGAGCGCTTCCCTCGCGGTGCCATAGAAGAAACACCGTGTGGATTGATGGACTTGATCCCCACATTTTTGGGCGCAGCAGGTATTTCCGATCACAACGCAGATTTAGACGGCCTGGACATGGCCGATCTCGTCGGCAATGGGCGTGAACGAATGATTTACGGTCAAATTCAGCACGGACAACGCGGTATGTACATGGCCTATAACGGCAATTTGAAATACATCTATTCGGCGGGCGACCAAAAGGAATACCTGATCGATCACCGCACAGACTCAGAGGAAACGCGCAACTGTGCGTACAATATTTTGTACGCTTCCGAGGTAAAAACAATGCGCGAAAAGCTAATAGGCTTTTTCCAAAACGAAAGCTATACCGACCCCCTGGATGGCAACCAATGGAAAGACTTTGGCGCAATAGCTGAACCCAAGAGCGTGGATGCAAATTTGTTAATTCAGGATGCGGGATGGGCCGTTCCTCTCTACAATATCCCCGGGTATTCAAGAGACTGAATCCACCTCTTCCAGCATTCAAATATTTCAACCCATCATCCGCATTGTGAACAAAATATTCATATAAAAAAGAAAAAAAGCCCATTTAACGGGCTTTTTTTTTGGCATAAACATTGCTGTATATATCCCTAAAACCTTCACCCCAAACGAGACATCTATGTGTGACCACACTTTACCCTGGCTGGTACTCTACGCCGTACCGGGTCTGGGTCCCGCTGCCTATTGCGCTCTTCTCGAACATTTTGAAACGCCGGAAAATATTCTTTCTCAATCTCCCAGAGCACTGTGCGAGATCCCCGGTATTGGCCCCAGTACCGCGCAATCTATCTCTACCAAACGGAACTGGGCCTGGGCGCGAGATCAAATCGCGCGCGCAAAAGATCTCGACATCCAGATCTGCACGCTCACCGATCCCCTCTATCCCGAAATACTAAACCAAATCTACGCCCCACCACCTCTGCTCTTTGCAAAAGGCGATATAAGCCTGTGTCACAGCCCTACCATCAGCATTGTCGGTTCGCGCTCTTTCACAGCTTACGGGCGAGAAACCGCGCATCGCCTGGGAAGTGATCTCGCCAGAGCAGGGGTCACAGTGGTCAGCGGCATGGCCGTTGGCATTGATACCCATGCACACCGGGGGGCACTCGAACACGGCGCAACAGCAGCAGTACTGGGCAGCAGCCTGGATTGCCCCTATCCACCTGAAAATCGCACCCTATTTGCACAAATATGTGAACGCGGTGTGGCTTTCTCAGAATTCTCACTGGGCACTACCCCAGAAGCCCACAACTTTCCAAGACGCAATCGCATTATCAGTGGCTTGAGCCTCGGCACAGTCGTTGTTGAAGCGGGCAAACAGAGCGGCGCCCTCATCACAGCTCAATTTGCACTTGACCAGAACCGCGATGTCTTTGCCGTACCCGGTCCAATTTATTCGGGCAAAAGTCAGGGCACAAATAACCTCCTCGGCCAGGGAGCCATTCTCGTACAAACGACACAAGACATCTTGAACGAAATTGGACATCGGTCAGCCCTCCCCCCTCAACCCTCTGAGCAACCTGTCTTATCTGACCGAGAACAACGTATATGGGAAGCTCTTGGCAGCCTGTCTGCCGATGCGACCCCGGTACATATTGATGCCCTCACCAAAGCCGTGGAATTCTCTTCTGGAGAAACCCTCAACATCCTCTTGAGCCTCGAAATCAAGGGCCATGTCGAACAACTATCCGGCATGCATTTCAAGATAAATAAATAAAAAAGAGAGATCTGTTAAGACCTCTCTTTTGCGCTCTTAAACATCCCACCATATCTAAAAAGATCGCATCAAACCCACAATTTTACCGGCAATTCGGAATGACTCGTGGCTATCCCCCACCACAATGGGTTGATAGGCTTCATTTTCGGGTATCAGCTTGACTTGTGACCCTTCTCGATAGTAGCGCTTAACCGTCGCTTCTTCGCCAATCACAGCCACCACAATCTCACCTTGATGGGCGGATTCTTGATGGCGCGCGAGTACAAAATCGCCATCTAATATCCCAGCATCGCGCATGCTATCCCCCTCAACCTGAAGGGCAAAAACATCGCCGCGCGGCACAAATCCGGAATCCACCGCAAGCGTGCTCTCTATATTTTCCATCGCCAGAATCGGTTCACCGGCAGCAACGCGCCCAATCACTGGCACTTCGCGCACATCCCCGGAAAGCGATGCATCCTGATAATCCGTCAACTCAATGCTGCGCGACAACATAGCAGTCCGCCGAATATACCCTTTCTTTTCCAATGCAGACAGCGTGGTTCGCACACCATTGGTTGAAGCAATCCCAAAAGCCTCCATAATTTCTCGGATCGTAGGCGGATATCCCTGATCGCGAATCACCTGAGCAATAAAATCGTATATCTCCTGTTGGCGCGCAGTTAGTTTTTTTCGCAAAACACACCTCCTTATTATTAGTCCAAAACGCGTATATCCATAACCTGCACATTTGAATATAGTGAACGTTCGTGCATCCGTCAAGTTATCATCTCAAATAATTTTTTAAAAAATGTATTATCTTTCCCCATATCATCTACACTAAACACCGTAAATACATCTATATATCCTCTCTTGACACCGCAAATACCCCCTTGTATCTTATCTGTGTGAGCGCAGACACACGAGCAATGAACGGAAAAACACCATGAAAAATCTCACATTTGACGAATACACACCCTTTGCCTGGCATGGCATTGGCCTGACCATACCATCAGAATGGAACCCTGGCAAAATATCGGGAGAGGCCAACTCGGGCGAAGTGCGCCTCGACGATTCCCAAATTGCACGCCTCGAACTCGAATGGAAAGAAGCGCGGGGGGATGACCGCGTGGCGCAAATTGTGGATCGCTACATCGAAGGCCTGGCAAAAAATGCCAAAAAACAAAAAAGCCGTCTGCGTGTTGAACGCGACCCCAAGGCCATTGACCTCGATCTTCCCACCATGCAAAACACGCAGTATTTTGTTTGGCAATCGCGTTACACAGTACACACCCTTGCAACGTATAGTCCAGCCTCAGATCGGCTCATTTTCATTCGAATTATGGGACGCACAGACGAAAACCTCGACGCTGTTTTGCCCCTCGTCCTCAACACCCTTCGAGATACCCCGCCCGGCGGTCCCCTGACCTGGGCACTCTACGATCTGATCTGCCAATCGCCCCCAGAATACGAACTCGAAAATTTTGAACTCAAATCCGGGCATATAGGCTTGAGATTTCAAAAAAACAGCACCAGGCTCAATATTGACCGCTTCAGCTTAGCGCGCACAATCCTCAATAGCAAAGACCTCGATGAATGGTATGTTGAATTTTTTACCAAAGACCTTCGACATATTCACATTGAAACCGATGTCCAAACCCAGGGCACCAACATCGTACTATCGGTCAATGGACGTCCTAAAAGCCGATGGCAGGGCTTTCTCCAACCCTTGCCCTTTTGGAACATGCGTCCCCGCCAGAATCTTTCGGGACGGATTTGGACCGATATGGAGACCAATAAAATTTTTGTTGTACAGACCTTCTGGAAAAAATCCGAAGGTGCCCCAAACCTCGATGCCTATTGCAAAGATGTAACAGCCATTTCCTGACAGAATACATTTATCCTGTCTATTCAGCGGAGTCCTGTTATGCTATTCAAAAAACAACCCAAAATTGGTCGCGAGGCCATGTTCCAATCCAAGCCCGTTCGCAACAATCAGGTCGAATGGGAAAAAAACGACGATGGCGAGATCCACGTCACCCTTACCCGCGGCGATTCGTGGAAAGTACGCACGCTATCTAAAATTTTTTGGATTCCCCAACAGAAAACACTGGTACTCGACGAAATAGGCGCACAGGTCTGGGATATGTGCGACGGGCGCACAACCGTCGAAGCCATCATCAGACGCCTGAGCAAAACCCACCAACTCAATGTGAAAGAAGCCGAAATATCACTCCTCGCCTATCTCAAAAAACTCGGGCAAAAAGGACTGCTCGGCTTTGCCGTTGCCAAAAAAGACCTGCCCGGCAGCAAGCGTCGTAGGCGTGCCAGCGGCAAGGCATGGGGATAGTAATAGGGTTAAATTACCTCACTTGATTCTGCACCAGACCTTTGTTGGATCTATTAAAAGATACTGAACTATAAGATCGCAATCGCACTGAATCTTTATAGCCTCTAATATATTACTTTACAATAAATTGTTTTGTATATTTTTAATCTTGACATTTTTGTATGCTTTGGGTAAGTTAGCCATTGCGCGACTACTTTTTAGACCTCAAAAGGAGTTCTACAATGAGTTCACAGACCCAGGAACTTGAAACGCTCGCAACGAGTGATTACAAATTTGGATGGGTGACAGACATCGAGCAGGAATCTGCCCCGCCAGGTCTGAATGAAGACATTATTCGATTTATATCAGAGAAAAAAAATGAACCCGACTGGCTGCTCGAATGGCGCTTAAAAGCCTATCGCCACTGGCTGACCATGACAGATCCACTCAAACGCAAAAAAAGCGAACAGTGGGCTATGGTTACCTATCCCGATATCGACTATCAAAGCATCGTGTATTACGCAGCGCCTAAAAACGCAGGCGATGGCCCCGCAAGCCTGGACGAAGTCGATCCCGAACTGCTCGCCACTTATGAAAAACTCGGCATTCCCCTCGAAGAGCAAAAAATGCTCGCCGGTGTCGCTGTCGATGCGGTCTTTGACAGCGTCTCAGTCGCCACCACCTTTAAGGAAACGCTCGCCGAAGCGGGCGTTATCTTTTGCTCTTTTTCAGAAGCCGTGCAAGATCACCCGGACCTCGTGCGCCAGTATCTCGGTTCTGTCGTCCCCCACACCGACAATTATTTTGCCGCCCTCAACTCGGCTGTCTTTAGCGATGGATCCTTTTGCTATATCCCCAAAGGCGTGCGCTGTCCAATGGAATTATCGACTTATTTCCGCATCAACGCCGCCAACACCGGGCAGTTTGAGCGCACGCTCGTCATCGCCGAAGAAGGTGCTTATGTATCGTATTTGGAAGGGTGCACAGCGCCAATGCGCGATGAAAACCAACTCCATGCAGCCGTGGTCGAACTCGTCGCACTCGACAATGCACAGATCAAATACTCCACCGTCCAGAACTGGTATCCCGGCGATATAGACGGCAAGGGCGGCATCTACAACTTTGTCACCAAACGCGGCGCCTGTCGGGGCGCAAATTCCAAAATCTCGTGGACACAGGTCGAAACAGGATCGGCCATCACCTGGAAATATCCGAGTTGCATTCTTCAAGGCGACAACTCAGTCGGCGAATTTTACTCTGTCGCCGTCACCTCTCTCAAACAACAGGCGGACACCGGCACAAAAATGATCCACATTGGCAAAAACACCCGAAGTACTGTCATCTCCAAAGGCATATCCGCCCTGCGCGGACAAAACACCTATCGCGGCGCCGTGCAAGTACTCAAAGGCGCGCACAACGCCAGAAACTTTACCCAATGCGACTCCATGCTCATCGGCGACCAGTGCGGCGCGCACACCTTTCCCTATATCGACGTGCGCAACCCATCCGCGCAGGTCGAGCACGAAGCCACCACATCCAAAATTGGCGAAGACCAGATCTTCTATTGCAACCAGCGCGGCATCTCCACAGAAGACGCCGTCTCAATGATCGTCAACGGCTTCTGCAAAGAAGTCCTCGCAGAATTGCCAATGGAATTTGCAGTCGAAGCCCAAAAACTCCTCGGCATCAGCCTCGAAGGCAGCGTCGGGTAGTTAGCTAAGGAGTTACACATGGCGAGGATTTACACAGCTAAAATCCAGGAACGGAATGGTGTAGAAACCTATACTGCCCAAATTGAAAAAAATGGCGAGGGGTGGATTGGAAGGATACGAGAA
>JAJEAX010000010.1 GCA_022822565.1 Candidatus Latescibacterota bacterium
GAGGTAAATTGCCGCGCCGTAATTGGAGCGAACCAGGTTTCAAAACTTTGATCCTGTATTTTTTCCTGGATGGCGTGGAGACACCGGTTCCATAAGTTAGAAGAGCGTTCATCCATAGTGCGAATATCCGTCTATGGCTGGCAAACACGCGCCAACTAAGGGAAACATCATGAGAATGCTTTAAGCATTGGAAACCGTTGTCTGAGGAATCCGAATATAAGGGAGGTTGATTTCGGTTCAGAAGCCGGAAGGCTCTCAATTGAGGGGGGGGAAATTGAAAGTATTCTGAAATTTTGAAATCGAAATATTTCGGTTATTCTTAACAGCAGACTACGGTGGGGGAATCCACTTCAAAAGTGAATTTCAAAAGATTCTGAAAGCTGACGGAAAGCTAAGCAATGAAATAAATGGTGTCAAGAGTGTTTTGATGGAAGAGAAATAATAATAAACATTTGAAAAATAAGAAAATAATAGTAAAAAGTCAATATATAGTGTACAAAAAAAATGTACACTATATATAGTAGTGTAACCAGAAGGCTCTCCTATCAAAATGAAATCCCTTGACAAAGCAGATATACACCTCTATATTCCAAACTCTTTGTCGATATAGATAATTGAAATTTTTGTAGATACGAGGTGGTTTGATGAAACGGACGTTTCAACCACATAATCGCAAGCGCAAAAATAAACACGGTTTTCGCGCTCGCATGAGTTCTCCCGGTGGTCGCCATGTGCTGAATCGACGGCGCCGAAAGGGTCGCAAGCAGCTATCGCACTGATATGTAGGTGTGTTATGGGAACACCTAACCTACGCATTCGACGCGAAATAGCGAAAATTCGACAGCACGGCCAGATCTTTCGTGGGCGTTGGGTTCATGTTCGGGTTGGTACTTCCGAGATGGATCTAACGCTCATTTCAATTCGGAAAAAATTTGGAAACGCAGTTCGGCGCAATCGCATCCGCCGACAAGTACGAGCAATATGTTCCGAACTAATACCTTCAGGCCATCCTCATCGTCTGATGATTATCTCTATAGGAGATCACGCCTGCGGTGTCTCTTATCGCCAGCTCCGTCTTGAACTACACTTCGCATTTCAAAAACTCGGTCTTATCGACTCCTGATCTTTTTTGATCCCTTCCTTTATTATTCTCTGTTTAGAAAGACTGGATTTATGGATAGACGTACGGTATTTGCCTTTGCGTTAATCGGCCTGATCTTGATACTGATGCCGTATTACATGCAATTCTTTCAAGGTGACACACCTCCTGTAGAAAAATCCGCCCCTCGCCAGATTGAGCCACCGCAGATTACTGATACATCTCCCGAACCTCGACCCACACAACAATCCGAAACTCAAGCACCTCCTATCGAGGACAAAAGCCCAGCCTCTACATCGACATTTCAGGCACGTGATATTGTCATAGATGCGGAACTCTACCGCGCTGTCATCTCCACGCGCGGTGGCGTGATTACCAGTTGGCAACTCAAGAGCTATTTTGATGGCAATGGCAATTGGCTGGAATTGATTCCACCCAACGGTGCTGGACTTGGTGCTACTGTTGCCAGTGAGTCCCTAAATGGTCTCGAATTTACTCCCGATCGTGATCGCCTTAACATTTATGGTGATACGCAAGACTTGATCGTGTTTCGTGCTCAATCTCCGCGTGGTCCAGTCGAGAAACGTTTCCGATTTCAGGGCAACCGGTATCGCATTCACGTTTCCGTCATAGCTGAAAGTCTTGCTCGAGATGATAAATTAGGGATAACATGGGATGGAAGTCTCGCTGACACAGAAAATAAGCGCGGGACTTCAGAGAGTTTTTACGAAGGTGTTTACGAACAAATCGTTACCTACATGGGGGGGGAAGTAGAAACATGGGATACAGACCGCCTTCAAGATAAAGAGACGCCCCCAAGTGGTCAACTGACCTGGATTGGCGTGAGAAATAAATACTTTCTCGCCGCGGTTATCCCCGACGAAGGTCGTTATGACCTCGACCTTTACGGCGATAATAAGATTGATCCTTATGGCTTTTCTTATCGCGACTTTGCTTTTGATATGTATGCTGATTCTGGACTTAACACTATCAATTACTCCGCGTATATTGGTCCAATTTCTTATGACATTTTACGTGCTCAAAATCGCGATCTCAATGGACTTGAACGAGAACTGGACCTCGATGACTTTGTCGATTACGGTCCTTATTTTGTCCGCTCTATTCTCAAGCCGGTTACGATTTTAATTCTTAAAGCCTTTCTCGCCATGCACGCTCTGGTTCCAAATTATGGCGTGGTCATAATCCTTTTCTCTATCCTCGTCAAGGTCGTTGTTTTCCCACTTACGCACAAGAGTCTTGAATCTACTGCCAAGATGCAGACGCTCCAGCCCAAAATTGCCGAACTTCGCGAGCGTTATGCCAGCGACCAGAAGAAAATGAACGAGGCCATGATGAGACTCTACCGGGAAGAGAAGATCAATCCCATCGGTGGATGCCTGCCTATGCTCTTACAGATGCCGATACTCTTTTCTCTTTTTTCACTGTTTCGCGGGACTATTGAACTCCGACAAGCTGGGTTCGCTCTCTGGATTACCGACCTTTCCCAACCAGATACCATCCCCATTGGTGGTTTTGACCTGCACCTCTTGCCTCTTTTAATGGGGATATCGATGTTCATTCAACAAAAGATGATGATGAAAGATCCCAAACAGGCTATTCTCGTTTATATCATGCCCATCTTTCTCACCTATATTTTCTGGAGTATGTCCTCTGGCCTCGTCTTTTATTATACGCTCTACAATGTGCTGACACTCGCCCAACAGATCATCATGGAAAAAACCAAATCGATGTTGGGCACGTCCTGACAGGTTTATTTCTATGTCCGACAACGATACCATCGCGGCAATCGCCACAGCTCCAGGTGAAGGTGCGATTGGCATCATCAGACTCAGCGGACCAGATGCCATCTCAATTGGAGAACGTCTCTTCAGAGGCAAAACCCCCCTCCGCAATCTTCCTTCTCGCCAACTATCTTTTGGACATCTCTACATTCAGGGTCGGGATTTTGACAAAGTCCTGGTCTCGGTCATGCGTGCTCCCTATTCCTTTACTGGCGACGATACAGTTGAATTTAACTGCCATGGAGGCCCTTTTCTCCTCAGACGGATTGTGGAAGCAGTATTTCAAGAGGGTGGTCGGCCGGCTGGTCCAGGAGAATTCACCAGGCGAGCTTTTCTCAACGGCAAGATAGATCTCTCGCAGGCAGAAGCGGTTTCTGATATGATCACCGCGAAATCTGATCTGAGCCTCCAATCTGCTTTTTTTCAACTCCGAGGTGGATTTCATCGCCGTTTCGTAAAAATGGCAGAATCTATTCGTCAGGCGGCCATGCTTCTCGAAGCTAATTTAGACTTTTCTGAGGATGTAGAGATAGATGTAGAGATGATTAAGCCACCACTCTCTCAGGCTTTAAAGCATATTGAAGAGCTCATTCTTTCCTATGAACGCGGAAAAATTATTCGCGAAGGTGCCGTCGTCACCCTCGCTGGTCAACCCAATGTGGGAAAATCCAGTCTTCTCAACCGACTTCTCGAAGAAGACCGTGCGATTGTTACAGATATTCCCGGCACAACGCGAGACACAATTGAAGAGCAAATCGATCTCAATGGAATTGCTGTTACACTGGTTGACACAGCTGGTATTCGCGATACCGACGACCCGGTGGAAAGAGAGGGTACACGTCGGTCCCAACAATTCATAGACCGCGCAGCTGTTGTTCTCTATATTGTAGATGGATCGCTTCCACCACATTCCCAGGATCTGGACAACATCAGTCGTTATGACCAGGCGTTTCTTGTTCTCAATAAAAGCGATCTGGGTATTTACACTGGGTGGCAAAGTGTTCAGCCTTGCCACCCCCAAATCATTCTCTCAGCCAAAACGGGCGATGGCATCACCACTCTGCGCGCTCGCCTTCGTGAGACTCTCCTCGGAAAGAGCGACCTGCCTGACGAAATAGTCACCAAAGAACGGCATGTTCTCGCACTTCAGCAAGCTTCAACGGGACTCTCCCAGGCTCTGAACAGCCTTGAATTCGGCAATCCGGGAGAAATTATTGCCCTGGACCTCCGCGTTGCCCTGGACGCGCTCGCCGCAATCATTGGAGAGACCACGCCCGATGATGTTCTTGATCGAATCTTCCAAACTTTTTGTATCGGAAAATAATGTTGAACTGGCCCGGTCCCGTGTAGAACCCTCACGGGATGACGCGACCAGTTGTAAAACGTTCCACGTGAAACATCGGTGAGATGTGAAACACAAGAGGGGTTGGGCGGTCATCTCATCTGCTTCTTACCGCCTTTTCTAAAGGTATATCCAATGCAACCCGCTAAAGCTATTGAGCTTGCAAAGAGGTCCTTTGATCTCTCTTTTTCTCATGAACAGGTCGCCAGGCTCCAGCAATATGTCGATTTGCTTACCGATTGGTCGGGTCGCGTTCGATTGATCTCCCGCAATGATCGCAATTTTATATGGGAACGTCATATTCTCGATTGTCTCTCGCTGGTACCGCACCTTCCAGGAGATGGGCCTCTCCTGGATTTGGGATCAGGTGCTGGTCTGCCGGGTATTGTGATCAAGATTATGAGGTCCGACCTCGAAGTTTATCTCCTTGAACCCACCCGTATGAAGAACCTCTTTCTCCAGGAAGCTATTACTGCGCTCGACCTTCAAAACACTTTTGCAATTAGAAGTCGTGCTGAGACCCTTGTTGGGGATTCCTCATTCTCGGGTAAATTTTTGATTGTTACAGCGCGCGCAGTTGCGCGGCTTCCCCAACTCTGGAATTGGGTTGAACCTCTTCTCGCCCCTCAGGGTGTACTTATTGCAATGAAAGGTCCAGACTCTCTCCGTGAGTTTACGAACGGTGTTCCAGACTACATTTATGCTACTGAAACCACTTTGACCTTACCATTTACACGACGAAAGCGTTCCTTTGTTTTTATTAAAATATGTTGAACTGGTCTGAACCTGTTGTACCCCGCTCACTCGCCTTCATACACCGTTCCACGTGGAACATTAGTTAGCAAATAAAAGATTAAATTAACGAATTATTTACTGTTACAGGTCATAACCCCAGCAAGAAGCCCGTTTCTCAACGCGAGAAACGGGCTTCTTTTCATTTTACGGATGGTTAGGGTAGTTGCTTGAAGATCAGGTTATGCCAGCAAAAGCTTTTGCTGTACTGAGCAATACTTGCCATTGTTGGGCGGGGATCTGAGGGATGATCTTAATGAGTTCGGGAATATCCCGGTCTGTAGTAGAAGCGCTCGCGTTCAGGGCTTCGCACCACTGCTTGTTCTTGAGTACCTTGCGAATATCGGGGCTTTGAAGTGCTTTGGCAATGCTTGCATTGAGCATTTTGGGGTTGGTAATAATCTGGCTGATGACGGGGTCTGTTATCAGCTTTTCCATCTGGGTAAAAAGTTTGCGGCCTTCGGGTGTTTTCTGTGCGCGTTCTTTGTAAGCTAAAAAAAGAAGCCTTTGAGGGTCGAGGTCCAGTGTTTTTGCAAGATTCGTACACACGTCGTCGGATGGTATGCGTTCACCTTTTTCTATTTGATAAATATAAGTGCCCCACACCCCAATACTTTCCCCCAAAGCCTGCTGGCTAAATCTTCCATTTCGAGCTTGTTTTATTATTTCACCAAACCTCATACACCCCTCCCAAAAGATCGGTCGCGTTTAAAAATCTGATAACATAATATGAATTGAAAAGAGCCGCGTGGCAAGCTAAATCCTTAAGAAACAGACAGGTTAAATGAAAATATTTACTCTTGACAACACAAACTTGACAGTGTATATTTGGGTAGTTGCGTTCTGGTACTCCCCATACAGAAGGCAACACATACACACTTGTTTGTGTGTGTGTAGGGCTTAAAGTCCTGGAAAATAAAGAGAAATGCAATTCAGTTAAATTCTATTTCTCCTGAATTTAAGTCTCTCTTTATTTGGGTGGGGAGGATAAACCGATCTTGCTCTGATTCCCCTTTCTCCCCAGATCGTCAGGCTTATCCTCCCCATTTCCCCTTTTTCTCCCCTTTTTTTAGATTCAAGTACGGGTATTTTTTCGTACTCCATCTGTCTTTTTCAGGAAATCGCCCATGGCCCTTGATGCTGGCGAACTCGATCTCATTCGAGAAACCGTTCACAATGCCATTGAGTCTTCGCAAGAAAACTTTGCTCAAATGGTCGCCAGGCAGTTTGTAGAAGTTCGATCTGATATCCAAAATGTGCAGGATGCAATTCGAAAAATAAGCACACGTCAGGCTCAGGTCGAGGCCGATATATCAGAAGTCGGCCACATCTGCGAACAGCTAAAGCGCAGGCTTTCGATCATACACGATGGCATGGGTACTGCTGATCGGCTGTTGCACGAGCGTGAAGTTTCACTCAGATTGGATCATCTCGAACGCGAGTTGGCAGAATTGCGGAGCCGTTTGCCCTCTGTTTGATTTCCCTCCCCAAATATCCAGGTCCCCTGTAACTTTGGGATAGCTCAATCTGAAACAACCGGATTTTCGAGTCGCCCCAGTCCATCAATTTCGCATATTACATGGTCGCCGTGTTTGAGCCAGAGTTGCGGCTCTCGCCCCATACCCACACCGGGAGGTGTGCCGGTAAAAATCAAATCTCCGGGGGCAAGTGTGAAGACATGTGTGAGATAAGCAATGAGTTTGGGGACGCCGAAGATCAGTTGAGATGTATTGGAATCCTGTACTGTTTCGCCATTGAGAATACAGCGAATGCCCAGGTTATGAGGATCGGGCACATCGTCTGTTGTGACCAGGTCAGGTCCTATTGGAGCAAATGTGTCAAAGGTTTTGCCCATCATCCATTGTGCACCCGGTTTTTCAAGCTGGTAATCACGAGCACTCACGTCGTGCCCAACCATGTAGCCTGCAACGTGGTTGAGGGCATCTTCTTCAGAGATATTGCGACCGCGTTTGCCAATAACGACAACAAGCTCGACTTCGTAGTCAACCTGGGAACTCGCGCTGGGAGCCACGATATTCTCATCTGGTCCGATGATGGATGATGCATATTTGGAAAAGACAATGGGTTCGTCGGGAATGGGCATACCGCTCTCGGCGGCATGGTCGGCGTAGTTGAGACCTATGCAAATAATTTTTTCTGGATTGTCGATGGGAGCATGAATGCTGACACCTGTTGCAGAAATGGCATGGTCTCCTCTATCAATCACTGCCCTGGCTCTGGATATGGCGTTATCACCTGCTTCGAGAAAGTTTCTCATGGTCGTGGGAATCGAAGGATCGGCAGCACTGAAGTCAATGATCGAATCGCCTGATCGGGCACCGAGCCGACGCAGTCCCCGGTGCGAAAATGTCACAAGTCGCATAATGATGTTGTCCTTGGGAATGTGGAGGGTTGTGTTGTTCCGCGAACAATAAAGCGCGGAGAAGAACCACTGTCAAGGAAGATTTGGGGGTGTTTTTTTTTGCTTAAAATGTGCAAACGGGTTGTTGTCTATGATGAGCGTCTGGTCTTATATTTAAAAACATTACCATATACCGGGCGGTGTTGTTTTGGTTAAGGAGAACTGTCTATGAAACGATTTGTTTTTTTGGGGCTATGCCTTTCGATAGTGGCCTGTGGAGGTAGTGGAATGGAAGATTTAAAACAAGCCAATGAGAAGTTGAACAATGAGAATCGGTCTTTGAAAAGCTCTTTGAACAAGGCGCAAAACCAGATTAAGCGGGCTGGCGAGGTCGGAGGCCGAATGCTATTTCTGGTAAAACAGATTCGGGATGTGCGAGCGCGTATCGCGACGAATATGGGGGATATTGAATTGAAGTTCCATCCCGAAAAGGCACCTGTTCATTGTTTTGCCTTTATCGCGCGGGCAGAAAGTGGGTTTTATGACAATACCAAGTTTCATCGCGTAATTAAAAATTTTATGATTCAGGGCGGCGACCCAAATTCAAAGGACGATGATCCATCTGATTATGGAACGGGGGGACCCCTCGTACATATCCCTCACGAATTTAATGATACAAAACATGTACCGGGTATTCTTTCTATGGCACGCATTTCAGATGTGTCGGCGGGTGCTGGCTCACAATTTTTTATTATGCATGGGTCTTCCCCCAATTTGGACAATCAATATACTGCTTTTGGAGAAGTGACAAAGGGAATGGATGTGGTTAACAGTATTGCAATGGTCGAAACCGCACCAGGGGATCGACCTCTAAAACCCGTGGTGATCAAGCGCATAGATGTGTTTCGATAGATAGGTGTGAAGAGATGAGATGGGCAAGCGGTGTATGAAGGCGAGTAATGAGTTGCTGATGAACCGTCGCAGTTGTACACCACTTCGAGCATGACTGTGGCAGCAAGTTCATCAAAGGAGATGTGTCGCATCGAATGTGGAAAAGTGGATAATATTATCAACAATTTAAGTAGTTGATTTTATTTAATAACGGAATAAATTGATATGGAGATGTGAAAGTTATCCACATACTTTTCCACAATTCCTCTCAGATTTCCCAACGCTGAAATGCAGGCATTTCGGGTTGTTTTTTGGCCTGTGCGGAAGGGATATTTCGCTTGCTACACCTACAGAATTGGCCTATATTTGGATTTGTTCTAACAGTAGAAAATTCAAATAAAAACTTCACTCTCCGTGGGTTTTAACAGTGATTGAAAAAGTTAAAGATGATGTTGCCGAGATTTTGGCACCTTCTACGGAATATCTCGTCGAAAAACGCTTTACTCCCGATTTGTTGACGATGATCGGGTTTATTTTCAATATAGGTGCCGCAGTGCTCTTTGGCTTTGGATTGTATATGTGGGCCGGGTTGACGGTGCTTGTTGCGGGTATTTTTGATTTTCTCGACGGGCAGGTGGCGCGCAAGGGTAAAACAGAATCCAAATTTGGTGCGCTTCTCGATTCTACTGTTGATCGATATTCCGAAATTTTTATCTGGTTTGGTATCGCGATCAGTTTTATACGAGCAGATGATCTCTGGACAAGCTCGGCGGTCTTTTTTGCACTGGCAGGATCTCTGATGGTGAGTTATGTGCGCGCGCGCATTGAGGGTCTTGGGGCGGAGTGTAAAGTTGGGTTTATGCAGCGTCCCGAGCGCATTATTGCCATTGGCTCTGGCGGGGTGATCGTACCTTTGATTGGGGATATTGGTTTGATCGTTGTGGTCTGGGCAATTGCTCTGTTGGGAAATTTTACTGCGATGGAGCGGGTAATTCACTTTCGAAAGCTGACAAAATCATAAGGCCTGGTTGTCGAATACAGGATGACAAAACCCGGGGGTACCGCCGGGTTCTTTTTTTCCTTACAGAAAAACGTGGGAACAAATGTCCGGTATTTTCATATCATTTGAAGGCATTGATCAAAGCGGGAAAAGCACCCAGGCTAAGTTGCTATTTGATCATTTGCAGGAGCGTGGGTACGAGGTTGTATTTACTTATGAGCCGGGCGATACAGAACTCGGTCAAGAAATTCGGCGTCTCGTACTCGAAAGGAAATCGCAAGGCGAGATTGATGCAACCGCCGAAATGTTCTTATTTTCAGCGGATCGCGTACAGCATGTTAACGAATTGATTCGGCCATCGCTGGATGCGGGCAAAGTGGTAATTTCAGATCGTTACGTCGATTCTACATTGGCCTATCAGGGCTATGGTCGCGGGTTGAATCTCGATGACCTGAGAATGGTTCAAAACGTGGCCACGGGTGGTTTAAAACCAGATATTACAATCTGGATAGATGTCGATTTGCAGACGGTTCAAAAACGGGAATTGCCACTTTTTTCAGATCGCATTGAATCAGAAGATAGAGGAGGAGAGAGAACATTTTTTCAAAGGGTTCGGCAAGGTTTTAAAGAAGCGTGCCAATCTGAACCCAACCGCATTTTCAGGGTGGATGGGACGCGATCCATCAGTGCTGTGTTTAAGGATGTTAAAAAGGTAGTTGTTAATCAAATCTCTGTCAGGGATTTATACAAGATTAACTTGAAAGACTGGGTATTCAGTACCATTGAGAAGGTAGAAAAAGGGACTGCTTGGAACTATGCGTGGCAAGAGACATATTTCGAGCTGGGAGGCAAGAGCAAAGAAAGCGGACGTAAATTCTCACCTATGAACGGCACAGAGACCCTGTATCGACTGGGAAGAATCAAAGGCAGCAGAAAGCCTTTTCGAAATCCAGAATTGAAAGAGATATGGAACTGTTCAACGAATGGAGCCTATGCGATTCTGGCGTTGGAATACATTTTAGAAAAGCCCGATATTTCTCGGTCCGAGTTGTGGACCAAAATACAAGAGCGTATTCGTTCTGAATTGGGCGAGGAACCCGCAAATTTCAATCAAGGTGCTCCCACAGTTGCATATAAGCTGTGGCATCTCGGACTGATCGTGCACGACAAATGAGTTTGCCGTAAGAACCTGTTATCACAAACTGGAGGCACCCCATGTTTCTCCGAAGAAGATTCGCCATTTTTATAACTTTAATTTCTGTTTTAGGTGTTTATCTGGTACTCGATTCCCGGTTGGTGACCGGCGAAGATACTTATGAGCAATTGGGGCGCGGTTTTGATGAGATTAACGAAGCCTACCGCCTGCTCTTCAATCAGTATGTCGATGAGCTGAAGCCAGGGGATTTGAGCAAGGCTGCCATTTCCGGAATGTTGTGGGATCTGGATCCTTATACGACCCTTTTTGATAGTAGCGACCTCAAGCAACTCCAGATTGAAACACAGGGCAAATTTGGTGGGCTGGGCATTATGATCAGCAAGCGAGGAAAGGATGATGGGCCTCCGGTTGTGATGAGTGTTATTGAAGGCACGCCTGCCGACTCCACCAGGCTCGTTGTGGGAGATCGCATTGTCGCCATTGACGGGGATCCGACTTTTGACAAGGATCTGCGCGAAATTGTCAATGTTTTGCGGGGTGATCCAGGTGCTGGCGTGACCATCAAAATTGAGCGACCAGGGATGAAGGACCCCTTTGATCAGCCCATTATTCGGGCGCGCATTGACATTTCAAGTGTACAAATTCCGGGCGAAGTCGATCCCGATATCGGTTATATTTCCATGTCCTGGCTCAGTGCTTCTCGATTTACTGAACGCACAGGAGGAGAGTTGCAACAGGCGTTGATAAGATCGCTCAATAATGGTGCTACGGGGATTATCCTGGATTTGCGCGGCAATCCCGGAGGCTTACTCAACGCGGCGGTTGATGTGGTCGATAAATTTTTGCCATCTGATCGCCTGGTTGTGTCAACCAGAGGTCGCCTTTCGGATCAGAGTCGCAGTCACAAAACGCGCGACGACTCCGTATTGCCCGCCGAGATTCCACTCGTGATCCTGGTTGACGAGCGCAGTGCCAGTGCATCAGAAATTGTCGCAGGGGCAATTCAGGATTGGGACCGGGGGGTTATAGTGGGCACGCAAACATTTGGAAAAGGCTCTGTACAAACCGTGCGCCAACTGGGTCGTCAGGGCGATAAGGCTTTGAAGCTGACAACAGCAGCCTATTATACGCCGAGTGGACGCAGCATTCACAATGCTGAGAAGCGCCGATATCGCGGCGGTCCCATTGAGATTACTGTGGGAAATTCAATCAAGGTCTCGGCCTATGAACTCTTTGGTATTATTGGTCAGGCTGAACGACGCGAAGATGTTATTACGGAACTCGAGGAGAGATTTGATCTGGACAAGGACCTGGCTGAAGAAGTACTTGGAATGCGGTTGGAAGGGTTGTTGGGGTTGGCTACCAAAGAGCATAATGGGCCTGAAGATGTCGATCCTGAAAAGGTATTTACAACGCGCGTGAACAAGCGCAAAGTTTATGGCGGCGGTGGGATTAAGCCCGATGTGGTGGTTGAACAAGAGCGCAGGCCACGGCTGGTGATAGCATTATTGCGCGAGGGGTTGATTTTTGATTTTGCGGTTGATTTTGCAACAAAGCAATCATTCCCCAATCGGTTTGAAGACTACACCTTGCCCGAAGATATTGTCGCTCAATTCTGGACTTTCATGGCAGATTCATCCAATGCCGAGGGTTTTGACTATAAAGCAGATACAGAAATTCAAGTGCAAGAGGTCAAGAAATCACTAAAAGAGAAGGATGTATTGATAGACGAGACCATAGCCGCACTCAATCAATTGTCACAGGCTGCCGAGCGCGAGCGCGAAGCCGATTATAATAAGGCCGAGCCGTATATCCGTCTGGAAATTGAACGGGCATTGGCCAATCGCGTGTGGGGTACTAATGGCAAAATTTTAGCGACGCTGAAGGGTGATAAGCAGTTTCAAGAGGCAGTTCGTCTGTTAAAGGATCGAGCTGTTTACGCTCAAAAATTGGCGTTGGTGGAAGAGTAAATATATGATGTCATTGCCCAATATTATTTTTATTCTCTGTGATGATATCGGCTATGGCGATCTGGGTTGTTATGGGCAAAAGGTTATTCCCACACCCCGATTGGACCAGCTTGCGTCGGAATCCATGCGGTTCACACAGTGTTATACCGGGTCTTCTATCTGCGCGCCATCTCGCTCGGTTTTAATGACGGGTTTGCACAGTGGACACACGAGGGTGCGCGACAATTTTGGCATTGTGGGCGGTGTGGGAGATCAGAAACGGGTGCCGCTTGAACCGGAGGATTTTACGGTTGCCGAGATGCTCAAGGAGGCGGGATATGCCACTGGGATAACGGGGAAATGGGGATTGGGTGAACCCGATTCGACGGGTATTCCCACGCGCAAGGGATTTGATGAATGGTTTGGGTATCTCAACCAGCGCAACGCGCATTCGTATTATCCGCCCTATTTGTGGCACAATGAAGAGAAGGTTATTCTCAAGGGCAATCTGGACGGCCAGGAGAACGACTATTCTCACGATATGATTTTTGACTTTGCCTGTGACTTTATTCGC
>JAJEAX010000379.1 GCA_022822565.1 Candidatus Latescibacterota bacterium
CGGAGATGTCCCAATAAACGTGTGTATGCGCGGTCTTGGCGCGTCTTTCAGAGCTTCACCTGCGCGATCAATATCTTTGAAAATTGCGCGAGATAGGCCGCAAATAACAGGGCCTTCGACCTCGTGTGCAATGCGCCGCACCGCATTGTAGTCCTGATCGGACGATACGGGAAATCCGGCCTCGATAACATCGACATTGAGCCGCGCGAGTTGATGGGCAATTTCAACTTTTTCGCGCAACGCGAGCGAAGCCCCTGGCGTCTGTTCCGCGTCTCTCAAAGTAGTGTCAAAAATAATGACGCGGTCTTTGTTTTTGGCGTTTGACATTTTTATCCCTTAAACATGCCAGAACCGAAGTGGAAATGGGCAGATGGAACGCTCTGGCTGTCTTTTTCCATCTGCCAAACAAGAGCGAGTTCTTCAGTAAGATCACCGAGATCGGGATCCATCTGCATCACCTCCTTATTGGGTAGCGGAATCTCGCAACAGAGCAACCGTGCCTGTGCGCGCGATTTCTTCGATGCCAAAAGAACTGAGCATGCCAATGATAGCCTGAATCTTATCATTTTTGCCCGTAACTTCTATGGTCATCGATCTGGGACATACATCGACGATATTTGAGCGAAACACTTCGGCAATTTGGATAATTTCTGCACGCGTTGTTGTATCGGCTTTGACCTTGATCAACATGAGTTCGCGTTCGACAAAAGCACCCTGAGTAATATCGATCACCCGAATGACATCAATGAGGCGATCCAATTGCTTGACCACTTGCTCGAGCACGCTATCGTCGCCACCGACGACAATGGTCATGCGAGAAATACTCGGATCTTCTGTCTCGCCAACGGACAGACTATCGATATTGAATCCGCGACTGGAAAAAAGGCCAGCAACGCGACACAGAACGCCAAAATGATTTTCGACCAGAGCACTTATCGTGTGTTTTTGAGTCATTAAACATTTCCTGAATACATGAAGTGACAACGACCTATGAGTAAATCACAGGCTCTATCCTTTTATGGGTGTTGTCACAAGAATTGGGGAAAGAGCCTGAAACTAATGAGCGAGAATAGATAGAGAAAGGCTCGCAAGCAGGAGAAGGTGCAGAATGAGCAGAGCTCGCCCTGCAATAGAAAGGCGCGAAGAACGGATGAACAGTTGTACACCGCCTCGCATAGTGGAAATCGCCAATGTGGAAATTGAGCGCATAGTAGAAGACTTAAAAATAAAATTAATAATGTGTTTGAGACTGAATAACTTACGCAATCTCAGTGGAATATGTCAAGAAAAAATATCATTTCGCAAGTCGGCCCACCCCGTTCCTATCCATAGTCCTATATCACCATATCCCGCCGCACCCCGCGCATATCCATCTCAAATTCAATATCGACCACTGGCGGCCGGGTAAAATGCCAGCGGAATCCGTGCCGCTGTGCTGGCCCAATGCGATTGAACAAAATATCCTCTACCAGCCCGCCCAGAGAATGCACCGTGTACACATCCACCGCATTGATCATCTCCCACGCCCCACCCAGGCCGAACAGGCGCTCGACCATTACATCCACCACATAACCAACCTTCTCTCGCATAGCGTCTTCGCTGGTATCTCCTCTGCGGACAATACCCTGCTCTAATAATACCCCCTCGCGCAATTCCCCTGCCCCGGCGATCACCAGAGTCCGCGGTGCATCAGTCGCTGCCGGCACCGTATAGGAAAATGCGTGTAACACCGGTTCTCCGGGTGGATCGAATAGCGGTGCCACATTGGTACGCGCCACTGGATTCAATTCCCCCACGTACAGGTCCCATGCTTTGAGCACCAGACAATAATCCCGATTGAAGGCAATAAACCCCGCCATAGTAAAAGGCGCAGGCGAACGCAATTCCATGCCGCACAACGCCTGTCGATCTCGCCCGACCTCCCCCAAATGCGCCTCGACCCGATCAAATCCCTGCCGCCAGGGCAAAGCCTGCTCCAGTGTCACATGGACGACCTCCCAGCCGGGATCGGCAATAACGCCGCAGGAATAGGGATCAATCCCTTTGAGAAAGTGGTAATGTCCTTCGGACTTGGCAATCAACATGATAACTCTCTATACAATTACAACCGCGCATTATTATAGATAAACTCTTTCGCACGATCAAAAATTGTAGAACTCATAGACTATAATCCTTCTCACTCCAACCCAATAAATTTGAGAAATGTCTTTTTTCCACCCGTTTCTTTGCGCGCATTCCACGCTTCAAGTCTGGCATAATAGGGTTCTTCTTCCCACGCCTCCCACTTTGCAATAGCCTTAATTTCACCCAATGGCGTGTACCCGTCGAGTTCATACGGACAATCGGTAGATTGGCTAATGCTGAGCAACTCGATATCGCCCTCTTCATCAAACTCGAGATCAAATGGATACCTTCGACAAGTCACCGGGCGATAATCGTAGATTGTACACAAATCATCTTCGCCCAGATATTGGCATCCGCTCTCGGTTCGACGCAATCCCATAATGCGCTGGCCAGACTTCAGACGTATCCATCCGGGCTGATCTTCGCCCCATTCAATCTCGCTGGGCTTATAAAAATCGACAACATCACAAGCCGCTTGATTTGTGCCCTCAACAATGCGGCGCACATCTTCGTCTGTTACCAGAACAATGGGATCTCGACAGCAATTTCCACAGCGAGTGCAGCGAAACTTGAGCAAATGTTTCCACTCTTGCGCCATATCGTCTCCAATAGTTATACGACCTTTTGCTCCAACCAGTCCTTAGTAATTTCAAGACCAAAGCCAGGGGCATTGCTCGGAATGAGATAACCGTCTTTGATCACGGGAGTTCCCGGCAGCGCAACGCGTTCTTCGAGCGGAACGCCCGGAGGCGATACCCCTTCGGATCGTTCGCCCCATTGTATCGCTGGCATAGCATAAGAAAGATGCTGTCCGTAGGGATAATTCATGCCCGCGTGGCTGATAACCGTCAGCCCATGCGCCTCGGCAATATGGCATATCCGCATCAAGGCCGTCACACCACCTGCCCACTGAATATCGGGCTGCAAAATATCGACAAGCCCCTGACTCGCGGCTGTGGCAAAGGGATGGATGGTGTACCAGTGTTCGCCCGTTGCGAGGATTTGCTCGGGGACGCGTTGACGCACCTTCATATAGCTTTCCATATCTTCGGGCAGCACGTAGTCTTCAAGCCATTTGAGGCGATACGGTTTTAATGCTTCGACGAGGCGAACCGTGTACTCGACATTGAGCGACATCCACGCATCGAGCATGAGTTCCACATCATCGCCGATCTGCTCGCGCGTTTTGGCAACCAGCTCTTCCGTCTTATTTATGCCCTCAATACCGGACTCCGGCCCATATCGCGCAAAGAGCTTAACCGCCTTAAAACCCAGTTCGAGAAACCATTCAATGCTATTCTCCGTACCATAAGATATATCTGTATTGCTGGCATAACAGAAAATTTTGTCTTTTTGCGGCCCCCCCAAAAGCTCGTAAACAGGACGCTGCAAAACCTTTCCTTTCAAGTCCCACAGGGCATTATCCACGGCACTGATGGCATAGCTGGACAAACCCGCCGTATGATAAGGCGAAGAAGCGCGGCGCATCATGTCCCACAACTTTTCAATCGCCATGCAATTTTGCCCTTCGAGCAAAGGGGCAAAGTGATCATTGATAATACTGAGCACTGGACCACTGTGATTGGTAAAACCCACCCCCCATGTGCCGTCTTGCGCGGTCACGACACAGGCAGCGCGAGTCCAATTAGGATTCCACCCCGATCTTTTAAATTCGGGATACCGCGCCATAGGACTTATAAAACCATCTGTGGGTAACTTCGGGACGCGAGGTTTTGTTTTTTGAGCAGGAGAAATATTGACGGCAACTGCGCGAATATCTTTGATTTTCATAGTTATTCCTTCTTAAAAAGCAATGGCGTATCCGTCTCGCCTGGGATCTGAACCGCCCATCAGGGTACCGGTCTCGGGATTGATCTGAATGGCCTGTGCATTCCCCGGCCCACCCCAAGCTGAGAGATAGCGAAGGTCGTGACCTTTCCGAGCCAGAGCTTCGCACGCGATTGTAGGAAAACGACTTTCGAGTTGAAGCACATCTTCGCAGGTATGGGGAACAGTGGATTCCATAGGATTTTGCAGAGAACGCCAACGCGGAGCTTCAACCGCCTCTTGAGGTGTCATGCCAAAATCCAGAATATGTGTCACCAGTTGCAAATTGGTCTGCACCTGTGTATCTGCGCCCGGCGTGCCGCATATCAAAACGGGTTTGCCGTCTTTCGCGACAATAACGGGATTCATGGTATGCCGAACTCTCTTTCCCGGCATCAGACAATTGGGATGATCTTTTTCCAGATGCCAGTAAGTCATGCGATTATTGAGAAGAATACCCGTATCACCCGCAATAAGACTTGACCCCCAACCGGATTGAATACTCTGCAGTTGACAAACCGCATTGCCCTCGCCGTCGGCCACGCAGAAACATGTCGTATCCTCAACCGTTTCTGGGATACCGGGCGGAACGTGGATAGCAGCGCGTTCGAGGTCAATACACGCAGCGCGCTCTTTTGCATAATCTTTCGAGAGCAGTCCATCAATTGGCACATCGATCCAATCGGGATCGGCCACGTATTTTTCGCGGTCTGCAAAAGCGAGTTTTTTCGCCTCGACCATAAGGTGGATACTCTCGGCAGTATTGCAGCCCAACGCCCGAAGATCAAAATTTTCGACAATATTGAGTTCTTGAAGTAAAATATGCCCACTCGAATTGGGCGGCGCTTCGTACACAGTATAACCTTTGTAGGTCACGGCAATGGGATCGCCAATACGAGCGCGATGGTTCTTCAAATCGTCTTCGGTGAACAACCCACCTCGCGACTGAATAAACGCAACGAGATCCCGGGCTATTTCACCCGTGCGACAGGCGTCGCGCCCCTCTGTAGCTATTTTCCGCAAGGTTTTGCCCAGGTCTTTCTGATAGACAATGTCTCCGGGATGAAGAGGCTGACCATCATTTGTGAAGACCGCCCGCGTATATGGATCAGATGCAAAGCGTTTTGTCTCCCCCCGCAAGCTGTTCGCCAATTTGTGACTGAGCGGAAAACCATCTTCACAAAGGGCGATTGCCGGTGCAAAAATATCTTCGAGCGAGCGCGTGCCAAAGTGCTCGTGAGCAACGAGCCAACCATCTACCAGGCCGGGTATAGAAACACTCAAAATACCTTTCATCGGGATACCACCGCGTTTGAGATAAAACTCCCGGGTCGCGCCCGTTGGGGCTGCGCCCGTGGCATTGATGGCGGACACAGTGCCCGTCTTGGCAGAGTAAATCAAGATAAACCCATCGCCGCCTGCGCCTGAAGATTGCGGTTCAACCACGCCGAGCGCAGCGGCTGTCGCAATAGCGGCATCAACGGCATTACCTCCGGCCATCATAATCTGAATACCTGCTTGAGACGCGAGATGGTGTCCCGATGTGACCACGCCGTTCTTGCCCATGATGGACGGCCTGAAGGCGGGATGGACGATTGCATGGGGTGAAGACATTATGTGCTCCTGATATGATTTTGGTTAAAGTATTTTACTAACGCCCGCGCCCGTATTCTTAGATACACCTTGACAAAATGTCATGAGGCCACTAATTTTCGGCTTTCTGTTTTCAGTACTGATATTACACACAGACGCATTAAAATGCGTAATATCAGAACCTCCCTTATTCCCAATTTCGTCTCCAATGGCAACCATTCTTCTTCTCGCGGACGAAGCCTACGGCGCGCGTCTCAAATCGGACCTCGAATACATCGGGCATCAGGTTGAACATGTGATCCTGCGCGGGCGGAGCAATTTGCCTCCCATTCCCACTGACGGCATTGATCTGACCATTATTGATCCCGAATCCTCCCTCGATCGCCTCGCACAGGCCATTGCAGACCTGCAACAACAACGTTCAGCCAACGACTATTCCCTGCTCGTCATCACCGATGAAATGACCGCGCTCAACCTCGATTTTTCACTCGGCATTTCAGATTTTGTCATCAAGCCCTATAGCCTGCGCGAGTTTGAAGCGCGCCTGCGCCTGGCTCTTTGGAACGACGACCATCCCCCCGACGACCACACCCTCAAAATAGACGACCTCGTCATCAATATGGCGCGCTACGAAGTGCGCGTCAAGGGCAGTGTTGTCGAACTCACACTCAAAGAATACGAACTACTCAAACACCTGGTCACCCACGAGACTCGCGTATTTACCCGATCCGACCTGCTCGACAGCATCTGGGGCTATGACTATTACGGCGGCATGCGCACCGTTGACGTCCACATTCGCCGCCTGCGCTCCAAACTCGGTGAATCGGGCAAAGCCATCACCACAGTGCGCGGTGTCGGCTACAAATTTGATCCCTCCTGATAGCTCCCGACACACCACAAACCCCAGGAACCTGCTCCTGGGGTTTTCTGGTTCATATCAAAGCTACGCAATGGAAAAAGGCTGTGGTATATCTCATTTTTTTATACGGATAACGCACCTTGCTGCGAGTTGACCCACTGATAACGAACCGGTCTGAACAGTTTCTTCAATTTCTGATCATCGGTGGCTCGCTTAAGCCAGATATTGAGTTGGGTCTTGTGAACTTGCAATGCTTCAGCTAATTCATCAGGAGTCTTTGAGACATCTTTACACAGGATCTGAGCTTTTGAGAGAAATAGATCATAGAATCCAATATCCATGACTGAAGAGTATGTCTTAGCATCCTCCTTAACAACTTGGACGAACTGATCTGGTTTCGTCAGCGTCATTTGTTGCGGGGATTTTTCTTTACGATCTGTCGTAAACAGTGCATTGAGATCAACGTTCCCGATATTCTTCGGTACCCATGTTGCACCAGTCCTGACGATAGCTGCATTTCCGATTCTTTTTTCGTTAGTCCTTTTTACCCAAAGCGGTACCCATTGCTTCTTGAGATTTTCCATCGCGCCGCTCCAAGTACCGCCCCTTGTACCTGAGTGAACCACCAGAGCTGCATCAGAAAGGCAATAAATGTATTTGTTACGCTGCATGGCATGGCCCACGTTGAACCCAGCTTCGGGATAAAAAGTCGAAATAAGTACAAGATTATTTGCCATCAAGTGTCTGCGATACTTGACACCTGAGCAGGTTTTCATAAGGCTATCCGCAAGCACACCAATCACAGTGCCTTCTTTTTCAAGTGCTCCAAGCATAGATGCCTCATCGACCCCTCTCGCACCTCCCGAAACAACCGAATAACCAGTGTTCGCAGCCAGGGCACCCAGATCACGACTATATGCCAAATCCTCTTCCGTTGCATTGCGAGAGCCTATGACTGCCAAGCCACCGCTATTGAGTAAGGCTCTGTTGCCGCAACCAAACACGACGGCAGGTGAGTCAATCCCCAGACGTTGCTTGAATCGCGTCGGGTAATCTGGATCCGATCTTGTCATAACCCATAGACCCGCACGGAACCATTTCTCTAGGGCCAACGCAAGTGCTGAACCGCGATACATCAGGCCCTCGATACGCTCCAGGGTAATCGTCTTGTCTGACCACCCATTTAAGAGTTCATCAAATCGCCCGGTCATCAGGTCCTCTGGGGTCAGTGATCGCTTCCTAAGCCACCATGTAAAACGCCCCCATTCTTTCATCGTCAACGGTTTAACCGCCTCATTTTTTGCTTTGGAAAAGTGCGCCGTCAACAATAAAATCGCCTGTGTATTATGTGATACCGACATTTAATCCCCCGCACTCGTCGAGGCTAATGCCACCGGAAAGACTGGCCCACTTCCCGCCTGCCGCAACAAGGCAGCAAGTACGGTGACCGTCCATCCAGAATCTATTATATCATCCACCAGTAGCACAGGTGTTTCAGGAATATTTCCCGAAATTTCGAACACGCCATCCAGGTTTTGGCATTGATGGAAACGGTTCTGCTGATTCTTTTGCGGTTCGTTATTCTTTATTTTATGAATGGCGTCCACAAAAGGCAATTGCAATTGGATTGCGAGTCGCTGTACAAAGTCCGGCACCAGCTTCGGATGGTTGATTGACGGAACACAGGTCACCCATTCCGGGGTGGGATCCGGTTGCCATCGTAGCTTGATCATATCTGCCATAGCTTCCACCAACGCATCCCGAAAGCGACCTGCATGCTTGTCAGCAGCCACCAGTTGACCCCAGCCAGCATCACCCCATCGCGATAATATCCGTCCTTCTGATGCCTGAAGTTCAGGCCGCAGATTGCCTCGAAAATCATATATGGGAAACGCACCAGTAGCAACCTGTCTATTTGGTTTGAAGGGCATCTCTGCCTGCCTCAAAAACCGGGTTGCATCAATGACAAGAGAGTGTTCTATATCTATATCCACAACTGGTTCACTCAGACAAACAGCACACTGACCGCACTCATCGTTTTCTGGATCATCAAGGGCATTTCTCAAATAGGCCATGAGACAAACATCCGTGTCGATATAATCTTGAACCTCTTGCCACTCGATTTCTCTTTGCTGTGTCAGACGTTCAATTCGCGCGTGGTCCATATGGTATAGAACAGGTGTCCGGCGCCACCTGCTACCCTGCTTTATTACAGGAGATGGATTTTCAACACTGAGAATTTTCAAGACTTTGTCTATTTGGCCATGCCTCAAATTGAGATACTGTTGAAGTTGAAATGTAGATAATTCATCGTGGTCGGCCAACACATCCAGGATTCTGTTCACGTCTTGCTCATCAGGGAACGCGCTACTGCGGAAGTACTCGTGGATATCTTCGTCCTCCCGGCCCGCCAGCAACACACCATAAGCATTGGTGATTGCTCTTCCAGCTCGACCAACCTGTTGGTAATAGGCCACCACGGAACCGGGTGTCTGGTAATGAATGACAAAGCTGAGGTCAGGCTTGTCGTAACCCATACCTAACGCAGTGGTCGCCACCAGCACCTTTATCTCATTTCTCAACAGCAGGTCTTCGAGATGTTGCCGGTACTGGTTACTGTCCTCGAAGTCTTCATGCTTGACATTGCCATAGTAGGCGTACGCTTCTATCCCTTGCTGCTTCAGCCAGTCTGCCACCTGTTCAGCGTCCCGAATCGTCAGCACATAGACGATCCCAGTGCCCGGTAGTTCTGGAATATGTTGTGCCAGCCAAGCCAGCCGAGACGCCTGATCGGGTAATCGTAGAGTCTGCAGTGCCAGACTATCCCGAACCAGTGTACCGCGCTGAATCTCAATATCGCTGAGTTGTGTCTTTACGTCCTCAATCACCCGGTCATTGGCAGTGGCAGTTGTGCCCAGCACCGGCATATTCGGCGGCATTTGTTGTAACACATTGATCAGCCGTTGATAATCCGGGCGAAAGTCGTGGCCCCAGTCAGAAATGCAATGTACTTCATCAACCACGAACAAGCCAACGCGATCAGCTACCGGTATCAAAACTTCCTCGACAAATGTCTCATTTGCGAGACGTTCAGGCGAAATCAGAATGGCATCAACTTGGTTGGCTAATAGAGCGTGGCTGACCTCAGGCTAATTATCCTGGTTTGTGGAATTGATCGTCTCTGCACGAATACCAAGGCGAATGGCCGATTCGATCTGATTGCGCATCAGCGCAAGAAGTGGAGACACAATCACTGTTACTCCGCTCCCTTGATCACGCAATATGCGCGTGCCAATGAAGTAAACCGAGCTTTTGCCCCAGCCAGTGCGCTGTACCACCATCAACTTGCGGCGGTGGTTGACCAGCGCGTCAATAGCTTCCCATTGACCCGTTCGAAAACGGGCGTTGGGATCACCGACAGCACGTCTCAATAAGACTTCGGCTTGATATTTTTGCATTCTGATCCTATCTCTTGGGACATGCACAGGAGTACATCCCTACACTCACACCTCTTGCCTCTTACTTCACAACCGGTGTGCGACTACAATAGCCGTTCACATGTGGTTGCTTTTGACTCACCTCTTGTTCCTGTGCCCAGGCTCGCAACGGAACATCATCCCAATTCTTAGTCAGCCAGTATTGTGACGAGGGATGGAAATCCGGTTCTGGACCCAGCGGGTCTTTTCCCGATGCCAGCGCGCCCAACAACTGGCGCCGAATTGGCGAACTCCGTCCAATGAGCGCGGCATCCTGCTCGATATAATCAGTTGGACGAAGCCACCGATAATTATAACCCACATGCATAATCTTTCGCGTCTTTCTCGACAAATTGGGCCCCACGCAATGCCAAACAGCGGTTCGCCACAACACCGCAGAACCAGCTCGCAACTTAAGCTCAACCGCCTCTTCTGGATTGACCTCGCGCCCCATTTCCCGCAATTCTTCTGGCTTGCGCTTATGGCTGCCCGGCACCAACCACAGATTGCCACAATTGGATTCAGTCATATCGTAAAGCACGTAAAAAACCTTAATCTCCATAAACGGAAGACGTCCATCGAGTGAAGGTCCCAGAAACAGCATATCGCTCGCCAAATCGGGATGCCATGCCACATTGCGGTACCCAACCTCCTGGTCTTCGCCCTTGCCAACGCCCACATCACCTGCTTTCAAACCCTCGGGATACGGCGGTCGATAGTCCAGATGCGTGGTTCGGATCTGAATATTCCAACCAATCGCATCCACCACCAGAGGCAACATACGCGGATGATCGATCAAGTCGAGAAAAGCCTCGTGCTGCGACAGGGCATTGCGCACGGCAAAAGGATCATCAGGTCCCAGACCCTCGGCCTCTCGAATCCGCTCTGCCACCTCGTCAATAGCCAGCAAAAGCCGATTGACCTCATCCTGAGCAAAAAAATCTTCAAGAATAACAAATCCCTTCTCATCAAAATCTCTCTCTTGCTGCTCTGTCATCGCAAGAGCCATAAATCCCTCCTTTGGCCAGCATATCCAGGTATCTCGCCAGACTGAAGACTATATCAAGTCGAATATACTCATCACCTGCGAATAATTCAAGGCACAACTGATTCAAAAATCTCTCAAACCCAAATAACCCTAAACCACTTTATTTTTTCACATCAGAAATTATATTGTCACACCGGCTCGTATTCCTCAACCCATCGCGTCGGATGTCCTTTAAGGGAGAATGCTATGCCAGATACTATTGTGGGTCGCGTTTCCGACATTATCGGCAAAACGCCGATGGTTCGGTTAGAGAACTTGTCGCCAGCGGGGGGTGCTACCATTCTGGCCAAAATGGAATATCTCAATCCGGGTGGCAGCGTAAAAGACCGCATCGCGCTGAGTATGATCCGAGAAGCAGAAAAAGCCGGAACACTCAACCCCGGCATGACCATTGTAGAAGCGACCAGTGGAAATACCGGAATCGGCCTGGCGATGTTATGTGCAAAACTCAAATATCGGCTGGTATTGACAATGCCTGAGACAATGAGTTTTGAACGGCGGGCACTGGTAACCAGATACGGAGCCGAAGTGGTCATAACACCCGGCGCAGGCGACATGGACGGAGCCAAACAGCGGGCGCAGAAAATAGTAAAAAAGAATGCAAATTGCATCGAATTAAAGCAGTTCGACAATCCTGCCAACCCAGAAGCGCATCGACAGACCACGGGACCAGAAATTGTGAAAGCAACAGGAGGGAAGATAACGGCTTTTGTGTCGGGAGTAGGAACGGGCGGGACAATCACGGGAGTGGGTGAAGTCCTCAAAGCAGAAGTGCCAGGTGCAAAAGTAATAGCTGTTGAGCCTGCGGGTTCGGCTGTATTGAGTGGTAAAAGCCGGGGGCCTCACGCAATCGAGGGAATTGGAGCGGGATTTATTCCATCGATTTTAAATTGTAATATACTGGACGAAGTAATCACAATAGAGGACCGCGAAGCATTTGACATGACGGAAACTCTGGCGCGAGAAGAGGCACTATTGGTCGGAATATCTTCGGGGGCAAATGTACTGGCAGCCCGGCGCGTGGCCGAGCGACTTTCGAGCGATGACATAGTCGTCACAGTACTGTGTGATACGGGAACCCGATATTTCAGTATTGAAGAATATTTTCGGCGCGACGAAGTGCAAAATGTAAATGCGCTTCTATAGGGAAATGAAGGTATGAATCTGAGTGGGAAAGAGCGGTCATTTGAAGCGCAATTTCGCAAAAAACTCTCTATCTGGCCCAAAGAAAGTCCCTGGCCGGGCATTGGGGTGTGCGTGGTCTTATCGTGGGCAGCAATATATTTAAACACATTGCCCTTTCCCCCATTTACACTGTCTTCGGGCCAACATCCCCTGAGCGCAGTATTACTGGCATTATTATTGGGCATGCTATTGTGCAACCTGATGCCGTCAACAGCAAAATTGAAACCCGGCATAGATACAGTGGTGCAAAAGTGGCTACCCATCGGAATTGTGCTCCTGGGTGCGCGGTTGGATTTTTACGATCTGATTCGCGTCGCAGTGCAGGTCCTGATTGGTGCGGCTGTGTTGATTGCGGTAATTATCGTATTGACCCATCTCATGTCGCGCTGGTTTAACGTCGAAAAAAAAATGGGGCTGTTGATTGGTGTGGGCACAGGGATTTGCGGAAGTTCTGCCATTGTAGCCCTTGCGCCTGTGATCAAAGCCAACAACCAGGAGATAACATATTCTGTCGGAGTAATTAATCTACTGGGCGTAGTGGCGATGCTGCTATTTCCCGTGGTTGGATCTCTGGCGATGATAGATGCAGAAGTATATGGCATCTGGTGTGGATTGGGCATTCACGCAACACCACAGGTCATTGCCGCGGGATTCGCGCATGCAGGAGATGGGCAGACAGCGGGGGAAATGGCGACCATTGTCAAACTGGTTCGCATTTCACTTTTGGGACCTGTCGTATTCGTGCTGGGGGCGTGGTTTGCTTATACGCAACGACAGACGGTTTATATCGATGAGCCAGTGCGTTATTCCAAACTGGTACCGGGTTTTGTGGTATTGTTCCTGGCAATGGCGCTGCTGCGAACCCTGGGCTTTTTGCCTGAAATAACATTACATTTATCTGAACAATTTGTGTTTGGTGCAGGCGACCGGCATATTGATCTATCTGGCTTATTGAGCCAGAGCGGCAAGTGGATTATTACGTGCGCGATGGCCGGGGTTGGATTATCTACGGCATTTGCAGCAATGAAAGCAGGCGGAATAAAACCAATAATATTGGGTGTCTTATCGGCCATCACTCTGGCATTGCTGGGACTGGGTGTTGCACAGTTATAAAAACAAGCCCCGAATTTATCAAACATCCGGGGCTTTTATCCAACAATCGACAGATTAATTCTCAGGTACCTGGCAGCAACTGGCCAACTTTGCATACGCATCGGAATCGGCCTTTTTGTCATTAGCCGCATAACCCGTCTTAGTAACGGCCTGCTCCAGAGCGGAAACACTGGTCACCTTGTCATCAAACGTCACCTTCGCTGTCTTCGCATCCAGATTGACTTCCACGCTCTGAACGCCATCGACCTCTTTCAGTGCTTTCTCGATGGTATTCGAGCACATAGCGCACTGCATCGTTGACAACTTCACCTCGACAGTCTTCGCCTCCGACTCTGACGAACAGCCAACCCATCCCGCCATGCCTATAGCTGTTGCGCCAATGACCAATAATGCAAAAATACGAGACTTCATAACACACCTCCTGAAAAATGAATGATTCGGGTTTTACCTCTCGACGGGCGGGTAAAAAACCCGCCCCTACATCTCGCCTTTCATCTGCGTCTATCTGCGTCCATCTGCGGATGCTTTTCTCTCCTTCCACAACGCATAAATCGCCGGAATCACCAGCAGCGTCAAAATCGTCGATGACACCATCCCCCCCACCATAGGCGCTGCAATGCGCTTCATCGCCTCGGACCCCGTACCCGTTGACCACATAATCGGCAACAGACCCATCATCGTCGAAAACACCGTCATCAACTTGGGCCGCACCCGCTCCACAGCACCGGCCATCACCGCCCGATTTAAATCCGCCAGCATCAAAACATCGCCTTTTTCGCGTCTAATACTCTCATAAGCCTGATCCAGATAAATCAGCATCACCACCCCCGTCTCAGCAGCCAATCCCGCCAGCGCGATAAACCCAACACCTACGGCAATGCTCATATCGTAATCCAAAATATACATCAACCATATCCCACCGACCAGTGCAAAGGGCAGAGAAAGCATCACAATCGCGGTCTCAGCCACATTTCTAAAATTCAGATACAACAACACAAAAATGATCGCCAGCGTCACAGGCACTACCACCTTCAGCTTTCTCTCTGCCCGCAACATATATTCATACTGACCACTCCAGATCGCAGTGTACCCGGGCGGCATCTGCACCTGCTCCAACACCGCCTGTTGCGCCCGCGCCACATAAGTCCCCACATCCACGCCTTCAATATCGACATAGACCCACGCATTTAACCGCGCATTCTCGCTCTTAATACCCGGCGGTCCCTTCCGAATGCGAAGATCTGCCAACTGTCCAATGGGAATCTGCGCCCCCATCGGCGTGGGCACCAACACGCGCCGAAGCGCGGGCAAATTGTCGCGCAACTCCCGGCCATAACGCAAATTCACCGGATAGCGTTCCAAACCCTCCACAGTATGCGTGATATTCATCCCGCCCAATGCCGACATAATAACATCCTGCACATCTCCAACCGTCAGCCCATAACGCGCAGCAGCCTGTCTATCGATCTCAAAATCCAGATAATTGCCACCCACAGCGCGCTCGGCAAACACACTCAGCGTACCCGGCAAATCGCGCACCACCGTCTCGATTTTCTCGCCCAATATCTGCAATGTCTCCAGATCATCCCCCACGACCTTGATCCCCACAGGCGTCTTAATACCCGTTGAAAGCATATCGATGCGCGTCTTAATCGGCATAGTCCACGCATTGGTCAATCCCGGAAATTTTACCGCCTGATTCAATTCCCGAATTAACTTTTGAGGCGTCATGCCCTCTCGCCATTCGGACTCGGGCTTGAGCATAATCGTCGTCTCAATCATCGACAGCGGCGCCGGATCTGTCGCAGTCTCGGCCCGACCAATTTTGCCAAATACGTGTTCGACTTCCGGGAAAGTGCGAATAATTTTATCCGTCTGTTGCAACAACGCCCGCGCCCTCGTAATCGATATCCCCGGCAATGTCGTGGGCATATACAACAGATCGCCCTCGTACAGAGGCGGCATAAATTCCGATCCAATTTTTTCCATAGGAAACAGCGCGTCCAACTTCACCAGTGCCTTATAAGTCAAACTCTGAGGTCGATCCGAAAAACGCGACATCACGATATCCCGGAATGGAAACACCGTCACAAACAACACCAGCCCCCCCAACACCACAGTCAGCACCCGATGTCGCAACACCCAATCAATCACAGGCCGATACAGATAAATCAAAACGCGACTGATGGGATTCTCCGACTCAGACCGAATTTTGCCGCGCACAAAAAAAGTCATCAGCACTGGCACAACCGTAATCGCCAAAAATGCCGCCGCTGCCATAGCATAAGTCTTGGTATATGCGAGCGGCTTAAACAACCGTCCCTCCTGCGCCTCCAGAGTAAAAACCGGCAAAAACGACAGCGTAATAATCAACAGTGAAAAAAACAGCGCAGGCCCCACCTCTTTCGAAGCGGCAATTATCATCTCACTATGCGACTTTATCCCGCCATCGCGTTCAATATGCTTATGTGCATTCTCGATCATCACAATAGCTGCATCCACCATCGCCCCAATAGCAATCGCAATGCCGCCAAGAGACATAATATTAGAATTGACACCCTGGTGATACATCGCTGCAAAAGCGATTAAAATCCCCATCGGCAATGTAAAAACAGCCACAAAAGCACTGCGAAAATGCAGTAAAAAAACAATACACACCACAGCCACCACCGCGATCTCTTCAATCAGCTTCTTCTGCAAATGATCAACCGCGCGCAGAATAAGTGCCGAGCGATCGTAATTGGCAACCACCACCACGCCCTCGGGAAGACCCGGTTTTAGCGACGCCAACTTCTCTTTCACCCGATCAATAACTTTGAGCGCATTTTCCCCAGACCGCATCACCACAATCCCCCCCACCACCTCCCCCTCGCCATTCCACTCGGCCAATCCCCTTCTAAGCTCTGGCCCCATCTGAACAGTCGCAACATCTTTTACGCGAATCGGCGTACCGTGTTCATCCACACCCAGTGCAATCTGCTCGATATCCGCCACAGACTGGATATACCCCAACCCACGCACCATAAACTCCGTCTCTGCCAGTTCGACCAGCCGCCCCCCCACATCGTTATTGCTGCGCTGAATCGCCATCCGGATCTTCTGCAAAGGAATATTGTATGCCAGCAAGCGATTGGGATCCACAACCACCTGGTACTGCTTCACAAATCCACCCACAGACGCCACTTCCGACACACCTTGCACACTGCTCAACTCATACCGCAAATACCAATCCTGAATAGACCTCAACTCTGAAAGATCATATCTTCCAGTCGTATCCAGCACCGTATATTGATAAACCCAGCCCACACCCGTCGCATCTGGCCCCAGCTTTGGCGTCACCCCCTGCGGCAATCTATCAGACGCGGAATTGAGATACTCCAACACCCGACTGCGCGCCCAGTACATATCCGTACCATCCTCAAAAATCACATACACATAAGAAATGCCAAAAAATGAATACCCTCGCACCGTCTTTGCATAAGGCACGGACAGCATCGCCGTCGTCAGCGGATACGTCACCTGATCCTCCACCACCTGCGGTGCCTGCCCCGGATATTCGCTAAACACGATCACCTGCACATCCGACAAATCGGGAATCGCATCCAGTGGCGTATTCAGCATCGCATACACCCCCCATCCAATCACCATCAAAGTGGCAATCACCACCAGAAACCGATTCTCGACACTCGCTTCAATAATTCGATTTAGCATCGCGTTCCAACCCCCTCAAAATACGCGCATCAATGTCCACCATGTCCACCACCATGCCCACGCATCCCCGCCAGTGCAGCCTTCAAATTGCTCTCTGAATCGATCAAAAATTGCGCCGAAGTCACAATCCGCTCCCCCGAATTTAATCCCTGCATTACCTCATATCCATCCTCGGTCTCAACCCCGGTATGAATCTCGCGCGGTTCAAACCTGCCGTCACCATGGGCCATCACAACAACCCTGCGCGTTCCCGAATGAATCACCGCCTGAGCGGGTATCACAACGCCCTCACGCCCCACCTCGGGGCGAATCACCACATCGGCATACATATCCGGTTTAAGCGCACCATCTGCATTATCGAAAACCATCCGCACCTGCACCGTGCGCGTCTTCTCATTCATAAACGGGAAAATATAATCCACTTTTCCCTCAAATTGCTCACCCGGCAAATAAGACAGCGACACCTCTGCGCGCTGCCCTTTGGAAATCCACGGCATCTCGTATTCGTACACATCTGCATAAATCCATACCACCGACAGATCCGCAATGCGATACAGATGTTGACCCGATCCAATGTGTGCCCCCTCCAGCACATCTTTGTGCGTCACAATCCCCGACCGAGGCGCGAGAATGGGCATTGTCCGCCCAACCTGTCGCGTCTTTTCCAACTTCGCAATCTGACCCTCCGAAATATCCCAATACAACAACCTCTGCCGCGCAGCAGCGAGCAGATCATCGGCACTTTGCGCCGCATCCCGCATTGCACCATCGCGCATTCTCTCCGCATAATCCAGAGCCGTCAAATACTCCTCCTGCGCCGCGACCAGTTCCGGACTATAAAGCGCCAGCAAAGGCTGCCCTTTTTCCACCCACTGACCAGTATAATCCACATACAACTGCTCAACCCACCCGGCGATCTTGCTATTCACATCCATAATCCGCGTCTCGTCATAATCCACCCTGCCCACTGCGCGCACCGTGCGCTTCAAAGGCTGCTTTTCCACCACCATCGTCTTCACGCCAATATTCTGAATCGTCACAGGATCGATCTGCACACTTCCGTTTTGCACAGACGACGCATCAGCCTCCTTCACCACCAGGTCCATACCACAAATGGGACAACTGCCCGGCTTATCCGATACCACCGTCGGATGCATCGGACAGATATATGTTTCGCGATCCGCATGCATCTTATGACCGTGCCCGCCATCCACCTTCTTCTCTACCAGATCCATACCGCAGATTGGACAGGCCCCGGGTTTATCCGACACCACCGTCGGATGCATCGGACAGATATATGTTTTCAACGCCTCCTCCTGCTCTATATCCGTATCTCCCGCAATCCAGACACCACCAGCAAATCCCACGATCAATGCTAAAGTTAGAAGGACGTATTTCATCTCCAAAACTCCTTTCAGGCATGGGTCCACGCCCCACCCCGCACTTAACGCCCCACCGCCGCTACCAGATCCGCCACCCGTTTTTCATGCTCAATCACATGTCGATAATATGTCATCTCAAAATTCAGCAGCGTCATCTGATTATTCAACAACGTCAAAAAATCCACCTTATCCACCTGATATCCCGACAATGCCGACGCCAGCGACTGCTCTGCTTGAGGCAACATCGCCGTGCGAAACAACTCGGCACTCTCCCGGTGTTGCTTTGCCTCAATAATTAAACGCTGAATCTCGTAGTAAATCTGCTGGCGTTCAGCGGCCTTTTGCGCCTCAACCTCTCGCATATTTGCCCGCGCTTCTACAATCTGCTGGCGTTGCTTGCGCCCGCCAAATACGGGCAGCGGAATGCCGACACCAACAGATATAAAATCACTTCCCCCCACAGGATCATTTGCCGCAAACGCACGCTGGCGATATCCCAAACTCACCGTCATATCCGGCCAAACATTTCTTCGCGCTACCTCAACCTCTGCTCGCCACATCAAAATCGATTGATCCATCGCCTTCAGAGACGGATGCCCCTCATCGGCCTGCGCCTGCAAGGCATCAACTGTCAACGGCACGCTCGAAAGACCAATAGTATCTGGCGGTGCGCCCAGAGGACTTTGCGGAGACCGATTCAACACCAGATTCAAACGCGCCTCCGCCAATTGTTTTTTAGCCCGAAGAGCAATTAACTCCGTATCCAGTGCCGAAAGCGAAACCTGAGCTTTCAGCACATCCTGTTGCAAACCCTTTCCAACGGCATATTTCGTGCGGGCAATGCGAATCAGGTCTTGCAACAACACCCGATTCTTTTCCATAATCGCAATGGCACGGGTCACATAAGCCAATTCAAAAAAAGGCTGCTTGACCGCATTGGCAATTGCCAGTTCTCGGTCACGCAACAGCCATGCAACAGAATCCGAGGCAAACTGCGCCGATCGCTCGCGCGCCCGCTGTTTTCCCGGAAAAGAAAACTTCTGGCTGATCACAAATTGATTTCCACTCATCGGCGTACTGCTCAAATCGAAGTCGCTCAGCGGCACATTGCTCACCTCAAAGCGAAAAGACGGATCTTCCAGTGCCCCCGCCTGGGGAATTTTTGCTTCAAAAGCAGCCAACCGCGCCCGCAAAACCGACAAATTGGGATTATTTTTCAAAGCCTCCTGAATCAGCGCATCCAGATCCAGTTCATCTGCCTGCACAGGCAAAATAGATATACCCACGAGGCATAGTCCGATCATGGCTCGGATAGCATACACAAGCCACCTCCAGAAAATTTGTATTTATTTTTTATTCAAATAGGAAAAATGCTGCAAAACATGCGGCAGGAAAAACGACCGTTTGGGAACGATTTGTACACACCTATCCCCAAACGCCGTTCAAGCGCAGAAAGAGAAAATCATAAGAGAAATGCAGCGTGGAGAAGGTACAGATCGGGCGGTGATCGCAAAGCACTCAGGCGATCATGCGCCACAAAAGGAAGGAAATTACTCTGGGAAAGAACAACAGCGGGATACAACGTCACATAAGTCAAATCCAACTTTGGATTTTGCCATTCACCAGGCAAAACAGCCAGATCGCGCGCAGGCATCTGCTGAT
>JAJEAX010000314.1 GCA_022822565.1 Candidatus Latescibacterota bacterium
TGTTTGCTCAGTGCATGGGACATAGGCTCATTCAGGATAGGATTTTTTCGACATATTCACGTGCAGCAGCGCAAGCCTGGACGGGTTCACCCCAGGTGACTTTTTCCAGTTCAATGACGAGTTCACCATCATAACCCGCGCCTTTGAGAATACCGATAACATCTTCAAAAGGCAAATCGCCCTCGCCAAAAGGCACAGGTGTCTCCCCCCTCTGATCTCTCAGGTGAACAAGGCCAATGCGATCGGCAAAAGCTTTTGCAAAAGCGCACACATCAACACCTGCTGAAAGAAGATGTCCCGTGTCCATCAACACCCTGGCGCGATCGGGAAGCTCGGGCAAAATGCCCTGATAATCCTCGATATTCTCGAACAAATTCCCCTTGTGATTACCTATGTTGAGGGTAAAATTGGGAATGCGCTCGAGCACGTGATTAATACCCGTAATAAAATCTTCACGCGCCTCCTCTGTGCGATCACCGCCTTTGAGATTGGCACACTGCAGCCGCAGAGCGCGAGAAAGATGGATATCCCATTCGACCTGGCGCATATTGTATCTCAAATCGCGTTCATCCGTAACGCTATTGCGTCCCGTAATATTGCGAATATTGAGACCCGTGAGCGTAACGCCCGCATTGTCCAGACGCTCCCGCACCATACGCACCGACGTATCCACGTGAACCGGCGAACTCTCGGTAAACGTGCGAAAAAGTTCAATGCGATCAAAGCCCGCTGCTGTGGCAACATTCAGCGCATCGGGCAAAAGTAAATCGGGACAAACTGTGGTACTAAAAGTAAGTTGCATAAGGTATCTCTTGAAAAAGTTATCGTTAGACAGTCCCCATCCCCTCACCTCAGATAAAGCACAACATCATCACCCTCGGTTTCCACGCGATAGGTACGCACGCGCAAATCGTCGTCCGTAATCGATTTTCCGGTCTTCAGATCAAATTCCCAGTTGTGCCAGGGACATTTGATAATTTCGTTTTCGCGTTCATGGCCGATATCGGTTGAAAATCGTCCATGGCACACCTCTCCGCCTTCCCACACAACGAGTGGGCGTACGCGGCCCTTGCAGAGCGGACCCTGGCGGTGGGGACAGACATTGCGCAGGGCATACAGATTGCCATCCACATTGAGAATACCGATCTCCCGGTTATTAACCGTCACAATTTTGCGCTCGCCGGGAGGCAGATCCGCTATTTTCGCTACCCTGTGTTTCGACATTAGAAAAGCCCAAGGACCTCAGCGGCATTCTCGCCCATAATACGCTTTTTCAGATCGCGATCAATATTGCGAAGGACGTGACCGGGTTCATCCCAGTCCCAATGCGGATAATCACTGGCAAAAACGAGGGTATCTTCGGCGTGCATCCAGCGCAAATACGTCTCCAAATCTTCTTTCCCACCGGGTATATCGGGCATGGGTTGCGTACCCAGGCGGATATGCTCGCGGATATACTCGCTGGGCAGGCGTTTAACCCACGGCGTGTAATCGCGCAACGCACGCCAATCGAGATCGAGATGCCACATAAGACCCGGCAGCCAGAAAGTATCCATCTCTACAAAAATAAAGTGGAAATTCGGGAATTTCTCAAACACGCCCTCTACAACGAGACTGGTGACATGAGCCTGTGCAATTTGGGGCCGTGCCATACGCATTTCGAGATAATAGGTGGGATATCCCGCAGCAGTGGGCGGTGCTGCAAGACCTGCGCCTTCAGCCCCGAAATGAACCGAAACGGGCAATCCGTGTCTTTCACAGGCTTCGTAAATAGGATGGTAGTGGCGGTTGCCAAAAGGCATACGGGCGCCCGCAGGCATCATAACCTGCACAAAATCCGGATCGGGACCCAGGCGATCAATCTCCTTTACCGCGAGTTGCGGATCTACGGGACAAATATGAATTGAAGCCCGAAACCTCGGATCAGCACTAATCCAGTGGTCTTTTGTCCAATCGTTAAACGCACTGCAATAAGCCGATGCGTAATCCGGATTATTGTGAACGGCTGCTGCATAAGGTCCTCCCGTGAGAACCGCGTAATCTATATCATACACATTGAGATGCTTCTCAATACAAACTTGCGGCTGATGGGAGGGATTTTGCTTTGGATCTTCCCACAGATCTTTTCGCGCACCGCCTCCCGGCATATTTGTATATCCGAGTCTTGGCATCATCGTACCAAAATCTTTGATATACTCGACAAAATGGCGCGGCATATACGGATAGAGCGCATCGCCTTTGCCCGGCGAATGGTGTACATCGCAATCTACAATTTTGAATTTTGTAAGAGCATTAGCTCTGCCATTTGTACGCGGGACAGTTTCTGTAGCAGACATCGCAACCTCCATAAGTGATAGTCAGGAGAATAGATTACTTCCTTTTGAATGTCAAGTCAAACAATATCAAACGTGCGGGCCACCACCCAGTCGGGCCTGGGATTTTCTACCGCACGGGGCTTGTTGGATATGGCATTGTAAGCGATGATAAATGTCTTGCGGGGCAACGGCGACATGTTGTGGCCTGATCCATGCACGATATTGCAATCAAAAAACAGCACATCGCCCGGTTTTCCCGTGATGTGCTCAATATCTTCCTCACAGATTTTTTCTTTCAAAGTATCTGTATCAATACACCACTGCTTATAGCTCGTCGTAACCGTGTCCGCATAGTGCTCCTGCCGCCCCCATTTATGGGACCCCGATACCACCATCAAACAACCGTTGTTGAGCGTGGCTCGATCCAGAAAAACCATAGCGGATACCAGACGCGGACCAACCCCATCCCACATCCAGTACCCATAGTCCTGATGCCACAGCCAGACCGTGCCCTCAAACGCATCCTTGACATTGAGTTTCGAGTGCCAAACATACACATCGTCTTTGAGAA
>JAJEAX010000312.1 GCA_022822565.1 Candidatus Latescibacterota bacterium
GTGGAATGAATGGATGCCGTATTACACATCGGGATCCAATATCAGCCGCAGCCATTTTCCCGTAGCACTCTTCTATCCCTTTTTGATCTTGTGTATATGCAATTTGCTGGCAAATCATCGGCGGTCTGCCTGGGCATTGACCCGATCGGAATTGCTGGTGGTCATGGCGTCTGGGCTGGTCGGCATCTCGGTATCTTACGACGGAGTCAGTGGGCATCTGATCGGCGTGATAGCCGCGCCTTATTATTTTGCCTCAACGGAAAACGGCTGGACCACGTACTTGCTCGAACACATCCCGCACTGGCTGGTGCCGACCAATGCGGGCGGAGAGATGGCGCGGTTTTACGAGGGCGGAAAGGGAACATTCCCCTGGCGCGTATGGGTCGCACCGATATTCTGGTGGACGTGTTTTTTGGGCGCGATGGGGTTCGCCGCATTCAGCGTAGTGGTAATTTTGCGAAAGCAATGGGTGGATTACGAGCGGCTGGCATATCCGCTTGTCGAGGTGGGCAGCCTGCTGACCGAGACCGAGCCGGGTGGCACGCTGGAAAAAATGCTTCGGTCCCCATTGTTCTGGATCGCGTTTGGCCTTGTGATGGCGTTAAAGCTGTGGAATATCGGATCTTATTTTTCGCCGGCATTCCCGCATATCTCTATTGAGGGAATGAACTGGCGGGCTTTTCCCGATTTTCCCGCACTGCCCTTTCGCCTCAGTTTTTACGCCATAGGTTTTGGCTATTTTGCGCGATTAGATGTATTGTTCAGCGTATGGTTTTTTATCGTCTTGACGGCATTTCAAATCTACGCCTCAAATATTTTTGGCTATCCCCTCGGTTCATCCAGTCTGCACTGGGAGAATGAACTATTAAACTGGCAAAGCATGGGCGCACTCATTTTTCTCGCAATATGGGGCTTGTGGATGGCGCGCGCACATTTGAAGGCCGTGTGGCGCAAAGCCTGGGATCCGAGTTGTGAAATAGATGATCGCGGAGAATTGTTATCATATCGCACGGCTGTATTTGGCCTTGCGCTCTCGCTCGTATTTGCAACGTGCTGGCTGGTCGCAACCGGCATGGCAGTGTGGGTTGCGGTGGTATTTTTAGGGCTGGCAATGTTGTTATTTTTGGGACTGGCGCGCGCAGTGTCCGAACTGGGACTGGTCTATGCCTATTATCGGTTAGAGCCAAATGACGCGGTCGTGCAGGCATTTGGCTCGGCGTCAATCATGGGGGTTTCGAGCATTACCGCGTTGGCATTTATGCGGGTATTCAATTTTTTTCCCGACATAGGCAAAGGCTTTCTGATGCCGTCGTTTTCCCAGGCGGTGAAAGCAGTGGATAAGACCGTAGCCCCCCGGCGAATCACAGGCGTGATCTGGGCGTCGCTCGCCGTGGGCTTTGTGATTTCGATTGTCAACACGCTCTACTTGAGTTATGAATACGGGGCTTATAATCTGGGCAATATGGGCCTCAAGCACGTTGGCCCGAGGGCATTTGATTTTGCGATGAATGCGATACGCAATCCCCTCGGACTCGGCGGTGATGGCCGCGTGATGTGGGCGGGAGTTGGCGCCGGTGCGATGGCGATTTTGACCGTCATTCGCTACTGGATCCCCGCCTGGCCCCTGCATCCAATTGGCCTGGCCATGCAAGGGAACTACGGCGTGAGTAAAACCGTATTCTCGGTATTTATCGTGTGGTCGATCAAAGTTGTTGTGATGAAGATGGGCGGTGTGCAGCTATACGAAAAAGGAAAGCCGTTTTTCATCGGCCTTCTGGCAGCGCAAGCGTTCAGTACGGGATTGGTATTTGTCATAGATTGCATCTGGTTCCCTCTGCAAGGGCACAATGTACACAATTTCTAAAGCGCAATGATTACTCGAAGAACATTTATACAACAAAGCCTCGCTACTGCGAGTGCATTGGCAATTGCGCCATCGGCTCTGGCGTCAAAACCACAGGTGATGACTGTGACGGGACCAATAACACCCGAGCAGATGGGGTTCACCCTCCCCCACGAACACATCATGTCCATTTTTGGTGGACAGCCAGTCAAAGTGGCACAATACGACGAAGAAAAATTATTCGCGAAGGTTATCCCATATCTCAAAATGTTAAAAGTATTTGGCGTGCAAACGCTTTGTGAATGCACGGGGGCTTATTTTGGACGGCGCGTGGATTTGCTCCGGCGTATCTCGCAAGAAACCGGGATGCAAATACTGACCAATACCGGATACTTTGGCGCTGCGCACGATCGCTATGTGCCAGCGCACGCCTTTGAAGAAACGGTTGATCAAATTGCCCAGCGCTGGATTGATGAATGGGAAAACGGGATTGATGGGACGGATATTCGCCCGGGATTTATCAAAATTGGCGTTGACCCCGGCATGCCATCCGACATAGACAAAAAACTCATTTTAGCAGCGGGCAAAACCCATCTCAAAACGGGGTTGACAATTGTCTCGCACACAAGTGGCAGCACAGATGCGGCTGTCGAACAGGTTGCGATGCTCGAACAAATGGGCGTCCACCCCGAGGCGTGGATCTGGGCACACGCACAACGCGTCAAAGATCCCGCCGACCTGACCCCCATAGCGCAGGCAGGTGCGTGGATCGGATTGGATAGTATCCGCGACGAAACGCTCAATCAGCATCTCGATGTGCTGCGCCACATGAGAAGATTTGGCGTGTTGCCCCGGGTTTTGCTTTCTCACGATGGCAATTCATTTGGATATGGCGACCGTCCCTTTAAGCCTTATAATGCCATTTTTGATCAATTTATCCCACTGATGCGAAAAGCGAACTTTACCGATAAAGAAATCCACCGAATCACCGTGAAAAACCCGCAAGAAGCTTATGCTATTCGAGTTCGGAAAAGTCAAGAGCAACCACAGATGAACACAGATGAACACAGATAAAAGGCAAAAGCGAAAGAGCGAGAGGTTGGGAGGCTGGATCTGATAGCTGACTGCTGAGAGCCTGGGGCTGCTGAGAGCTGGGCGGCCTAACAACCGGAGATACTCATGAACCGACGCGAATTTATCAAACAAACTGCCGTAGTGACCGTTGCGATGCCATCGCTCCTTCGGGCACAAACAGATGATCGCCCAAATATCGTGTTATTTTTGGCTGACGATATGACGTGGCGAGACTGTTTTGAAGTATTGAAAACAACCGGCAGCAATGAATTGCTGGACTCCGATGCGTCAATTCGCGTTATTCAAGACTTTATCGATAGAGAACCGGGAGAGCCCTATTGTCTGGTGGTCGCATCTCGCAATCCCCACCTGCCATATACGAAGGGACCGCAGGACATGTACGATCCAGATAAGGTGACAATTCCACCGTATCTAATCGATACCCCGGAAACGCGAAAACGATTGGCGGCGTACTATGCCGAAATTACCGCACTGGACGCCGAGTTGGGTCAGTGTTTGCAAATCATATCGGATAACACACTCGTGGTTTTCTCAACAGAACAGGGATCGGCATTCCCCTATGGCGGGAAATGGACGTGTTATGAAAATGGGTTGCACACCGGATTGATCATGCGCTGGCCTGGCAAAATTGAGGCGGGTTCTTCCTGCGATGCACTCGTGCAATATGTGGATATTTTGCCAACGCTCCTACAGAACTTGATGCGTGGATGGCGCAGCAAAACGATCGCGGAATGGAAACCGAATTGGAAGCGTATGCCCACGTAAACCCAGAATCGGCAAAGTACAAGCAATATCGGGAATCTCAAAATAAATAAAAATCGGGAGGACTTTGTGTCCACGAGTAGAACAGATCAAAAATCAGCCCCCTGGGGCGAGGGCGAACCTATTGGACGTGAGTATCCGTCGATACCATTGCTCGAAAAAATCGCTTATGGCGTCGGCGTCTTGCCGATGAATACAAGTGTCAATTCGATCAAAAAGCTCTCAGGTCCCATTTTTAATATTACGCTGGGCATGCATCCATTTCGCGTAGGCAATGTGGTATTGGCAGCTCGAATCTGGGATGCGATTACCGACCCGGTAATGGGATGGCTGTCGGACAACACAAGATCTCGCTGGGGACGGCGCAGACCCTATCTCTTTCTGGGCGCGATTTTGACGGCCATTGGCTACGCACTCATTTTGAACGTGCCCAAAAACCTGAGTCAAGACGCACTGTACGCATATTTCTTCCTTGGCAGTCTGGGCCTCTATACCTGTGTCACCATATTGCAAGTATCCTACAACAGCCTGGGCTTTGAGCTGAGCCACAATTATCACGAGCGGACAAATATCTTTGCGTACCGCTCGTTTTTTCAGCAGATCAGCACCATTCTCGTGAGCTATCTCTTCTATTTTTGCACGCTCGATATTTTCGGCGACACGATGACAGGAGCCAAATATGTCGGCATTGGCGTTGGGCTGGTCATTTTTATATTTCTGTTGCCCACTGTTTTTTTTGTACGCGAAGGCCACGCCGAACAGGCGGTCAAACAGGAAAAAATACCCGTTGGTTGGGCGATTAAAACAACCCTGAAGACCAAACCATTTCTCATCCTGAGCAGCCTGACAGTCGTAACCATTTTTGGCGGCAACTTCACCCTGGCATTGGGACCTTATGTCAACATCTATCACGTTGCACAGGGCGATGTAAAATTTGGAGCCGAGATACAGGGACACGCGGTTGCTATTGGAACCATCATATCCTTCGCCGCCATTCCCGTATTGACCTATTTGTCCTCCCGAATCGGAAAGATCAAAACCCTTGGTATTTCAATCTCCTCCCTTCTCCTCGGTTCTATTTTGAAGTGGTTTTGCTATACGCCAGCAATGCCCTATTTGCAACTCATCGTACAGCCTTTTATCCGCATCGGCGAAATGGGCTTCTGGCTCATTATTACGTCGATGAAAGCCGATATCTGCGATTGGGACGAATGGAAAACCGGCTTTCGGCGAGAAGGCATGTACGGCGCGGCAACGGGCTGGTTTCAAAAAGTGACACAGGCGACGACATTCGCGCTCGGGCAGGGATATATTCTGGCAATCATCGGATTTGACGCTACAAAAGGCGTGGCGCAAGATCCGGGCGTGATGTTCTGGATGCGCTTTCTCTTTGCCGTATTGCCCGCGATCCTGGCCATAGCGGGATTGATCTTGTTGAAATTTTATGAAATCGACGACGAAAAAGCCAAAGAGATCAAGGCGGATTTGGATAAACGAAATAACTAAGTCAAAATCATGGCAGAGCAATTAAAACAACTCTCGGAAACAACACCCGTGCGAGCGGTGACAACGCGGTCGGTAATTGCGTCGGTAGCGGTGATTACTGTAAGCGTGTTGTGGAATGAGTGGATGCCGTACTATACGTCGGGATCGAATATCAGCCGCAGCCATTTCCCCATGGCGTTTTTCTTTCCTTTTTTGATCGCGTGTACACTCAACCTGACATTGAATCACTTGCGGGCAGGATGGGGGCTTTCGCGATCGGAATTGCTGGTGGTTCTGGGATCGGGCTTTGTGGGGATCGCACTGGCTTACGACGGGTTAACGGGCCACTTCTTTGGGGTTCTGGCAGCCCCTTATTATTTCGCATCTGTGGAAAATGGCTGGGGTTTTATACACGACACCATCCCCACATGGCTCGCCCCCTCGAACGCCACTGGTGAAATGACGCGGTTTTTTGAAGGCGGGGGCGGATCCCCCCCGTGGCGCGTGTGGGCAGTACCCGTTTTCTGGTGGATGTGCTTTTTTGGCGCAATGGGCTTTGGGGTATTTTGCCTGGTCGTAATTTTGCGAAAGCAATGGGTGGATTACGAGAGATTATCGTACCCACTTGTCGAAGTCGCACAATCTCTGGCAGAGACAGAAAAAGGCGGCGGACTGGAAAAAACTTTTCGCTCTTCCCTATTCTGGATCGCATTTTCTCTGGTCATGCTTTTGAAATTGTGGAATATCGCGTCTTATTTCACCCCGGCATTTCCGCATATAGACATTGAAGAAACACTGTGGCAACCGATTCCCGATTTTCCCTGGATGGTAAATCGCCTGAGTTTTTACGCCATTGGATTCGGGTATTTTGCACGCCTGGATGTACTCTTCAGCGTGTGGTTCTTCATTATTTTGACGGCGTTTCAGGTATATGTATTCAATATCTTTGGATATCAAATCGGCGCTGCAACCCGGCACTGGACGAGCGATGCCCTGGGCTGGCAAAGCATTGGC
>JAJEAX010000053.1 GCA_022822565.1 Candidatus Latescibacterota bacterium
GGTCGCCGTGTTGTTTAAGTGTTTTCTGAAGTTTCGGCAATGCAGAAGAGGATGTTTGGGCGTTGTGTCATTTGGATTTGTCCTGGAGATTTTTTGGTGGTTTTGGTGGATTTTGGTTGTATTATATACGACATTCGGGGAGCTTGTGCAAATATCGGACTATGCGAAGGTAAAGTGAGATGAAATTTCGGACGCTGGGAAAGACGGGTTTGGAAGTCTCGGAGATCGGTTTTGGCGCGGCGCAGATTGGAAATCCGTCGCTGCCAGAGTCGCAGGTCGAAGCGGTGCTGAACACGGTGCTCGATTTGGGTGTCACGTTTATCGATACGGCTGCGATGTATGGCGATAGCGAGGAGCGGATCGGGAAGTTTATCGCCCATCGGCAGGATGCGTTTGTTCTGGCGACAAAGTGCGGCGATTATCAGGTGATCAATGGCGGTAAGCGCGAGGTTGTGAAGGATTATTCGCCCGAGGGTATTTTGAGGACGATTGATGCGAGTCGATCAAAGCTGAAGATGGATGTGATCGATATTGTGCAATTTCACGGGCTGCCGGGAGATGCGGATGATTGGGATGCGGCGTTTGACGCGCTTTTGGAAGCGAAGAGTAGGGGATGGACGAAGTTTGTCGGTGTATCGGCAGATGGATCGGCAGCGGCTGAGGCGGCGAAGAGGTGGGATTTGGATACACAGGAGTTTACGTACAATGTGTTGTTTCAGGAGTCTGCTGAAAATTTGATGCCGACTTTGCGCGATCGGGATATGGGGACGATTATCAAGCGTCCGATTGCCAATGGGGTGTATCTCAGATCCGAGCGGCCAGACGGTTCGTATATGGGCGATCCGTGGGATCGGGCACAGCAGATGCCGTTGCGGGAATTGGCGGGCGATATGCCGCTGATTGAATTTGCGTTGCGGTTTACGCTTTCTCACGAAGATGTGTGTACTGCTATTGTGGGATCGACCAATGTGGATCATCTCGCAGGTAATGTGAAAATTTCAGATGGAGAAGTATTATCCGAAGATGTGTTGGACAAGACGAAGAGCGTTTTTCTGTCGTTGTTTGGGTGATAACCGAAAACTAACCATTAACAAAGGAGTTTATTTTGAAACCCAACAGAATTAGAGAAAAATTGGATGCGGGCGAACCCACCATTGGTACGCGCATTCATTCGAGTTGGCCGGCGATTGTTGAGGCGATTGGACATACGGGACTTTACGATTATGTCGAATACGTTGGCGAATACGGTACGTTTGATCTCTACGATCTTGACAATTTGTGCCGTGCAGCCGAGTTGTACAATATGGGTATGATGTTCAAAATTGATCGCAGCCATCAGTACTTTTTGTCACAACGGGCGATAGGGTCTGGTTTTGGGAGTATTTTGTTTACGGATTGTCGCACGGAAGAAGATGCTAAGGAATGTGTGCGGGTTACGCTTCCAGATACGCCGGAAGATGGCGGTTTGTACAGTGTGTACACGCGGCGCAATACGTATATGGGATATGGCGGGGGACCGGAGTATGTGAAGGCGATGCGGGAGACGGTTGTGGTTTTGATGATCGAAAAGAAGGAGGCGGTGGAGAATCTGGAGGCGATTCTATCGGTTCCAGGCGTGGATATGGTGCAATGGGGACCTTCGGATTATTCGATGAGTGTTGGCAAGGCGGGGCAGCGCGGTGATCCCGCAGTGGCAGATGCGAAGAATGAGGTGTTTAAGACTGCGCTGAGTATGGGTGTTCACCCCCGCGCAGAGATTATGTCGCCCGATGAAGCAAAGGAATATCTCGATATGGGCGTGCGACATTTCAATATTGGGGTGGATATCTCAGTTCTGCATTCGTGGTGGCGAAGCAATGGCGATGAGCTGAGGAAAGCCGTGGAGGGGGCGTGAGTTACAAAGCGAAAAAGAAAATAGCCGCCGTCAGGTCTCGGCGGCTATTTTTTTAGTCGAGGAGTTCATGTATGGCTTCTGAGGGACGGGCAATGACTGCGCGATCTCCGCGAATGCACACGGGGCGATTCATGACTTCGGGGTGTTCTAAAAGCAAGCCGACGAGTGCGTCGGGCGTGTTGTAGTCATCTATGTCGCGTCCCAGTTTTTCGAACGAACTGGGGTGAATCATATCTTTGGGTTCACCGGGCAGGAGCGCGAGAAATTTTCTCAAGTCCTGTTCGCTCAGCGGTGTTTTCAAGTATTCAATGACGTCGAACTCGACGTTGCCAGCGCGCAATATGTCCATCGCGCCGTTGGATTTGCTTCAGTTGTCGTTGTGGTAGATGGTGATTTTTGACATGTTAAATCTCCTTTTTGTTAAATCCGCCAGCGTTTCCAGAGGTCATCGGGTATTTCGTCCCGGAATGTCTCCTGGTCTTTGTGCGGCAGGCGAGCGAAAAGACCATAGCGGATGTTGTTGCTGGTGTTTTGAGAGGTTTCGTGCAGGATGTTACAGTGCCAGAAGATGACATCGCCTGCTTTTGCATGCAGTTCAACGGGTTGAATATCTTTGACCATGTCGAGATATTCGGGGTGGTCCTTAAAGCTGTGGTTTAGGTGATGGGGATATTTGCGAAGAAATTTCCATGATTTGATATGGCTGCGCGGCCAGAAGACTGTGCCGCCGCCGCACGGTTCTACGTCGTAAATATAGGTCGCCAATCCGAGGAGAAATGGCATGGTGCGCCGCTTGCCGAGATAACCGTCGATGTGCCCGCGCTCTGGCAAGTGCCATTTGCATTCGGGTTCGGGCCAGAGCAGGCGCAGGTTGCCGTCTTCTCCGCAAAATTGTCCACCGCCCATGTGATCGATAATGGCTTTGACTTTGGGCTGGTTGACGAGTTGTGTTTCTTCTGGGGAAAAGCGAAAGCCTCTCAATATGGTGATGTCTTCGCGGTGTTGTTGGGGCGGTCCTGCGGCGTTTTGTTGGACGGGGTCAGAGAGATCGCCGAATTTGGCGCGAATTTGTGCGCGCCAATTGTCCAACATTGATGGATCAATGAGATTGGGTACGAGGACATATCCCAATGTTTTGAACTCGGCGATCTGTTCGGGCTTAAGGGCCATGTTACCCCCGTTCTTTGAGGTCGTATATGGCGATCATATAGGGATGATCGCGGTCGAGATGCGTGAGGGTGTCGGGATTTTCAACGCGGCCAGCGGGGCGGATGTTTTCGCCTGTGATGCTCGCGGCGTCGTCTCCGAGGTCTTTGCGACAGGCGTCAATTTGCGTTCTGAGATCCCGCACGATGTCGGGGTGTTGATCGCTTATGTCATTGGTCTCGCCGATGTCGGCTTCGAGGTCGTAGAGTTCCTGGATTTCTTGGTCGTCTTTGCGGATGTGGAGTTTCCATTTGCCGCTCCGTACGGCTTCAATGCTGTTGCGTTTGTAGTAAAAGAAGGATTCGTGTTGCGATGTTGCGCCTTCTTCTGCGAACATGAGCGGGCGGATGTCTTTGCCGTCGATGATGCGGTCGGTGGGCACTTCTGCACCGCCGAGGGCTGCAAGTGTGGGGTAAAAGTCCATGGATAGTGTCAATTCGTTGCACACTTCGCCTGCGGGGATTTTGCCGGGCCAGCGCATGAGGCACGGCACGCGCTGACCGCCTTCCCAGGTGGTGCCTTTGGTGGCGCGTAAAGGGCTGTTGCTGCCGCCTTCGTCGCGGGCGCGGGAGCCGTTGTCGCTGGTGAAGATGACGAGGGTGTTGTCGTCGAGTCCCAGAGTTTTGAGTTCGTCGAAGATGACGGCGGCTGCCCAGTCAATACAGGCGACTGCTGCGCCATATACGCCGTTTTCGGATTCGCGGACAAAGGCTTCGGGGGGGTAGTGGGGCAGGTGGACGTGCATGTGGGCGAGGTAGAGGAAGAAACGGCGGTCTTTGTTGTCGCGCATGAAGCGGACGCATTCTTCGACGTAGCGTTCGGTGATGCCGCGCTGGTCGGGTTGTGCCTGGATGACTTCCTCATCGCGCAATAAGGGCAGAGGTGGATTTTTGTCGTCTTCTTTTTGTATGCCCATGTCGTTGCTATAGGGAATGCCGTAGTAGCTGTCGAATCCGTGACGGGTGGGCAGAAATTCTGGCTGGTCTCCGCAGTGCCATTTGCCGACTATTTTGGTGGCGTAGCCTTTGTTTTTGAGGAGTTTGGCGATGGTGATTTCGCTGGGGTTTAATCCCACGCCCTGGCCGGGAAAGAGTACCCAGCGTCCGTCAAAAGAGCCAAAGCCAATGCGCGGGGGATAACAGCCCGTGAGCATGGCTCCCCGAGAGGGCGAACACACGGGTGAGGCCATGTAGAAGTCGGTGAATTTTATGCCTTCTGCAGCCATTTTGTCGAGTGCTGGCGTTTTGTTGATTTTAGAGCCGTAACTGCCGAGGTCACCATAGCCGAGGTCGTCGCAGTTGATCAAGATGATGTTGGGTTGCATGCGTCTCCTTTCGATGATTACACTGAGCCTACTTCCAATTTTTTAGATACACACTATACGCAGTTCTATCAATTGATGCAAGTTTTGAAATCGCATAGAAAGCATAAACTGTGAGATGGTTTTTGCCTACAGGAAATGGCAGAATATCTCTTTTATTGCTTGCAATTTTATGTCTTTTAAGCCATAATTAAATATGGAAAATGAAGTCTTAAAATCTGTGTATTTTATCGGAGTATAAACGATGGTAAATACAATCGAAGCAGTCGAAAAAGGTAGCGGCAATATTTTTGCCGATCTCAATGTTGAGGATGCAGATGGTATGCAGGCAAAAGCCAAACTTGCAGTAGCCATTCTCCGACTTATCGAGGAACGAAGGCTAACACAAATTGAAGCAGCTCAAATTCTCGGCACCGATCAGTCTTACATTTCAAAACTGAAACGGGGGCGTGAACTTCGACGGTTTACTTTTGATCGTTTGATGGGTTGGCTCACCAAACTCGATCAAAATGTTACCTTAACTGTCAAGCAGAAATCCAAAAATCAAAAAGATGGATATATCCAGGTCGCTGTTTTCTAATTTCAGATAATGCGGGTGGTCCCATGCCAGGAATAACCGACACATATTTGAAACTAAAAGTGATTTGCACCGAATTGCCCGGTACGCGTTTTGAAGACCCATACGGTCACGATCCCGAGGTTAAAGAACCTGTTTATCTCGGCATACAGCGAGGGAAAGAGGTTATTAAACAGGTTTCCGCAGATCGTCGTGAGGTCGTATTTTATCCCGAGTTCAGGGTTGGTGAGAAACCCGATGGTGCGCCCAATTTTCTGGGTCCTTATGCACAGGGCAGGCCCGCGGATCGATTTTTTTATTTATCCTGGGGTGTGGTGCGAGATTCGGGTGATTTTGAGATGTTTCGGCGGCTCAAAATTCGCCTTGGGCATCTCGATTGGACGCAGGTTAATCGGGCACTTGAGTCGGGTGATCCCATTGTTGTAAAGCTAAAGTTGACGGATGATCTCGGCGGTCCACTTTGCGCTACGCCGCGCGCTTCTCATATTACGTGGCAAAAGGAGATATAAATGGCTGTTGAACCCAGAGAGTTGAAATTTATTGCGACTAAAGAAAAGGGTGAGGTGTCGGCTTTGTACGCGCGACCGCGTGGGGCAAAGGCGTTGTTGGTGTTGGGTCACGGGTCGGGGACGAATATGCGGCATCTTTTTATGCAGGAACTGAGCGATGCGTTGAACGATGTGGGGATTGCGACCTTGCGCTTCAATTATCCCTATTCCGAGAAGGGCGGCGGTGGCATGGATGGCGAGAAAGTGCGGTTGGCAACGGTGCGTGCGGCTATAGCAATGGGGATGAAGCAGGCGCGCGGGTTGCCGGTTTTTGCTGGCGGGCATTCGATGAGCGGGCGAATGGTTTCGATGGCTTGTGCCGCAGAACCTGTTGACGGGCTGAAGGGTATTGTGTTTTTCGCTTTTCCACTTTATTCGAGCAAGCCGAATACAGAGCGCGCCGAGCATTTGAAGGATGTGTACGTGCCGATGCTGTTTTTGTCGGGTCAACGGGATAGGATGGCGAATTTAGACCTGTTGCAACCGGTGGTGGATAATCTGAAGAATGCGATGCTTCACGTGGTGGATACCGCGGATCACGGATTTAAGATTTTGAAGCGGCGAAATACCGATGAACCCGTGATGGAAGAGATGGCACGGGTCGCGGGGGGATGGATGTCGGGGTAGGAATGGAAAAAGCAGATACACAGGGGCGTGTCATTGCTCTGTTTATTAAGGCAGAGAAGGGTCTGCCTTTGTCAAAGCCTCGTGATGGCAAACTTTCGCTGCGCGCTCGTTTTGGCATTGATGGCGATGCCAATGCAGGTGGTGTTGGTCCGCGGCAGGTGCTTTTGGTTGCTATGGAGACCTTGAACGAGTTCAAATTACAGCCGGGTGATTTGCGGGAGAATGTCGTTGTCGCCGGGTTGCCGCTGGACGATTTGCCATCGGGTTCGGTGCTGCAACTCGGGGATTCCGCTGCAGTTCGGCTAACGTTTCATTGTGAAGTGTGCAAGTATATCGGGACATTGGGCGTAAAACCGATCCAGTCGTTGGAGAATAAGAGAGGGTTTTTGGCAGTGGTGCTGATGGGTGGTGTCGTTTGTGAAGGCGATCCGGTCAGGGTTTTGGACAAGTGTTATGATTCCGTGCCCGATCGGACCTCGGATCGATTTTTGTGGGTTGTAAAGCAGATTCCTTTTGGGAAGGTGATGACGTATAAGCAGATTGTGGATGTTCTGGGGGTGTCGCGTTCGTATTACCGCGTGTTGCCTACGTATATGAAGCGGTTGGCGGGACAGGCGTATCCCCTGCATCGCATTTTGGATTCAAAAGGGTGTTTGACACCGCATGTAGATAATCAGCAGGCGTTGCTGGAGTGCGAGGGTGTTGAGATTAATGCAGGAGGGGTGGATGTGTCTGTTTTTGGATGGGATGTCAGTGGGATTTACTACTGAGGCATTTTGTATTGCGAGCTTGACACATCCGTTTATTTTTATGATCATGGTTTCACGATAAAATATTCACTTCATTTTAGAAAGGAAACAAAATGGCAGCAGAAAAACACACGCCGGTGGGGTATGACGATACGCCGATGTTGCCCAATCAACCGTGGCGCGTTCACGACAAGAATCGTCCAGCCCCGCGCGTGGTGACGCCGGGGGGCAGTGCAGGTGATGCGCCATCAGATGCCGTGGTGCTGTTTGATGGTACAGATTTGTCCAGTTGGCAGAGTCTCGATGGTGGAGATCCGACATGGACAGTGGAGAATGGGTATGTGGAGGTGAATCCTCGCACGGGGAATATTCGGACAAAAGATGAGTTTGGGAGCGCACAGTTGCACATAGAGTTTGCCTGTCCATCAGAAGTGCGCGGTAGCAGCCAGGGGCGGGGAAATAGCGGTGTATTTTTGATCGGCAAATACGAGGTGCAGGTGCTGGATGGATATGACAATCCGACGTATTCCGATGGTACGACGGGTGCGATTTACAGTCAGTATCCGCCGCTGGTGAATCCGACGCGCCCGCCGGGTGAGTGGCAGGCTTATGATATTGTTTTTGAAGCACCGGAATACGATGGCGATTCACTGGTGAAGCCCGCGTATTTGACGGTATTTTTAAATGGTGTTGTGCTGCACAATCGCAAAGAGGCTATGGGACCGACCGGGCATAGAAATGTGTCGAATTACGACACGCCGCACGGGCCTACTGGTCCGTTGATGCTACAAGACCACGGCGATCCCGTGCGCTATCGGAATATCTGGATCCGTCCATTGACTGATTATGATGAGGGTTAGAGAGGGTCTATTATTGAGGTGATAAGTGAAAGAGCCGATCCATTTCCGGGTCGGCTCTTTTGTTTTTCAATACTGCGGTGTAAGCGGATGAATGTGATCGAGATCATTGAGATATTGTTGTTCAGATTCCCACAGGTTTCTTGCCTGCTGCGCCCGCGACCAAAATTCTGGAGAATTGCCAAATAGACGGGATAATCGAAGGGCCATGAGAGGAGTGACAGCGCGTTTTTCTTTTAACAAGTCATGAACCGTTTGACGCGAAACACCCAGAGCAGAAGCGAGAGAAGTTGGGGTCAAATGATAATCGGTCATGAAATCTTCTCGGAGCATCTCGCCGGGATGTGTTGGCGGGATTTCGCGTTTGTGGATGTTGGGGATAGTCATAATTTTAATGTAATGCGCCACATGACAGTTGTCAAATTGAAATAAAAAATATCAGGCTCTTTTTGGTTGACATCACATGGTTTCACCTGTTTTTTTTAACACGCGGATTTGAGAGACATTTAGCTTTTTTTAGGAGCGATCAATATTATGGGCGAATTGCTTCGCGTTGAACATCTTCGGGCTGAGTCTGGGCAGCGCACGGATGGCTATTTGAAGGTGGCTGAGATGCAGGATGGGTCGCCTGCGCGCGTTCCGGTATCCCTGATTAATGGTGCTGAGGAAGGACCGACGATTTATTTGCAGGCGATTAGCGATGGGGATGAGTTAAATGGCATCAGTGTGATTCGACAGGTGTTGAAGCGGCTGGATCCGACTGTGATGAGCGGGCGGGTTATTGCGGTGTTGATTGTCAATTTCCACGCATTTCACGCGCATCAGGCATTTAGTCCGATTGATGAAAAAAAGATGAATCGGTGTTTTCCAGGGCGCAAAGATGGTACGTCGAGCGAGCGCATTGCCTATCGGTTATTTCACAATGCAGTATTGCAGTCCGATTATTGTGTTGATTTGCACCAGGGGGGGCGCCGGCCGATGATTGACGAGGTGCGCGTGCGGGTGGATCGGCGCAAGCGCATTCATCGCGCGTGTATGGAGATGGCTCAGGTGTTTGGCATTGGCTATATTCTCGACCAGCGCGGTCCTGAAGGGCAACTCGCGCGTTCTGCGCCCGATGAGGGGATTCCGACGATTGATCCCGAATTGGGTGGGTGCATCGGCTGGGATAGAGAGAGCATTCAAAAGGGTATTACGGGTGTCGAGAATGTGTTGAAGTATTACGGGGTCATACCGGGGGAGCCGTTTATACCCAGGAAGCAAGTGGTGGTGGATGGATTTTTGACGGTGTTGGCCAATCGGGGTGGGTTTATAGAGTTTCACGCGCAGCACTACGATCATTTGCAAAAGGGCGATCCCGTTGCAGATATTACCGATCCATTTGGCAATGTGCTCGAGACATTGCGTGCGCCAGAGGAGTCGATTTTCTGGTCGAAAAATTTGCTGCCAATGGTATCAAGCGGTGAGATGGTGGCGACGCTGGGGAAGAATATTAGGTATGTCTAAAACACTATCAAAACTTAAATTTTAGTCGAAATTTTGCCGCGCCGTTTTCATCAATACCCGCCTCCACTTCGGCCCAATCCACCCGACTGAGATGGGCATCCACATAAGCATCTCCCACGCTGTAGAGGACAATTCCGATAGTTGAAAAGAGGTACAGGTTTCGCTCCTGAGTACCTTGATCTTTGATCTGTTTGCGACGCACCACCCATGCGATAGCCGAAGCTACCTCTGCGGTCGCAATTATACTGCCTTTTACGCGCTTCCCATTGTAAAATTGTCCCCAACCGGGTAGCGCGATAGACCGCAAGACTGCACCGCGCACGCGGTGGTCCGATGAGAGAGAATCGGGCTGAGATTCCGCACTCCATGAAGATACACTCGCGAAGAAAAGCGCGAAGATGAGTAACAAGCCTTTGCCCATTTTGTTTTTTTTATAGGTGAAAGGTGAGAGGACCTCACACAAAGACACAAGAGGTGAGATGTCCTCTCAACCAGTCCCCAGTCTCCCTCGCTTTATTCCACCCTTTCCACATACACGTAATACGCTCCCAGCGAGATGCCATTCCCATCGGTGAGTTCGGTTTCGAGGCTCGTTTCACCGGCCTGGAGATTATAAGTGAAGGCGATGCCTTTGTCTTCTGGGCCGATGGATTGCGCTTGTTCTTCCCCTGCGACTTTGATGCGGGCGGTGCTGACGGGAATTGCGTTGCCGCCGTAGTAGGGCGTGAGTTTGCCGGGGATGCCTTCGGTGATGGCGCGGTCTTCTTCGCGGGGCCATCGGCGCAATTCAAAGGTGTAATCACCTGATTCGGCTACGTCGATTGCCCAGCGACCATTGCATTCTACCCCGCGGCGAATCGAAGCCTGATTCCAGGCGCAATCGCTGTTTTCGTTGTGCCAGTCGTGGGTTGTGATCACAGAGATGGGTTCACTTTCGGAGCCGACGATGATGGGTACGTCTTCGCCAAAGCGTTCGGAGACGAGTGCCCACCAGTCTTCGTAGTGTTGGCGCAGTTCTGCGACGACATCGGGATGTTGGTCTGCGACATTGTGGCGTTGTTCGGGATCGATGTCCATGTCGTAGAGTTCTTCGCCGTTGACGAGTCGCCAGCGCTGTGTCATGGTCGCGCATTTGCGCCATTTGATGGGGGTTTCCACGCGCTGAGAGTCCGTGACGATTGTGCGGTCGGGCCAGTTGTCCGTGCCTTCGAGGAGGGGTTTGACGCTGGTGCCGTTGATGCGTTCGTGGGCTTCGTCGGAGATGGGCACATCACAGAGGTCGCAGAGGGTGGGCAAGAAGTCGATGTTGGCAATGAGGGTGTCGATGTCGCGTCCGCTGGTGTATCCGCCTGCGGGCCAGTGAAAAAAGAAGGGTACGCGATGTCCGCCTTCGTATTCCGAGCCTTTTTTTCCGCGCATGCCATTGTTGAAACCATCTGTGACATAGCCATTGCCGTCGAGGGTGCAGCCATTGGCGGTGCCGTTGTCGGTCATGAAGATGAAGATGGTGTTTTCTTCCAATCCCTTTTCGTGCAGGAAGTCGCGCATGAGGCCGACGTTTTCGTCGATGTTGGTGATCATGCCGTAAAAGCGGTCGCGCTGGCCGGGCAAGCCGTCGCCGTTGTAGAGTTCGCGATAGTGATCGGCTATGTTGAAGGGGCCGTGCGGCGCGTTGGTGGGGATATAGCAGAAGAAGGGCGTGTCGCCACAGTCTTCAATGAATTTTTTGGCTTCGTCAAACCAGATGTCCGTGCAGTAGCCTCTGAATTTTTCAGGTACGCCGTTGCGGAAGTACGTGTCGTTGAAATAGGTATTGCCCCAGTAGTCAGGGGTCTGGTGTACGCCGCCGCCGCCGTGGTAAATGACCGTGTCAAAGCCCCGATTGTGTGGGTGAAATGGATAGTTGTCGCCGAGATGCCATTTGCCAAACATGCCGGTGCGATATCCCGCTGCTTTGAAGAAGTCGGCGATGGTGGTTTCGTCTTGGCGCAATAACGAGCGTCCCGCAATGGTGTGCCATACGCCTGTGCAGTTGCAATAGCGTCCCGTCATGATGCCCGCTCGGGTGGGCGCGCAGGTGGGACCGACGTGGTAATTGGTAAAGCGCACGCTTTCGGTATAAAGCTGGTCGAGGTTGGGCGTCTGGATGATGTCATTGCCGTGGCATCCAAGGTCGCCATAGCCCTGATCATCGGTAATTACAAAGACTACGTTGGGAGAAGACATGGGTGTAAGACTCCTTTTGGAAAGCAGTGGTTAGTGGTACAGTTTCGATAATTCGCCGCTCACATCCCCCACACATCGATAAAGGTATCGTCCACTGATACACGGCGATGGAAGATTTTGTCTGACCAGGGGCTATCGCTGCGGTCGAAGATCACGAGATGGCCCGCCTCTGCTGCGCAACGGTCCATGTAATCGGCGGTTTGCTCAATTCCCTCGGCGATGGTTTGTTCCAGACTTTTGTGCAGAATTTTGCATTCGACCACGAACCGACGTGTTTGATCCCCTTGTGGCCAGACGATGAGCAAGTCTGTGCGCCTTCGCCCCAGGCCGTATTCGCGCTCAATGCGACCGCCGCTGTTCACCACGCGCTGTAAAAACGCTTGCAAGAGCAGTTGCGGCCCGGCCTCCTTGTACTCGAACCGCTCAACCCAATGCTCAGAGTGCTCGCGGAAGAATGTTTGGAAGGCGGAGAGTAACTCGACCAGGTCCAGGCTGCCATCAGCTTTTACATACCAGGCGGTGTCTTGAACGAGACCTGCCTGGGCGAAGTAGTTGAGTTCCCGCGGCACGATTTCCGCGTAAATCGGATTGGCAATGCGGAGGGGATCTTCGCGTGCGATTAGCCCCAGGTCGCGCACGTACTCCAAATCGCGAGCAGAAAAATCGCGTTCGTCGCCACCGCTGAGCAATGGCTCAATCACGCGCCGCACGCGGTTTTCCTGCAACTTGTCCGCCAGTTGGTCCAGATGCGTCTCGCGGCGCAGGATGAGTTGCTCTTGCGCCGCGATGATGTCGTCTTCAGAGATTGGTTGGTTGCGATCAGGCGTGTTTCTGGAACAGACTTCGGCGCAGAGTGCGTTCACCAACCACGGCTGGCCTTGAGATTGCGTCCACACCCGGTGCAGAGCTTCTGGCTTGAACGCCTGCCCTGTATCCGCTGTGTGTTGCGCCAGCAATGTCGTGACCTCGTCCCGTGAAAAGTTACCGAGACGCAGTGAAGCGGCCTTGATGTTAAATGCGCTGCCGCCAGCGATGATTTCGTTTTGGGAACGCGAATGGATTCGGTAGTCTCGCACGTCTCGCACCCCGCACAGGATGACACAGTGCGGAAACGCCTCTGGACGGAGGTCGTAGCCAGACCGCAACTGGCGCAGTACGGACAGCAACGAGTCGCCCACCAGCGCGTCAATTTCGTCGATGAGTAGGACCAGCGGCCTCGGGTCGGCTTGCGCCCACTGGCTTAAGACCCGTCTGAGCGCGCTGTTGGGTCCGGCATGCGTCCAGATATCGAACCATATCTCATCTACAAAGTCGTCTCTGAGTGTCAACTGGGCACGCAAGGCCAGTTCGTCCAGGATCGCCCGCATCGCTTCCCGGATGTCTTCTCGCGCCGCCTGTCCGATCTCGACATTTGCGTACACACAGCGATAGTCTCCACCGCTGTTCAGCAGATCGCGCAACGCCAGGAGAGCAGACGTCTTGCCCGTTTGCCGGGGTGCGTGCAACACGAAGTACTTTTGTTGGCGGATGAGTGTTAGCACGCTATTGAGGTCCAGGCGATCCAACGGCGGGATGCTGTAGTGTTCTTTGGAGCGGACGGGACCGGTGGTGTTGAAGAAGCGCATGCTACTTTCCTTATTTTATGGTGCAGTAAGATCACTCAGGACAGTAGTGGGGCTACGTATTCAGGTGAATATCTCAAGTAGAGGTCTCCTTCACCAATCCCCATTCCGCGCGGTATTCTTCAATGGACTTGCGTTCGGACAGATCTGCTTTGGGTATTACGTCGGGATCTTCGCCCATGTGTCGCTGGTCAGTAGCTTCTGTGGCGAGTTGATAGCGCGTGTCGCTGCTGATGCGAAAGCGGTTAGTGGTGTTTTCGAGAGAGGCGTGCATGAAGTACATGCCGAAGATGACGACATCACCGGCATGAAATGGCGTGGCGGCCCAGGTGGTGCCGAGGGTTTCTATGACATCGTAGGGATCGTTGGAGAATGCGCCCTGGATCAGGTCGTCGTGTGCATCCGATGCGCCGTAGGTATTGCGGAGATGTTCGAGTTTGTGCGATCCCAGGCAGAGGGCGAGCGGTCCCATGTCGAGGGAGATGTCGCCCAGGGCTGTCCACATGGTATAGAGATTTTTGGTGCCTGCGCCCATATATACAATGTCGCAGTGCATCCCCGCATTGCCCCCCGTTCTGACGGCGCGCAGCCATTTGTGATCGAGCGAGAGCGCGGGTCCGTCCAAAAAGCGGCCGAAGAAGTCCATTGTGTTTTTGCCATCGACAATGTTGAGAAAACCGGGCCATGTTTTGACCAGGCTGTCTTTGAAGCGCATGGAGCGTTTTCTATCGCCGATGATGGCATCTTCAAGCGTGGATCCCTCGGCGAGCAGGCCCTGACTTTCCATGTGATCGACAACTTCTTTTCGCGCTTTCATGATGTCTTCGCGGTTGTGGAAGTTGCGGATGATGAGATATCCGTCTTCTTCCATTCGCTGTCTCAGTGCTTCCGTGTCTGTGAGGATGTCGTTGGATTCCCTCGGCGAGAAGATATTTTCTCCAAATACGAGTTCTTTTCCGCTCATTCTGACTTTTTTGCCGTCGGGGATTTGAAAAGCAGGCATGATGTGCTCCTCGTTGTGTTGGTTTATAGCATTAGTTTTCATACATTTGTTTCGCAATGTCGGTGAGTTCGCGCGCGATGCTGGCGTTTGCGGGGTCGTCGATGACGTTGCGAAATTCATTCGGGTCGTTTTCGAGATCAAAGAGTTCAGAGCGCGCCCAACTCAGATAATTGAGTTTCCAGCGGTCTGTGCGGACCATGAGGATTGGCGGTTTGCCCACATACCGATTGTCTCGCGTGAAGACGCCGTGACAAAAATCGTATTCGGAGTAGGCGTATTCGCGCGGCTGGTAGGTTCGGTTGTCGAATAGAGGGGCAAAACTGCGTCCGTGGATGTTTTCTGGAATGGGCAGGTTGCACAATTCGGCGAGTGTGGGGTAGATATCTACGTGTTCGATGAGGTGGTTGTGCGAGGTGTTGGCGTGGATGTCTCCGGGCAGGCGGATGATGAGGGGTACGCAGACCGATTGTTCATACATGTTGTGTTTGGTCCACATGCGATGTGCGCCGGCCATTTCGCCGTGGTCAGAGGTATAGACGATGATGGTGTTTTTGTCGAGGCCGAGGTTGTAGAGTGTGTCGAGTACTTTGCCGATGCACGCGTCCATCTGGCTGATGTTGCCGTAGTATCCGGCGAGTGCGCGGCCGAGTTCCCGGTCTGTTTGCGCGTACCATCCCCGCTGTTTGGCGCGTATGAGGTGGCCCTCAAAGCCGGTTTCCAGCGCGTTGTCGCTGCGTGCGGGCAAGGTGAGGGTTTCGGGATTGTAGAGGTCGAAGTATTGCTGCATGGGGACGAGGGGCGTGTGCGGCATGAAGTAGGATGACCAGAGGATAAAGGGTTTGTCGGGATCCCTTTTTTCGCGCAGATACCGCACGGTTTCGTCGGCGTAATACGTGTCTTGAAAATAGCGTGCTGATAATTTGGAAGGTCGTCCCGATGTGCCATCTCCGCCGCCCTGGTCCCGACGCAGTTCCCGCCATTCTTCATCTGTGAGTGTTTTTCTGAAGTCGGTCATTTCCAGGCGGTAATCAAATCCGTGTTTTTGCGTTTCATCCACAAAGTGCATTTTGCCTATTGCCCCGGTTTGATAGCCGTGTTCGGCAAAGTGGTGGGCAATGGTGCGCGTGTTTGGGGATAATGCATCTTGTAAGATGCGCGCGCCGTGCGTGTGTGGGTATTGCGCGGTGATGATCGATCCGCGTGCGGGCACACAGACGGGAGACTGGCAGTAGGCTCTGTTAAAGCGGATGCCAGATGCGGCAATGCGGTCAATATTCGGGGTTTGTGCTTCTGCGTGACCATAACACCCCGATGCAGCGGTCTGGTGCTGATCAGAACAGAGGAAGAGGATGTTGGGGCGATGGTTGGTCATTATATCAACTCTGCTTTTAGTCGCTCAATATGCGATGAGACGCCCGGGGCGTCGATGATGTTGTTGTTTTCGAGTGGGTCGGTGTCGAGATCAAAGAGCATGGGTGTGTCGCCAAATCCTTCGATGTATTTGTAGCGGCCGTCATAAGCCATGCGCCAATTGCCAAGGCCGGATAGGACGATGTCCCGATGCGTGCTGGTATTGCCTTCGAGGAGGTTGCGGAGGGATCGGCTGTCCATGTCGTCGGGAATGTTCAGACCCGCATAGTCGAGGAAGGTGGCGGTGAGGTCCAGGTTGGTCGTGGGCAGGTCATGGGTTATGTCCTGTTGTACACCGGGACCCGAGATGACGAGGGGCACGCTGGCCGAGGGGTGCAGGGGTTTACCCTTGCCCCAAGAATTGTGGTCGCCGAGCATTTCACCGTGATCCGAGGAAAAGACGATGAGGGTGTTGTTCAACTCGCCCCGTTCTTCGAGCAGGTCTAAGTAGAGGCCGACCTGATGGTCGATGTTTTCGACCATGGCGGAGTAATTGCGTCGAGCTTCGAGGTGTTCATCAGGCGTGAGCTGGTCGTTGCGGTTCGGCTGCGGGAAATCGACGTTTTCATAGAGTTTTGCCATGCTTTCCGTGATGTCCAGGGGCAGGTGGGGACCGTTGAAATTGACCTGTATGAACCAGGGTTTGTCTTCGGGGACTGATTGTATGAGGTCCCGGCCATTTTGCCCGATCCAATTGTCGCAATAGGCGTCATCGGGCAGTGGCGTGGCAAAGGTGCTCCTCTGGCCTTTGCGGTTGGCAAAGTCGTTGAGGTGCATCTGGCGCAGGCCGCGTTCTTCGAGAAATTGCAAATAGGGTCCTTGCGGTTTTTCGCGCCCGCTGTTGGCGCCGTCTATTTTGCCTTCGTTGTTGACGCCGTCCGAGAATCCCCATTCTTTCAAATGGCGTTTGCCATCCAGCCCCCAGGCTGGCAGGTTGGATGTGCAAGTGCCTTTGTTGAGGTCGAATTTGCCACATCCCAGTGTGTGGTACCCGCTGTCGCGGAGCAGGCTGTAAACGGTGGCGCGGTCTGTGGGATAGTCATCGCTGTTTCCTTTAACCGGGCAGTTGTCGTATTCTGTACCGGCTGCAACACATGCGCGACTGGGCGCGCATACGGGTGCGGGGCAGACGGTTTTGGAGAATGTCACTCCGTTTTTTTCAAGGCGATCCAGGTTGGGCGTGCGTACGGCTATGTCGGGATTGCTGCCCATCCAGTCAAAGCGAAGTTGGTCGGGAAAGAAGAAGAGGATGTTGGGACGGTTAGAGAGGTTTGGCATAAAAAAGCTCCAGAATTTTTTGTTTTAATGATCTGCTTATTTTTTCATTTCACTGAGATTTGCGCCGTGATAGCGTCCGTTGCCGCCAATGCGATTGGCTGCGCAGCGCACGTCTCGGAACAGGCTCTGGCGTTTGGGTGGCATGGATGCGAGCAGGTCTGGGTGTGGCTGCCAGTTGCTCCATTTGCAGCCGATGGTGTTGTAGAGGTTGAAGATGCCAACGCGATCGGTTGTTTCATCTGTCCAGGGCGTGGCGCTGTGGGTGATGGCTTCGGTGAAGAAGAGCAGTGATCCAGCCGGGCATTCATAGGTGTCCCAGATGGGTGAGTTGGGATCGTGAATGGATTCTGGCGCGGCATAAACTGCTTTGTGGCTGCCGCTGACCACCAGTGTTCCGCCTTTGCCTTTTTGTACGGGGGCGAGTTCCCAGACCACGCGGGTTAGACCGCTATACGCTTTGCCGGGGATGCACTGATAATGGTGCGAGTCGATTGCAAAGCGAAACAGGCCGTTGCCGTTGTGCGGACGAAAGCCTCCGACTTCGCCAGTGCGCGTTGAGCGGAATCGGATGCCCGATGCTTCCATGCGAAAGCCATACCCATCGGGGCTGGCGAGATGGGGGTGGGCGACAAATTCATTCATAAAGCCGACGACTATGGGGTGGTCGGCGAGTTTTTGCAAGGGACCTGCCAGGTAGGATTGTTCGTGTTCGGGTAGCGATTGCGGGTCGTGTTTGACCTGTAGCGCATATTCGCGCATGTCGCGTATGTCGTCATCGGACAGGACGCCCGGGAAAAGCAACCAGCCGCGTGCGTCAAAGAGGTATTTTTCCTCTTGTGTCGGCGCGATGACGGTTTCTCCATCGGCGTTGGTTTGCGTGAGGTCCTCTGGCTCGACGGTCATGTTGACGCCGAGGTTTTTATCGACGATGAATGGTGTGTTGTTGGACATTGGTTGCTCCTGTTCGTTATGGAAGGTACTGCGCCTGTGCGTTTTTGGTTGGGTCAAAGCTGGGATTGTACGCCCAGTTTGTGCCGTTGGCTTGCATGGCCTCGTGGATGAGTTGCCTGCGATACAGGCTGTCTAAATTGGCTTCGGCTATGGCGTCGAGGTCATAGCTGTCGAGGATGCGCGTGCTGAGATAGGTTTCGATTTCTGCATGGTCTGGCTGACCGCTGAGATTATTCCATTCGCCCGGGTCGGCATCGAGGTCAAAAAGCTGCGGTTCGTGTCCGTGGATGTGGTTGTATTTGTAATTGTTTTTGCGAATCATGACGCAGGGGGCGCCGACTGCTTCGTGGGCTTCGACAAAAATTTCTCGATCTTCTGTTTCCGCGTCTTCAATGAGGGGCATCAGGCTGGTGCCATCGCAGGGGTAGTGGTCTTGTGCGCCCGCCATGTCGCATAAGGTGGGTAACAGGTCAATGAGCGAGACGGGCTGGTCGATTGTGCTGCCGGCTTTGTGATGGTCTGGAAAGCGGATAAAGAAGGGTACGCGGCTGGACCAGTCGTAGAAGGTTCGTTTTTGGACCATTTCTTTTTCGCAGAGCATGTCGCCGTGATCCGAAAAGAAGATTACGATGGTGTTGTCGTCCAGGCCATTTTCTTTTAGTGATGCGAGGAGTTCCCCCACTTTGTCGTCCATGTATGTGACGAGCCCGTAATAGGCTCGGCGCAGTTTGTAGAGGGCGTCCGGGTCGCGCAGGTCGTGTTTGCGTGTGCCGTGATAGGCGTTGAGCCATTTGTCCATCATGGAGTATGTGTCGTCCAGGTTGTCTGGTAGGGAGGGTATTTCGATGTCCGCATTTTCGTACATGTCCCAATAGGACTGGGGCGGCCAAAAGGGTTCGTGGGGATGGTGATAAGACGCGCACAGGAGGAAGGGTTTGGGATTTTTCTGCGTGCCGACCGCATGGAGGTATTCCAGTGATCGGAAGTGCGTTTCCTCGTCGTAGCTGAGGGGACCGTGCCAGGTGTCGATTTGGATCTTGTGTCCGTCGTAATTGGCGGCGTTATATCTGCCTCGCTGTTCCATGATGGCCTGGTAATTTTCCCCTCTGTTTTCTTTTATGTGTATCCACTCGGGTTTGACCCACCGGAAATCTTCCGGGTAGATGTCTGTGGTGAGGCGGCGGCGGAAGCCGTGGAGTTGATCTGCGCCTATGAAGTGCATTTTGCCAGATAGGACGGTGTCATATCCGGCGCGGGTGAGGTGGTGGGCAAAAGTGGGGATGTCCGAGCGGAGTTCAGCTCCGTTGTCATACGCCCCAATTTTTGCGGCGTTGTTTCCCGTCATGAAGCAGGCGCGTGCAGGTGAACAGAGTGGGAAGGGGGTATAGGCCGCGTCAAAGCGGATGCCGTTTTCTGCCAGCGCGTTTAGTGCAGGCGTTTGTACGACGGGATGGCCATAAGCGCCCGTGAGAAAGGGCGTCATCTGGTCTGAGATGATCATGAGTATGTTGGGTTGAGACATATTCGACCTTTTTGTTAGAATTTGTAAACCCTTTGAAACCACAGATGAACACGGATAAACACGGATGGTTACATCAGTTATTCCGAAGATGTGTGCTCAAATTATTCGCTGTCTTCTTTTAATTCCTAATTCTTAATTTCTAATTACTCCGTGGGCAAGACGTTGATGGTTTTTCCCTCTCGATAGGCGATGGCGTCTTCGATCATGCGGATGATGTCGTATTGCGGGTTAAAGCCGATCAGGTCGCGCGCTTTGGTCAGGTCGTATTCGTAATGTGTGGGTGCGCCGTGTAAAATGGCTTCCTGATAGGGGATGTTCAGGCGTTGGGATAAATACGGGATGGCTTCGGCCCATGTGAATGGACGCGGTCCACCGAGTTGAATGGCATGTCCGGCGGCTTCTGTTTTGTTTAAGGCACAGATACAGCCGTGTACTATGTCGCGCACGTCCGCGATGTGTTTTTTGTAGGAGCGGCCTTTCATGTCTTTGAGGAGGAGGAGGCGTTCTTCGCCGCGCCACAGTGCTTCGAGTTCGGGAAGTCCTTTGAGTTTGCTCAGGTAAAATTGGCGGAAGTCGAGGATTTCGCCCGCGCCGACGACCAGGCAAAAGCGCAAGATGGTGATGGGAAGATTATGGGCACGCCAGTACCCGTAGCACATTTCTTCACCGACAGATTTGGATAGGGCGTACCAACCGCGCGGTTCTCTGGGCATTGCGTCTTCTCGGATGGGTTCGTCCATTCCACCAGGGGGATATTTGGCGTAGAGCGCGTCTGTGCTGGCAAAGATGAATTGTTTGAGGTTGCGCTGTTGGGTTGCGGCTTTGAGCATGTGGAAGGTGCCGCGCAGGTTGATTTCAAAGTAGTCGTTGTCTTTAAATGGGCCGCCTCCCTGAAAGGCCGCGCCCAGGTGATAGATTATATCGACGCCATCGGTGACTTTTTCCACGCCTTCGTATTCGGTGAGGCTGCCTTCGATGAGTTCGAGGTCAATGCCCTCAAATTTTTCTACGCGCGGGTCTTTGGGCCAGACAAGCCCGCGGACCTGGTGCCCCTGTTCAACGAGTTGCGCCGCCAGGTTGCCGCCTATGCGCCCTGTGATGCCGGTGATGAGTATTTTCATGGGGTCCTCCCTGGCTTTGTATTGATGGTTTTTGGTGATGTAACCCCCATATCCACTGCCCTTAACAAATAATTCGCTATCTTGAGAAATGTCAATGGCATTTTCGCTTGCTTCATGCGTGTATATTCCTTTCCATAGGCTGCGATTGCGATGATATACACATGTGACAGTAATTTTTCGGAGGTTTATAATGGCTGTTATTTCCCGTGACGAATTGAGAGCACGCATCGAGAAGGTGCCGCGTGTGTCACTGGGGCATTTGCCCACGCCGCTCGAGTTTTGTGAACGGTTGACTGAAGCTGTTGGCGGTCCAAAAATTTATATTAAACGCGATGATTGTACGGGTCTGGCATTTGGCGGCAATAAGACGCGGCAGTTGGAGTTTACGATCGCGCAGGGGCTGGTTCGCGGTGCGGATGTACTTATCGGTGGGGCGGGATCTCAGTCCAATCACAGCCGGCAGTTGGCGGCGGCAGCGGCAAAGATAGGTGTGGATTGTGCGCTGGTTCTGGTGAAGGACCACAAGAGCGGAAGTACGCAGGGCAATTTGCTATTGGATGATTTATTGGGTGCAGATTTTGAACTGATCGATGTTGAAACGCAGGAGTTGTTGGACGATGCCAAGCAGGCACTGATCGAAAAATTTGAGCGCGAAGGGCGAAAGCCCTTTGTGGTGATGCAAGCGGCAAATCGCCCGTTTGGGGCAATGGGGTACGCGTTGTGTATGGCAGAGATGATGGATCAGTTCGATGCGATAGGTGAAACGCCTACAACTGTTGTTGTGTGTTCGGGCAGTTGTACACAGCCGGGGCTGATTTTTGGGAAGACCGTTCTGGGCCTGGATGTGCGGGTTGTGGGGGTGAGGCCCATTTTGTGGTCTTATGATCTCAAAGACGCATTTCTGGGTGTATTGAGAAAAATGGCGGAGATTCTGGATGTGGATGTCGCGTTTGATGAGTCTATGATTGAAAATGTGGATCGGTACGTCGGCGAGCAGGGATATGGGTATTGTTCACCCGAGGGCAATGACGCGATCAGGCTATTGGCGCGGACGGAGGGGATTTTGCTGGAGCCGATTTATACGGGTAAGACGCTGGTGGGTTTGATCGACATGGTGAACCGCGGCGAGATTGGCAAAGATGAAACGGTGGTGATGGTGCATACGGGAGGGACGCCGGCGCTGTTTGCTTATACAGAGGAGTTGTTGGATTAGTTTTTTGACCACGGGAATACCTATGAATACCGATAATACGGATTTTAATCCGCGCTATCCGCGTCATCCGTTTAATCCGCGATCAGGAGCCACACAATGTCTGCATTAACTCCGGAGCAAGTCGAAATTTTTTTTCAGAATGGCTATATCTCAATTGGCAAACTTCTCGAGGATGAACATATTGAGATATTGCGCCGGGAATACGACCGCGAATTTGCAGCCGCGCGGAAGGATAACCGCTTTCGCAATCTCGCCATTAGCAATACCGATGATCTGAGTGAGAAAAACGACGCCCCCACACAAATGCTGCAAATTATGCAAATGTGTGAGCGCAATCTGCACTATCGGGAACTGATCTACTATGAACCCATACTCGATATCGCCGAAGCGCTCATTGGTCCAAATATTCAACTCTTTCACGATCAGGCGCTCTTCAAGCCCGCGCATAACGGGGATGCGGTTTTCTGGCATCAAGACAATGGGTACTGGCAATGTATGCCGGCGAATCTCGTCTCATGCTGGCTCACTCTGGACGATGCCGATGCGGCCAATGGGGCTATGCACGTTATTCCCGGTTCCCATCTTCGGCCATTTACCCATGAGCGTTCATCTCAAACCGATGCGCTGTTTGATATCGAAGATCAGGTGGAGATATCCAATGCCGAAATTGTCGAGTTGCCCGCCGGTGGTGTTATGTTCCATCATTGCCAGACCCTGCACTACACACCGCCCAATCACACAGATCGCCAGCGGCGGGCCTTTGCCATCCACTTTATGATCCCCGGTACAAAACGCCACAAAACCGGGGAGTACATGCCCGTCTCATTCAGCCGTCCCATGTTGCGTATGCATATTTGATACACGCAAAAAGGGCGAGTCCGAAGACCCGCCCTGTGATATGTTTGTTGCATGAGCTGGGTTAATTACCCGGCGTGATCGTCACGCGGATTATGCTGTCAACCGCGGGGATGTGAGCGCCCGTGGCAAGGCGCACGGTATTGTCCGGATCTGGCGCGCCTGTGTTGGGGCCAGACTGACGCGGTGCCTGGTCGAGGCCAACACCGAGGGGTTGGTTAATCTCTGTGCCGGCATACCACAACTGGACTATTGATGTAATATCGCCCATAATTGCCGATCCGTCTTCTCCGAAGAGAGCGATCCCTTCCTCATCGGGGGCAAAGAACAGGTCGTTGGAGTGGACAAACATCGTGGCAAAGGACAGGCGGTCGCCTGCTGATGCGCTGAAGCTAAAGACATACGCGCCGCCAGGAGGCACAGGTCCGGGACCATCTGCACCTTCGGGCACTGCAAACGCGCCCGACGACAGTATCCCCATCATACCTGTGTGTATGCTCAACATCTCCGCGAGGCCAGCCGGGTTTCCATCTTCGGCGAGAGCTTCAAGGCCCAGGCCCGTATCAGGCGAACCCGATGTGAACAATACGCCAGATTCCTTATGCACGACAAATACACCCGGTGCCAGTATCCCGGTCACGCCTGTGTGCATGCCCAGTGCCTCTGCGAGGCCCCTTGGATTTCCATCTTCGGCGAGAGCTTCAAGGCCCATGCCCGTATCGGGTGAACCCGATGTAAATAGTGGTGCAGGAGTCGTATGGATAACAAATACACCTGGCGCCAGTAGTTGCGGCTGCTCTCCGGTCCACACATTCTCAATTTGTACGCCAAAACCCGTAGGAGAATCTTCAGACGGCGTGATTTTTACGCGGATTACGCTGTCAACCGCGGGAATGTCGTCGCCCCTGATGATGCGCACGGTGTTATCTTCATCAGCCGCACCCGTGTTTGCTCCGCTTTGACGCGGTGCCTGGTCTGCACCCGTGCCGATGGGTTGATTTACTTCTGTGCCCGAATCCCACAACATGATCTGATCTGTCACGTCGCCCGAGATGCGATTGCCCGCATTATCCCAAAGCGCGATGCCATCTTCATCGGGGGCATAGAATAGATCGTTGGACTGCACAAACATCGTGGCAAAGGACAATTTGGTTCCCGGCGGTGCTTCAAACGAGAATCCATAAGACTGACCTGGCGGGAGTGGACCGGGGCTATCTGCGCCTGATGGTACGGCAAAGGCCCCGCTCGCTATAAAGGGAAAAACGGGTGAGATGTTCTCAATACGCACGGTGAATTGGGTTGGTGGCTCCTCTGGTCTTATTGGGGCTGAACCCATTACATGTGCCCTTCCTCCAACGGGCAAGTCGAGCATCACTTCGTAGCCTCCGTTAATTGGTATGCTCGACCAGGAACCGATTGTGTTCCCGTCCTTCATGGCGCGTGCCTGGTAATAACCCGATACATTGTGTGACATAATCTCCACGCGCGCCTGACCATTGCCGTCGGTGGTCCCAGACCATGCGTAATCCGGGGTCTGGCCCGCAATAGAACGCGAAAATTCGACTGTGGCATCGCTTACGGGCGCGTCATCCTGTCGCAAAGTAGCCATTACCATAGCAGATGATGTATGGTGGTCCGCAGCCAATTTACTCAATGGCTGTCCGACTTGCTCGTCTGCTACCTGCGACTGGGTCACACGCTCGCCACCACAACTCAATATCACGCCTGCGGCGAGTGAGACGGCGACGATACTGCGAATACATCTCGACATGACAACCCTCCTTGTAAGAGTTCCCCCGGCTCTTATGGTTCCCCGGCTCTAAGAGTGAAACACAAACTCGGAGTTAAGTCGGCTGTCATCTCCCTATTTTTAAGATTGTGTCTAACTGCGGATCTCAAGTCGTCCAGTCAAAGACGACCGCGAGGCGTTCGGTTTTTTTGTGCAAAAGGTCCTGGTATGCTTGCTGGCACCTTTCGGGATCGTATGTTGTGTAGATGCCATCGACATTGACGCGGCCCTCGGCCAGCCATTTGAGGGCGCCGGCAAAGTTTTCAAAGACGCTGTTGGTGCGAAAGTCTTCTGGCTGGCGCGGGAGTTCCCATTCCCATCCGCTGCGAATGGTGACGTAGTTAAAGAAGATGAGGCGGTGCAAATCGTGTATGAGCAAGTCCGTGTATCGACGCCAGGGGGAGGCAATGCAAACGACTTCGGCGCGTTTTCTCACGGCGCCTGCCGCATCGAGCAGGGCCTGTTCGTGTCCCGAGCATTCAATGGCGAGGTGGAATTGACCCGAGAGGTCGGGGTTTTCCGATGGCACGGCATCCAGCACATTGTGAATTCCCGTCTCCGAGGCAATTTGCCGCCGCGATGCAACCGGGTCACAGGCATAGACTTCGTAGCCGCAGGCTTGAAAGTTTTTGGCTGCGAGATGACCGACGAGGCCGAGTCCCGTGATGAGTATTTTGGCGGGTGGGCGCGCCGAGGTGGTTGTGAGGGTGGTCATTGAGACCCCCATCATGCGGGCAAATGTAGATATTTCTGGCGTGAGGTTGTCGGGCAGGCGAATCACCTGTGAGGCTGGTTTTCGCTGATAGGAGGCGTGATTGCCCGGGCAGAAGGCGAGGTCGCCCGGGGAAATGCCCGAGACATTTTTTCCCACTTTTTCAACTTTGAATGCCGCTGCGTATCCCGACTGTCTGGGAAAATTGTTGCCGAGATACCCGCTGTTTAATTCCGTGCCCGCGCTGATGAGGGTTGCAAGGGTATGACCCGCGACTTCGTCTGCACCGATCGCGTCTGTATCGATTTCAACGGGTAGCAATTTTGCGGTTTCGCGTTCGGTAAATGTGACTGCATATTCGTTCATGTTAGATTTCCTTTTTATTTTTAACATACACCGGACTCACCCACGCCTTCCCGCCATCGATTTGCGTTACGCGCACCCAATAGGGATGACAGCCGGGATGCAACTGGTTCTCAGTATGAGTAAATGCGATGTCGCGTCCAATGCCTATGGGATTATGTTCAAATACGACCTGCATATCAATACCACCTGCGTCGATTACAACCGGTCCTTGTGTGATTTCTGTTAGTTTTAACGCTTGCGACAAGACGGGTGTTCCAAATTTGAGTGTTGCATCGGGTGGCGCGTCCAGGGTTAAGATCACGCCGTCTGCATCGCCGGTTGTCACCGATGTCCAGGTTACCGATTGGTCGTCGGCAGATTGAATGCCTTCGGATGCGGAATCAAATGCAAAGCCTCTGGCGTCTGTGATTCGCCCTTTGTCTATTGTTACTTCGCCGTCCCAACGCACGAGTCGGTTACGCGCCCGGATGCGCTGTCCCGACCACGCAATGCGTATGTCTGTTTGATGTCGAGGGATGGTTTGGGGGTGTGTGTAAATGATCTCTGTGCCTCTGAAGATATCTACTTTTTCTATTGGCGCAGTGCCCCAAACACTGACGGCGATTTCGGGTGGTGTGTTCGTTGCGAGGTCCGATCCCATGGGCTGTCCACCTACGGTGACGTCTATGAGGATGCGCTGTCCACTGGTGCCGTAACACCGCCTTGTTTTTATTGCTTCCCATAAGCTTTCTCGCGTCAGTTCTTTTGCATATACACATGTGATTCCGCCGTAAATGCCAAATGCACCACTGCCCGGATGCGCTGCGCCCGGACGGCCTTTGTGGTCGTCACTGCCGCAGGTGAATCCGATGCGGTAGCCTTTTTCAAGGGCTTCTTTTAAGAACCATTCAAATTCGCCCCATTCGGATAAAACCTCGATTACGGTCTCCAGGTTTGGATCGTGCCAGGTCAGGTTGGCATAACGCCCGCCAACGTGGGGTATCAGGAGCGCGTCTTTTCCCTTGAGTGCGCGGTAGAGGTCGGTTATGTGCTGGCAATCTGTTTCTACATCTGATTTGTCTTCGATGAGGACATGGCTGGAGCGGTGCAACGGTCCATCGTCACCGGGATAATAGACGTTGTGATCGCCGCCCAAAGGCGTGTTGCCCGACCATTCCCAGCCGACAAAGGCGACGAATTTGCCTGCGATATTTTGGGTATTTGCCTGGTGTTTGATTTCATTCCAGATTGCTTCTGTGATCTGAAAGTCATTTCCCTGATGTCCCGCAAAATCCATCCACGCCTTTTCTCGCGCAAAACGAAAGTAGGATGAGACCGGATTGGTTCCCACGGTTTCTTCGCTTTGCCCGTGGAGGTCTCCCCAAAAGGGCTGCGCGTTTTTGCGGGTTTCAATGCATATTAGCGGATTGCTCTCTGCCTCAATGCCGCTGTTTTCATCCTGGACGCGTACGCGATAAATGCCCGTTGTAGGGGCTGTCACATTTTCAAATCGCCTGACGCCGCGATGCTCTGGTTGAAATACATAAGTTTCGGGTAATCCGTCCAGGCCATCTGCGTCGATTTTTACCTTGCCCCTGTATTCCGCACACGGGTTGCCCCACACATCTTCGGCTTTTATTCCGATCCAGGTGGTTTCTCCAGGCGTTGTTTCAGATGGTCCCAGGACGATGAGTTTATTGGGCGCACCGCTTACAATTGGTACTTTGGGGGATGGTACTTCTGTATATACCCATGTGCCGCACCAGTCAACCGATACCCGAAATTCAAACGCATCTTTGCAAAAGGTTTGGGCGCGGCTGCCCGCACTTCCGCCGGATGTATCCCCCAATATCAGTGTGACGGTGTCGCCTTCTGACAATGAGTCGTCAAATACATCAATGGTCACGCAATATCGCCACGGTCGAATATAGCGCTGTCTGTCAAATACGGCTTTTAAGGTTGCCGGTCCTGTGGTCGAGACCGATGCATAAGCAGGCGCGGCGGGATCGTCAAATTGCGGTCGCTGCCAGTCGCTTACGTCGCGCCACGCGATTTTGATTACGCCGCCATCGTCTATTCCGTATTTGCCCACGTGATATACAATGCGCCATGTGCCCGTTTCTCCGGCTATAACCGTCCGGTCTGGATCGGTTTCTGCCCAGCCGTAATGGCTGCGAATTTGTTCTTCTGTCATGTCGTGTTTTTCTATCATAAGGTCCTTTCGTGATTGGGATGGGAGAATAGGCTTCAAAATAGCGAATCCAGTCGCATCTACAAGCACTTTTCCGAGTATTGGCGAAAGTATGGGAATCTGAGTATATTCTGGCGAGAGGTGAGAGCTATGAATGAAGACCTTTTTATTAAACCCGTGTCTCAGGACGAACAGGAGATAGCTGGCGCGCCTTTGGCAGAACGCCTGCGTCCCCAGGTGCTGGACGATATTGTGGGGCAGGATCATCTCGTTGGGCCGGGTGCGCCCCTTCGCGTGCTTATCGAAAGTGATCGCTTGCCGTCCATGATTTTCTGGGGGCCGCCGGGGTCGGGCAAGACAACGCTGGCTCGGGTTATTGCGGGTACGACGGAGAGTCGCTTTGTGTCTTTTAGCGCGGTAACAGCGGGTATCAAGGAGGCGCGGGAGATTATTGCGCGGGCGCGAGAAGAGCTGCGTCTGGGCAGGCGCACCATTTTTTTTGTGGATGAGATTCACCGTTTTAACAAAGCGCAGCAAGACGCTTTTCTGCCCCATGTCGAAAATGGTGTTATCACGCTTATTGGTGCCACTACTGAAAATCCCTCTTTTGAGGTCAATTCTGCCCTGCTTTCACGCACGCGCGTTTTTGTGCTCAATTTGCTCGATACGTCCCATATTCGCCAGGTGCTGGACCGCGCTATTGCCAATTCGGAACACGGGTTTCCCGATTTGCAGATTGATGAACAGGCTTTGGATCTCATCGCCGAGACTGCGGAGGGCGATGCCCGCCGATCTCTCAACGCGCTTGAAACCGTTGCTGCGGCTGTTGAAGCTACGGGTTGCGACCCCACGCCCGAAACTGTGCGCGAAGTTCTCGGTCGCAAGGCTCATCTTTACGATAAGACAGGGGAAGAGCACTACAATATCATTTCGGCTTTTCACAAGAGTCTCCGCGGCAGCGATCCTCATGCTTCGCTGTATTGGCTCGCGCGTATGATGGCGTCTGGTGAGCATCCGCATTATATTTTGAGGCGTATGATCCGCTTTGCTTCTGAAGATGTGGGCGTTGCCGATCCGCGCGCTTTGCAAGTTGCGCTCAATGCCCGCGAGGCGTACGACTTTCTGGGCAGTCCCGAGGGCGATCTATCTATTGCTCAGGCGACGGTTTATCTCGCTACAGCCCCTAAGAGCAATGCCGTTTATGCCGCGTATAATAGTGCGCTTTCCGATGTTGAGAAGCATCCCAATTTGCCCGTGCCCCTGCATATTCGCAATGCGCCGACGAAGCTGATGAAGGATCTCGATTACGGCAAGGGGTATCAATATGCACATGACGATCCGGATGGGTATATTGATCAAGTGTATTTTCCCGACAATTTGAGGGAACGCACCTATTATCATCCCACAGATCGCGGCTATGAAAAACACATTCGCGCGCTTATGGATTGGTGGGATGAATTGAGAAAGAAAAAATCTTTTTGAGAGATCGCCCAAAAGTGCATCCATGCCGGTGTAAGGGCGAAGAGG
>JAJEAX010000128.1 GCA_022822565.1 Candidatus Latescibacterota bacterium
GGCAGTGCAGTGTATTCATCTGGGTGTTGGCGGCAGAGGAAAGTGGCCGGTTGCTATGTTTGCCGAGCGAGATGACGTGGAAAGTGCGGCTTTTGTCGATGTTCACGAAGGCAATATGAATGCCGCTATGGAAGTGTCGGGATTGCCCGAGTCGAAGTGTTTTAGATCGCTTGAACAAGCCCTGAACAACGTGGAATCGGATTGTGTAATTGTTATTACACCTCCAGATTCCCACGCGGATATGATTTTGGAAGCGGTGAGAGCGGGTAAGCACGTTCTGGTCGAAAAGCCGTTTACGAAGACTCTGGCGTCGGCAAAGCATGTTGTAGAGGAAGCCGATCGCATGGGGGTCAAGGTGGGGGTGAGCCAAAATGCCAAATACAATGCGGCGACAATGACGCTATCGCGCCACTTGAGAGAAGAGACGTATGGCAAGGCGAGTTTCGGGCTTTTTACCAAGGTGGGATGGCGCAGCAAGGGGGTCCACCATTCGGGTCACGATGACCATTCTTATTTGTGGGAACGAGGCATTCACGACCTGGATACTATGCGATATATTATGGGCGCGTTGCCCGTGCGGATGTGGGCGCATAGCTTTAATCCACCATGGAGTCCGTATAAGGGCGGAGCAGGTGTTTCGGGATGGGTGGAGTTTGATGGGGGCGCGACTGCGACCTATTTTGCGACTTTCGAACCGCATAAATCGGGCGGCGAAACCCGGGTGGATGTGGATGAAGGCACGCTTTCCCTTGAGGGCGGCAATCTCGTTTTGACACGCCGCAAAGCCGATCCCGAAATATTGCCTCTTGATGCGGGACCTACTTCGACAGACCTGATTGTCAATCAATTTGTCGCGTGGGTAAATGGCGGTGAAGAGCCCGAGTTTTCTGGGCGCAATAATCTCGTGACTGTGGCGATGGTCGAGGGTATGGGTATTTCATCAGAGTCCGGGCGGATTGTGTCGCTCAAAGAGTTTGTGAATGTGTGAGCGGGATGTTGCCATCATCCGGATAAGAGATATATGAACTATATCGGAAGCAAGTATTCTCTGCGTGACTTTCTCGAAGAGGGTATTTTAAAGAATGTAAATTCGGATTATAAGGTATTCTGCGATGTGTTTGCTGGCACTGGTGTTGTGGGGGCGCATTTTAAGCAGAAGGGCTTTAAAATTATCGCTAACGATATCCAATACTACTCCTTTTGTCTCAATCGCGCACTTGTAGGCATTAGTCAAGTACCCGCATTTGATGGTGTTCTGGATGATGGCAAAATAGTTCCGACAACACTAATTTGCGACGCAACCGACATTGTATTGGAATATCTCAATAATCTGAATGGAAATTCCGGATTCATCTATCACAATTATTGTCCAGGAGGAACAGGGGGAGCGGAGTTTAAGAGACAGTATTTCTCCGATGAGAATGGCATGCGATGTGATGCAATTCGGATGCAGATTGAGGAGTGGTGGCAGTCGGGCAAGCTGACGGAGGATGAGTATTTTTATCTTTTGGCGAGTTTGATTGATGCGGCAGACCGGGTTGCGAATACAGCGTCGGTCTATGGTGCATTTTTGAAGCATATCAAGAAGAGTGCGATGAAGCCCCTGGAATTAAAGCGGCTCGGTATTGTCGAGAGCGATGAGGAACACGAAGTACACAATGTGAATGGGCAGGAGTTGGTCGAGCGTCTGTCTTGCGATGTGTTGTATATGGACCCGCCCTATAATCATCGCCAGTATTGTGCGAATTATCATGTGTTGGAGACACTGGCGAGGTATGATACGCCAGCCTTGAAAGGCGTGACTGGGCTGCGTCCACAGGATGATCAAAAGTCGGATTTCTGTATGAAGAGGCGGGCTTTACCCGCATTTGATAATATGGTTAAAAAGACATCGGCGAGATATGTATTCCTCAGCTATAATAGTGAAGGGATTATGGGTAAGGATGAGATTTTGCAGACAATGGGACAGTATGGGAAAGTGGATTTAATGACGCGGGATTACCAGCGCTTTCGGGCGGATGTCGATCGGGAGAATCGGGTTTATAAAGCAGATCAGGTGGAAGAGTATCTGTTCTGTCTGAACAAGCAGTGAGGTACAGGACGTTTGATGGATCGGATTACATATATTGCGTTGTTTTTGGTGCTGGTTTTTGTAGTTCATCAACCATCTCAAATACAGGGGAGTACGATGATTATTGCAACGCAGAGTTCATCGGAAAAGTCAAAAGCTGCAGCCGATTTTGTGGGTGATGGAGTGGGCGATCAGGAGGAGATTTACGAGGCGATTCACGCGCTTCCATCATCTGGCGGGACTGTGACACTGATGGAGGGGACGTATGATATCCGCAAGGTGGAGGGCAAGCTCGGAGGGGTGATTATCGACCGCAGCAATGTGACGCTAATAGGGCAGGGGGCTGCCACGCGGTTGATTCTGGCACCGGATCAGAATACCAATGTGATCCGCATTATCGGGAATGGCGTGGGAAATATTGTGATTCGGGATCTCTGGGTAGATCAGAATCGGGACCAGAACCCGTATAACGGGGCTGAGTTTGTAAATATTTCACACGGACGATTCGAATATAATGGCATTAAAGCGTTTTGTGCAGAGCCAGGCGGGTCCTGTCCGGAGCCGACGCACAATATTACGATTGAGAATTGTACGGTGTTGAACGCGCAGAGGCTGGGTATTATGCTCGATGGGCCCAATATGCGGGTGGTGAATAACCACCTGGGCAATGCCCACTCCGATGCGGTAGAGCTTCTGGAGGGTCCGGGTTTTGTGATGGGAAATTTTGTGGAGATTACCGGGCGCACGCATGTTGCGGTGGGTTCTGATCGCGGAAATTCGATTATTATGGCGAATAATGTCGTGCATGTGCGAGAGGGGGGCGATCTGGATATTGCTTTTCGGTCCTGGGCAGATTCAGAGCGACATGTGATTTCCAATAATATCGTTATGGTGGATCAGGGCGGAAAGTTGGGCCTGGCGATGGATGTGCGCGGGTTTGATACGTCTGTTACGGGGAATGTGATTCGGGGACGGGACGAGGCGGAGCGCCTGCCGCTATGGCTTACTGGCGCAGGTATGGCGGTAACAGGCAATCATTTTCAGAATGTGGAACTGATTGTGAATGATCAGACCGGTACGAATCGCCCGATTCTGATTCAGGGCAATGTGATGGAAAATTCCGGTGTCTCACATGAGGTGGGTAATCTGATTCGTCCGGAGGGAGAATGAGCAAAAATAAGCTGGCGTTCGATCATATACACATCATCAGCGAGGATCCGCGAGTTTCGGCAACGTGGTACGTCGATAAACTGGGCGCGACGATCAATAGCGAGTACGAGCTTCGCAGCGCGCCGCAGATTAAAGTGGGGCTCGGAGGGATGACGCTTCTGATCCGAGGAAGACGATCTAGTGAAGATCCGTCTATGCCCGCGCCGATGCGAGATTTCGAGGATTATTCGAGTCATAATGAATACGGTACGGATCACTTTGGTTTTACTTACCGTGGCGATTTGCGGGCGTATTGCGAGGTGTTGCGCAATAGGGGAGTAGAGTTCGCGGTCGAGCCGTGGGAATTTATACCAGGTAGCGGCGGTGTGATATGCTATATCGCCGCGCCTGATGGCGTGAGTATCGAGCTTGTTCAGGTACGTTGACTGGTAGAGCGATATCGCCTATAAGAATACAATATTGTCTCAGGATGGCATCTGCATTATGTTTAAGATAGGTTATGAAACTCCATATTGATTATTCTTATTGAAAAAAGGAGATTTGATATGTCGAAACAGAACTATCGCGTTGCGCCGCCGGGGTTTACGTGCGAGCAGTGGGAGGAATTTCAAGAGGATGGCATGCTCGTTGTGGAAGATGCGTTGACAGACGAGGAATGCGACCGCTATATCGAGATGATGGATGCTGCGGCTGCCCGCAGTGAAAAATACGATCCCGCGAAGTTTTTTGGTCCAAATAATATCGTGGAGCGATATCCCGAATTTGCCGAGTTAATCGATCATCCCCGGCATATCGGTTTTATGCACGATGTGTATGGTGAATTGCTAAAACTTCACATTTCGCAATTTTTCTTGCGCCCCCGCGATACCAGTCGCAACAAATGGCATCCCGATGGTGCGCGCGCTTTGCCCTATGGCGTTTTTTCACCGGTCTTGCCCATGCAAATCAAAGTGGCGTATTGGCTGACCGATCTTCCCGAGCCGGATATGGGAAATTTTGTCTATATGCCCGGCAGCCACAAGGGACAGTATTTTGATTTTTACGATACCCATGACGAAGTTCCCGGCGAAAAAGTAATTTGTCCGAAGCGCGGCACAATGACGTTTATGCACTGCAATACCTGGCATCGCGTGGCGCCGAATAATACGGATGTCGTGAGAAAGAATATCTTTTTGGCTTATTGCCCGTCGTGGGTTTGCGAAGCGGACCGGCACCAATGTGATCCCGATTGGCTCGCCACGCTCAACCGCGAACAGCGCATTATTATGCGTAGCTACAATAGTGGCTATGCGAGGACCAAGCCCGCAGCCAGTGAATTTCCGCTTTTTCTGGATCGGGAAACGGGTTCTGATCGAGACTACGGTGTTTGGCCCGATCACGTTGCGTTACATCGGCGCAAACGCATGACCACAGTTGAAAAATTTGAGTTGGCATCTGCTTGATGCAGGAGGCTCTTATGAAGGTACTGATTAACGACCGCCTGGACGATCATCACCTAAGGCAGATTCAATCGTCGGCTGAGGATATCGATCTGATTATCCCCGAGTCAAGCGATGATACGCTGGAGGTTATGCCCGAAATTGACATCATTTTTGGGGGTATGAGCCGCGATATGTTCAAACGCGCCGAACGCTTGAAGTGGGTGCAAACATGGGGCGCGGGCGTCGATGGGATGATGTATGCCGAGTTTGTCCATAGCGAGGTGATTCTGACGAGTGCAAAGGGTACCGTAGGCGTTCATTTGTCGGAACACGCGATGGCTCTTTTGCTTGGATTGACCCGGGGAATTGCACGCGCGATCAGAACGGCTGATTGGAATGAGCGTATGCCCATTCGCCATGCATCGTGGGAATTGATCGATAAAACAATGGGGATTGTGGGATTGGGGGGCACGGGATGCGATGTCGCTATTCGAGCGCATGCGTTTGGCATGAACATTATCGCTGTTGATCCAGAGGATGTCGAGGTGCCAGACTGTGTAGAGGCCTGCTGGAAGATGGATCGCTTTTACGATCTTTTATCCGCGTCTGATGTCGTAGTGGTCTGCTGCCCACTGACAGAGGAAACGCGCGGGATCTTCGACCGCCTGGCATTTGAGAAGATGCAGAATCACGCGCTTTTGGTCAATGTCACGCGGGGTAAAATTATGGATGAGGCATCTCTGGTCGAGGCATTGGAAACCGGGCAGATTGCCGGGGCGGGATTGGATGTGACGCCGCAAGAGCCATTGCCCGATAGTCATCCGCTGTGGCATATGCCCAATGTTATTATCACACCTCATACTGCGGGAGGATCTCCCAATAGGCAGGACCGCATTGTGAATCTGTTTTGCGAAAACTTGCGGCGTTTTCTGGATGGGGAAGATATGCTGAGTGTAATTGATAAAAATAAGGGGTATTGAATACGTTTTCTCTTGACACAATGTTACAAATATATTGATATTTACAATGAAACATATACTGGAGTGTATAATTCAGTATAATTCTATTATTTAATGGTCTCGGGCAAGGGTGACCCGAGGTCATGTGCCCTTCTCTCAAGTAGGAATCCCTGTGTTGGGGTCACCGAATCGGGAGAAGGGCGTTTTTTGTGTGGCAGCACCTCAGTAAGACGTTATATTAGGCGGTCAAAAAGGTAAGAAGGAGATTTTTGAGTGGCTTTAGCAAGAGAAGCTGTTGTTTCTGAATCTACCAGATCCGCCGTGACATTCCGCGCACTCGTTTTGGGTACTTTTCTCACGGTGATGGCGACAATTGCCGGGTCTTACGCGAGATTTATTCTCCACACTACGAGGTTGGACCAAAACCATCTTTCAGTCGCTGCTGTTTTTCCCATTGTTGTGATCGCGCTCGTGCTTTTGCGCCCGCTCAGGCTGAGTCGGGGCGAGCTTATTGTCATGTTTTCTATGGCATTGATTGGCGCGACTATGCCCACGTATTTTGTCGGGAAATTGATCGCCAATTTTACGGTGCCGTACTATTTGGCAACCCCTGAGAATCAGTGGGCGACCTATTACGAGCCCTATTTGCCAGAGTGGTCTATTCTGCCCGCGGGCGAATCTCTGCGATGGTTTTTTGAAGGGCTACCGCGCGGGGTTTCCGTACCGTGGGATGCGTGGATTGTGCCCGTGTTCTGGTGGATGACTGTAATTGCGGCTTTTTATGGCTGCTGCCTTTTTCTCATGGTCATTCTGCGAAAGCAGTGGATAGAGCACGAGCGCATTGACTACCCGCTGATGGAAATGCCTTTGGCCGTGATGGAAGAGGACAAAAGGCGTGGATTTTTTCCAATTCCCATTATGAATAACCCGTTGTTCTGGGCGGGTTTTAGTCTTACGTTGTGTATTATTCTGTGGAATGTTATTTCTTATTTTAGTCCGACTTTTCCGACGATTCCATGGCGCTTTGCGAGTATTCAGTTTGGGCGCGAATTTCCCCCCATTCCCGTGCGTCTATATCTGATGGTTGTGGGCTTTGGGTATTTTATAAATCTGGATATTTCGCTGAGTCTGTGGGTGTTCAATGTACTGACCAATCTGGAAAATGGCTTTTTTAACCGCTTTGGTCTAAAAGCCGGTGCAGATGAGGAATATTCCACAGGACCACTGGCGATGGGCGCGCAATCTATGGGTGCGTTTATTGTGGTGGTGCTCGTGGGATTCTGGATGGCGCGCGGGCACTTGCGCGGGGTTTTTCGCAAGGCATTTTACCGCGATGATTCGGTTGACGATTCCGATGAGATCGTTTCGTATCGCACGGCGGTTTTTGGCATTATAGCCTGTTCTGCCTACCTGATTGTGTGGCATTTGGCAACGGGCATGGCGTTTAAGTATATCCCGATTTTTCTCTTTGGCGCTCTGGTCATGTATCTGGGGATTACGCGGGTTATTGCAGAGACCGGTCTGATTTCTATTCGCGCGCCCTTGATGCCGCAACCTTTTGCCATGTTTGTAATGGGATCAGATGTGCTTTCGCAGCAGACGCAGGTTTCTATCGCGCTTTCGTATTCATGGTGCAGCGATACCAAAACTACGATCATGCCCGCGCTTGCCCATTCCGTAAAGCTTTACGATACTGTTCGGGTCAATCAGCGAAGGCTGATCATTCCCATTGTTCTGGCAATGGGGGCCGGTGTGTTGGCTACATTTATCTATACAATTTATATGGGTTATTTGAATGGTGCTGCAAATTACGGCGGTATTTTTCACGGGGGTCTCGCGCGGTTTCCCTGGGATAATCTGGTCAAGAAGTCGAAAGATCCATTTTCTGTGCAGTGGTTGCCTATTATGTATATGGGTATTGGCGCTGCGGTGACGCTGCTTTTTATGATTTTGCGCTATCGAGTCGCGTGGTGGCCGCTGCACCCGATTGGGTTTGCAGCCGGGCCGGTTTATCCGGTTAATAATGTCATTTTTGCCATTTTTCTCGCCTGGGCGATCAAGTCTATTGTTTTGCGGATTGGGGGCATTCGCGCCTATCGCGCGGGTCGGCCGTTTTTTATAGGGCTTATTATGGGGCATTTTGTAGGAGCTGGCATTTCGTTTGTCGTCGATATGATCTGGTTTCCGGGGCAGGGGCATAGTATTCCGTTTTCGGATTAGGATTATCCATTTTTACAGGAGTTGTCGAAATGCAAATTACAGGTATTGAACTCGACGCCGTGCATGTCAATCACCGGGGAGATTGGGTGTTTGTACATGTACTTACGGATAAGGGTATCCAGGGTATAGGTGAGATGCGCTCGGGCAACAATTATGCGGCGCAACTGTCGGCTTTGCGCGATCTGGGTGAATCGGTCAAAGGGTGCGATCCGAGAAAAATTGAAGCTCTTGTGTCGCGCTATACAAGCACAGAACGCACAAAGGTAGAATTGTTCGCCTTGAGTGCGTTTGAACAAGCGCTATGGGATATTTTGGGCAAATCGCTCAATGTGCCTGTTCACGCGCTTTTGGGAGGTGCGTGTCGAGATGAGATCCGGCTGTATGCGAATATCAATCGGGCGACGACAGACCGATCTCCCGAGGGATTTGCTAAAAATGCCGCTGCTGCGGTGGCAGAGGGTTTTGATGCGGTCAAGCTGGACCCTTTTGACGGGGTACGCGGTGCTGACAATGCCAGAGACGCTGCAAGGGGAATTGCGTGTATGCGAGCGGTCCGTGAAGCCATAGGTCCAGAGGCCGATTTGCTCGTGGATTGTCACAGTAAGTTTACGGTTCGCGGTGCGATTGAAGTCGCTGATGAGGTGCGCGATCTCAATCTTTTCTGGTTTGAGCAACCCACACCCGAATCGAGTCTCGACAATTGTCTCGCCGTAAAAGAAGGATGTGGATTGACGATTGCGGGAGGCGAGCAGCGAGGCTTGCGGCGGGATTGGGTCGAGGTGGTGGAGAATCTCAGCATGCATATTCCCATGCCCGATGTGACGGTTGTGGGCGGGATTGGTGAGTTGAAAAAAATAGGGGATATGCTCCACGCCTGGGGGCTGCCCACGGCGCCACACGGTCCCTTTGGGCCTGTGGTGATCGCGGCTGGCGTGCATGCGATGGCGTCTTTGCCGGGATTTCTCATTCTGGAATACGGCTGGGGAGAGATTCCCTGGCGAAAGGATCTGACCATTCCCGGCGAGGAGATTGTGAATGGCCGCATTCGCATCAATGATCGGCCGGGACTCGGCGTTGAATTAAATCCCGAGATGGTTGAAAAGCACAGAGTTCAGGTGTAAATACAATTGTGATAAAACAAAGGAGCATTTGATGTTTAAAAGTCTCAATGCGGGTGCTATTGGCGTAAGAGGAAGCGTTGATGAATTGATCAGCTATGCAAAACGCGCTGGATTTCAGGGGATTGATCCCAATATACAGGAGATCGCTTCTCTGGTTAATACGCATGGTGCAGAACATGTGAAAGAGCTGTTTGCCGATGCTGGTTTGAGAATAGGCGCGTGGGGTTTGTCTGTAAATTGGCGGGGCGATGAAGACGAGTACAAAGCTGGTCTGGCGAAGTTGGCAGAGTTTGCCGCTGCAGGTGCTGCTGTGGGGGCTACGCGGGTTGCTCAATGGGTGCCTGCTGCTTCTGAAGACCTCAAATTTGGCGAGAATTTCAGGTGGCATATTGAGCGTTTTAAGCCGATTGCCGAAATTCTGGGCGAGCATGGATGTAGTCTGGGGCTGGAATTTATTGGGCCGCGCACGCTACGGGAGGATAAACCTTATGGATTCATTCATTCTATGGATGGCATGCTCGCGCTTGGCCATGCGATTGGCACCGGCAATGTGGGGCTGCTTCTCGATTGCTGGCACTGGTACACGGGTTTGGGTACTGTATCAGATCTGATGGGTTTGACGGCTGAGGATGTGGTGCATGTTCACGTCAATGACGCACCCGATGGCGTTTATGTAGGCGATCAGATTGACAACAAACGCGCTTTGCCGGGTGAGACGGGTGTGATTGATCTGGTTGGCTTTTTGAGCGCGTTGCAAAAAATTGGCTATGATGGTCCAGTGTCGCCCGAGCCTTTTAGCCAGTCGGTGCGGGAAATGGCAGCGCAAGATGCCGTGCAAACAACACACGACGCGCTGGATAAGAGTTGGCAAGCCGCTCAGTTATCCTGAGGAGGATTTCGATGGAGGCTTTTGTCGAGAATTACATCGCGCAAAATTTGACTTTGCTCAAGTCACTGGATGCCAGGGCGATTGCCCGTATTATTGCAGAGTTTGAGAAAGCGAGAGATACGCATAAGAGAATTTATGCCATCGGCAATGGGGGCAGTGCGAGTACGGCGTCGCATTTTGTCAACGATATGGGAAAGGGTGCTTCAATTGGGCGCGAAACGCGCTTTAAGACGATTCCGATGACGGATAATGTGGAGTGGATGACGGCACTGAGCAATGATTTGTGTTACGAAGATGTGTATGTTGAGCAATTGAAAAATTTTGCAGAACCCGGCGATGTTTTGCTGGCGATAAGCGGCAGTGGAAATTCCGAAAATGTGTTGCGGGCGGTGCGGTATGCCAACGAGGTGGGCTGTGTTTCTATTGGGTTTACGGGGTTTGAGGGGGGAAAGCTGAGAGAACTCGTTCAACATTGCGTGGTGATTCCCTCTGACCACATGGGGCGTATCGAAGATATGCATCTTATTTTGCAGCACATGATCTGTTATTATTTTATGGAACAGTGAGCATCATGCATGGTTCGGTTTTCTGGGTGTCTGCTAATTCTCGTGTTCGGCTTTGGATCCGAGATCGGGTATCTCTATCAGTTGCTCAAAGGTCAGGTCGCAATTCTGTGGAAGGCAGAATCCATTGAAAAAGTGCTGGAAGCGGGAAAACTCTCATCTGATCAACGCGCAAAATTGGAACTCGTGCAGGCTATTCGCGCGTTTGCCCAACGCGAAATTGGTCTGAATACCGCAAAAAATTACACCACGTATGTCGATATCGGACGCGGGCCGGTGTCGTGGAATCTGGTTGTTTGCCCCAAAGATCGTCTTGAACCGCTTGAGTGGTCTTACCCTATCGTGGGCGCAGTTCCCTACCGGGGGTATTTTGATCGCGCAAAAGCCGAGGAAGCGCGTGATCGATATGTGACTGAAGGGTATGACACCTATTTGCGACCGGTGAGCGCGTATAGCACATTGGGGTGGTTTTCCGATCCTGTGTTGAGCACGATGTTGCGCTATCCCGAAGGCAACTTGACCGATCTCATTATTCACGAGTTGACACATGCAACTGTGTGGATAGAAGGAGATGTCACTTTCAACGAGAGCCTGGCGAGTTTTGTTGGTGAAACCGGGGCGTTGATGTGGTTGCAGCGCAAATACGGTACCGATTCCGAAGTGGTACATCAAGTGCTTGACAGGCGTGCAGATGGTATTGTTTTTCGCAAATTTATGCGCGATATTGCTTCTCGCCTCAATTTGCTTTACCAGTCCAACTCTCCCCATAAGATAACGCAACGCCAGCAGATTTTTGATTCCGCACGTGCAGAATTTCACACGCTCCCTCTTAAGACCGATCTATATGCCCGCTTTCCATCGTGGGAACTCAACAATGCGCGGATGGCTCTTTACCGGGTTTACCGGGAGCGCACCGATGTGTTTGCGCGCGTGTATCTGGCGTGTGATAATGATTTGAAAGCTACGGTTGAGGTTTTGCGCCAGTGCGCAAATGCGGAGGATCCGGCATTGTGGCTGGAGGAATGGTTGCGTAAAAATTAAAAATTAGGAATTCGCTATGACTTACAGAGTCGGTATTATTGGATGCGGTTCCATTGCGCGCAGTCACGCCGATGGATATTTGCGCGTTACCAATGCAGAGATGGTGGCGGTTGCCGATCCCCATCCGGTTGCGCGCGAGCAATTTTGCGAGGAATTTGGCATTCCCAAAGCATACCCTTCGGTGGAGGAGATGGTAGAAAAAGAAGATCTCCAGATCGTCAGCGTTTGTACATGGCATCTTCTCCATCCGGATTGTACAATTGGCGCCGCGAATGGCGGTGTGCCGGGTGTTATTTGCGAAAAGCCCATGGCGATTGGCCTTGGCGAGGCAGATCGCATGCTGGATGCGTGTAAAAAAAATGGGACAAAGCTGGTGGTCAGTCATCAGAGGCGTTTTACACCCGGTTGGGAAAAAGCGCGAGCTCTGATGCAGCAGAAGGTTATTGGCGATGTTGTGATGATACAAGGACAGGTCGCACAGGGGTTGATCAACTGGGCGACACATACTATCGATGGCATTCGGTTTGTGTTGGACGATCCAGAGGCCGAATGGGTGATGGGGGCTGTCGAGCGGCAGACGGATCGCTTTGAGCGCGATACGCCGATTGAGGATGCGTGTATGGGCCTGATCGCATTTGCTAATGGCGCTCAGGCTTTGATCCAGGCGGATTTAAACAGGCCGGGTGAACAGGCTGGGCATTTTCAGATTCGCGGCTCTGAGGGGTTGATGGAGGTAACCGAAAACACGGTTCGCGTATTCAATGCCATGACCGATGGATGGGAAGATGTGGAAATTGTGGCTGACGAGGGGTATCGCGCAATTGGCGGTGAGACCAATGCCGCTTCTGTGCGCGAGTTGATCGCGTGGTTAGAAGGAGGCGAGGAGCACCGCGCTTCCGGCCGCAAGGCGCGTGCGACTGTGGAGATTATGATGGCACTTTTTGAATCGGCGAGGCAAAATCGAGTTGTACATCTACCGCTCGAGGAAATAGGCTATCCACTGCAATTGATGATCGAAGAGGGGAAGTTACCCGTTGCAGTGCCCGGGCGATACGATATTCGCGCATTTCTCAATCCCGAGGGGATGGATGAAGCGGCTTACAGGCGGCTGCGGGCCGAAGGTGTGAGCCATTCTGCGGCGATGCGACAGCTTGCAGAAGAAAGGCAATAATCCGCAGATGGCGCAGATGGACACAGATAAAAAGCGATAAGTGATGCTATGGACGCAAACCGTAAATTTTTACCTTTTCTAATTATCCTCTTTGTGGGAAGTGGATGCGCCGCACTCATTTACGAAATTGTCTGGTTCCAGATGTTGCAACTGATTATTGGGTCTTCGGCAATTTCTCTCGGCATCTTGCTGGGTACATTTATGGGTGGGATGTGCGTCGGTAGTGTGATGCTCTCGCGCATTATTTCAATGCGCTACCATCCGTTAAAGGTCTATGCGCTTTTGGAGTTGGGCATTGGTATGATGGGCTTGATCCTGCTCTTTGTACTGCCCCTGGTCGGCACGATTTATATCGGTGTGGCAACTTATGGCTTCTGGGGGCATTTCCTGCGGGGGATTGTCTGCGCAATCTGTCTTTTTTTCCCCACGGTGTTGATGGGTGCGACCCTGCCTGCGATAGCGAGGTGGACAGAGTCAACGCCTCGCGGTGTTTCGTGGCTCGGTTTTTTTTACGGGGGAAATATTGCCGGTGCTGTTTGCGGGTGTTTATTCGCGGGTTTTTATCTGTTGCGCCTGTACGATGTGGTTACGGCGACTTATGTGGCGGTCGCGCTCAATTTTGCCGTGGCACTTATCGGATATGGATTGGCAAAATGGGCTGAATACGATGCGTCTTCGAGAAAGACGACCACGCGCAGTTTGTGGATTTCAGAAGCGCGATCGGTTTATGTGACCATCGCGATTTCCGGCGCGTGCGCGCTGGGTGCTCAGGTGATTTGGACGCGGTTGCTGTCGCTTATGATGGGGGCGACTGTTTACGCTTTTTCGATTATTCTGGGAGTTTTTCTGATTGGGCTGGGTATGGGGAGTAGTGTGGGGGCGTATTTTGCACGCACAAAAGTAAATCCCAAAATTGCGCTTGGTTGGTGCCAGCTTCTTCTTGTTGGCGCGATTGCCTGGGCGGCTTACGCGCTTGCTCATTTGCTTCCTTACTGGACATCGGGAGGAACAACCGCGGTGCGTTTTCAACTGGATTTGCTGCGTTGTTTTGTGGCTATTTTTCCCGCGACCGTGCTGTGGGGGGGCAGTTTTCCGCTGGCTCTCGCTGCGGCGCGTTCGCAGAAAGGCGATCCCGGTGCACTGGCCGGCAGTGTGTATGCGGCGAATACGGCAGGTGCAATTGTGGGAGCACTCGGTTTTAGTGTGGTTTTGGTCGCGCTTTTGGGGACACAGATGGCGCAACAGGTGTTACTCATCCTTTCTGCATTTGGGGCTGTTTTGATGTTCGGGCGCAATTTGTGGCAGGTGAGAGATGGGGACAGTACGGTCAGATCAGATCGGTGGGTCGGCGTTGCAGTAGGTGTCGTTTTGCTGGTGTGGAGTATGCAAGGGCCGCCACCGTCGCTGATTGCTTATGGGCGTTCGCTTCTCGATTGGGGAGAGGACGCGACATATATTTACGCGGATGAGGGGATGAATGCATCGGTTGCGGTGTCTGAACTGGACAATGGCGTGCGGAATTTTCACGTTAGCGGAAAAATCGTAGCATCCAGCGAGCCACAGGATATGCGTTTGCAGCGCCTGTTGGGACATCTTTCTGCATTGATGCACAGGGAGCCGCGTTCTGTGCTCGTGGTTGGATGTGGTGCGGGGGTGACGGCGGGAACTTATGTTTTGTATCCGAGTGTTGAACGCATTGTGATCTGTGAGATCGAGCCGTTGATTCCACCTGCGGCCGAGGGATATTTTGGTCCTGAGAACTACGATGTATTAAAAGACCCTCGCGTGGAAGTCGTTATTGATGATGCGCGACATTATCTGCTGGCAACAGATGAGAAATTCGATATTATTACGTCTGATCCGATTCACCCCTGGGTTAAGGGGGCTGGCGCGCTGTATTCGAAGGAGTATTTTGAGTTGTGCAAAGAGCGTTTGAATCCCGGAGGTGTTGTGACGCAGTGGGTTCCACTTTACGAGTCGCGGTTAGATGCGGTGAAGAGCGAGATCGCGACTTTTTTTCAGGTGTTTCCAGACGGGACAATTTGGGGCAATCAAGATGAAGGCGAGGGGTATGATGTTGTGCTGTTGGGGCAAGAGGAATCCCTGTCCGTCGATGTCGATGCCTTGCAGGCGCGTTTGGACCGCGAAGATTATACGGAGGTGTGGTATTCGCTGAGTGATGTGTCTTTGGGATCGGCTGTCGCATTGCTTTCGACGTATGCAGGACGAGCATCAGACCTGGACGAATGGCTCGCAGATGCACAGATCAATCTGGATCGCAATATGCGGCTTCAGTATTTGGCGGGATTGGGTTTGAATAACTATGAGGCAGATGCGATTTATACGGCCCTCTTAGAGCATGCGCGTTATCCCGATAATTTTTTTATTGCGACCGAAGCGATGGAAACCGCATTGAAGGCGCAACTTGACCGGCAACATACGGGTAGATGATGACAGGTTTAAAAGAGGAGGCGTTTACAGTATGGAAAAGGTGAGAGTTGGCATTATTGGCATTGGTGGCAGAGGGAGTGGTCACGCGAAGTATTTTGTGGAGGACGATATTCCGCATGGGGAGTTGACAGCGGTGTGTGATACCGACCCGGATAGGATTCAGTGGGCGCGCGACAACCTCGGGGAAAACGTGCGGACATTTGACAATGGCGATGAGTTGGTCGCGTCGGGAGCTGTTGATGCGATTATTGTGGCGACGCCGCATTACGATCATCCGACTTATGCGATAAAGGGATTTGAGAACGATTTACATGTTCTGATAGAGAAACCCGCAGGTGTATATACCAGGCAAGTCTATGAAATGAATGAGGCTGCCGAAAAAAGTGGCAAAGTATTTGCCCTGATGTTCAATCAGCGAACCCGCCCACACCATCAAAAATTGCGAGAATTGGTGGCTTCTGGCGAATTGGGAGATATTCAGCGCACGAATTATATCGTCACCAACTGGTTTCGCGCTCAAAGTTATTACGATAAGGGCGAATGGCGTGCGACATGGTCGGGTGAAGGGGGCGGTGTGTTGATGAATCAGTGTCCTCATAATTTGGATCTGTGGCAGTGGATCTGCGGGATGCCCTCGCGCGTGCGCGCTTTTATCAGCTATGGTAAATATCACGATATTGAGGTGGATGACGATGTCACTGCGTATGTGGAATACGACAGCGGTGCGACGGGCGTATTCATTACCACAACCGGAGAGTTTCCCGGAAGCAACCGGCTGGAGATAGCGACGGATCGCGGCAAGGTGGTTATGGAAAACAACAAAATTGTGTGGTGGCGTTCAAATGTTTCCCTGAGCGAGTTTTCTCGGGGATATACGGGCGGTTTTGGCAAACCCAGGGCGGAAAAGCTCGATATTCCCCTCGGCGAAGATGGCGGGGCGCACCGCGGCATAATTAACAACTGGTGTGACGCCATATTGAATGACAGCCCATTGCTCGCGCCTGGAGTTGAGGGCATTCGTGGGGTTGAATTGGCGAATGCGATGCTTTTGTCTTCCTGGCTGGACGATTGGGTAGATATTCCCGTTGATCGAGATCTGTATTTTGAAAAATTGCAGGAGAAAATCCGGAACGCGGATTAAGCGGATGGTACGGATGAAAGGCTTAATTATCCGCAGATGGACGCAGATGGACACAGATGGATACAGAGTAGGAAGGGGCCGGGGGTAGGTTCGTTATTCGGAGGATATATAAATGGTTTCAATACCAGATGTTGCAGCATTGGATGAGGCGGCTGAAAAACCCGTTCTGGTCTTAGATGGGCTGGATGAGCCGGTTGTGATCGAATCTATTCAGTTGCTCAAAGATGAGCGGGAGTATTACGTACATGTGCGTTCGAGAGATGGTGCGGAAGGTCTGGCGTTTACGAATGGGCGGGCGCAATATGTGTATCCGATTCTCAAAAAGTTGGTGATTCCCTATTTTATTGGGAAAGATGCCCGCGATCTCGAAGACCATCTGTGGGGTGTGTACCGCCACAGTAGCAATTACAAATTGCAGGGATTGGCTTTCTGGTGTTGTGTGGCCTGGGTCGAATTGGCGCTGTTGGATTTACTCGGTCGGATTGCGAAAAAATCCATTCCCGAACTCCTGGGCGGTGTCGTGCGCGAGTGGGTTCCCTTTTACGTTGCGAGTGGGCGGCGAGATAGCACGCCAGAAGAAGAAGTGGTTTATTTGCAGGGGCTGATCGACGAGACGGGTGCGCCAGCCGTGAAGTTTAGAATTGGAGGACGCATGAGCAAAAATGCGGATGCCATGCCCGGTCGAACACCAAATTTGATCGCGTTGTCTCGCAAGGTACTCGGCGATGCGATTGATATCCACGCGGATTCCAATAGTTCTTACGATCCGCCACAGGCGATTGAAGTGGGGCGCATGCTCGAGGATATTGGGGCTGTTTATTTTGAAGAGCCTTGTCCGTTTGATCACCTCGAAGATACAAAGGTCGTTGCCGATACGCTGGATATTCCCGTTTCTGGGGGCGAACAGGAATTTAGCGACAGGCGGTTTCGGTGGATGATTGCCAATCGCGGTGTGGATATTGTGCAGCCCGACCTGCATTATTACGGGGGGCTTATTCGCTCGACGCGCGTTGCGCGAATGGCCGAATTGGCTGGAATGCCGACAACTGTTCACATCTCAGGAGGTTTTGGGTTTATTTACATGCTCCACTTTGCCGCATGTACACCGGATATTGGTTGGTATCAGGAATACAAAAGAGGAATTGAGAAATACCGCGAGTGGTTTGATCCCGCACTCGATATTCGAGATGGAAAAATGAGTATTCCCAGGGGACCGGGGTGTGGGATTGTGGATATTCAGAGGATTATTGATGGTGCGGATCGCTTATAGGACATAACAAATTATGGAAATGGCACAGCATGGAGGACCTCCGCTACGCGATGTGGTGGCGGCGAGGCGCTCGCAAAGGGAGACGCGTCGAAATAGCTGGTTGCTGGTGATCAATGGCGGCATGGTGATGATGGCCTACACCTTTATCAGCGCGGATCTGGTGATGCCGGCTTTTGTGCAAACGCTGACCACATCCAGTATTCTGGTGGGTATGGCGGGAGCACTTATGAGAATGGGTTGGGCCTGGCCGCAGGTCTTTATCTCTCGGATTATCGAACCCAAACCCCGAAAGATGCCTTTGCTGATCTGGGCGGGCATGGCTCGAAGTGCAATGTGGATTTTGGTGGGGGCGATGACCATTTTTTTAGGCGGGCAAAACCCCGCATTTTTTTTGTTTTTATTTATGGTATTTTACGCGTTGGGAACGTCGTTGATGGGCGTGATGAATGTGCCGTGGATGGATTTGATGGGCAAGGCGATTCCCGCGTCACATCGGTCAAAAGTTTTTGCTCTACGCCGTTTTTCAGGCGGTATTATGTCCATGGTCGCGGGCGTTCTGATTTCCTATATCCTGAGTGCGCAGAGCGGTCTCTCATTTCCGAATAATTACGCGGTGTTATTTATGCTATCGGGGTCGGGCACTGCGCTGGCCGTGCTGACATTTGGCATGATCCGCGAACCCATTGAAAAGCGCACGCGCGCACAGCTTTCGCTGAAAAACTATTTGCTCAGTGGCCTGAGTCTGATGAGAGATGATGTGAATTTCAGACGTTTGTGCATGGTGCAATTTTTGTGGGGCTTTAGCATGATGGGCGGGCCGTTTTACGTGCCTTATGCGATTTCCGGGTTGGGTATTGGGGTGGTTTATATTGGATTTTATGTGACTGCGATGCAGTTTAGCTCGGTTTTTTCAAATGTGGCGTGGGCCTGGGTGGGGCGTTACAAGGGCAATCAGGCATTGTTTTTGTACGGTACCTGCTTGCTCGCACTGTCCATTTTGGTTCCAATATGCATTGAGTATGTGCCCGATCGCACCTTCTGGTTCTGGGGCAAAGAGGTGGATTTGAGGGTTGTGGTGTATGCGTTTACGTTCATTTTTTCAGGCGCAGCCCAAAGCGGCATGTATTCGGGGCGCATGACGTATGTCCTCGACATCGCACCTGCTGATCGACGACCAACCTATACCAGCTTTATGAATATGTTTATGTTTCCACAAGGGTTATTGCCCATGCTGGCCGGGGTGCTGGTCGCCTGGATTTCGTATCAGAATTTGTTTCGCATTTCCCTATTATTTATTCCGTTTGCCGCGATACTCGCCTATCAGTTAAAACCCGTTATTCATCGCGAGAAATGAATTTCTTCAACGAGGTCTTCTGCCGGATAGGTGAGAATTTCCGATAGTGTGGGGTGATAATGCGGGATATTCATGAGGTCGTGTACTGTGCCGCGAAAGTGCATGATGGCGATGAGTTCGTGGAAGAGTTCGCCCGCTTCTGGGCCGACAATATGCCCACCGATGATTTCGCCTGTTTTGGGATGGCAGAGGATTTTAACAAATCCATGGGTTTCTCCCAGGACCATGGATTTGCCGTGGTCGTCAAACGGATAGGATGCAACGCGATAGGGAATGTTTTGCTCGCGGCATTCTTTTTCGGTGAGGCCCACAGATGCAAATTGCGGGTCGGTGAAGATCACTTCGGCTTTTAGCCTGTAGTCGATGCGCTGCTTTTGGGTCCCATCAACGGCGTTGTGACCGGCTATCTCGCCTTGCTGCACGGCGATGTGTACAATTTCGTAGAGTCCTGTGCAATCGCCTGCAGCGTAAATATTGGGCGCGCTGGTACGCATGTGACGATCCACGAGAATGCGTCCGCGCTCGACGCGTACACCGGCATTTTCAAGCGCAAGCGATTGGATAGCGGGCACGCGTCCCAGAGCGTGGAGGATTATATCTGCTGACGCGCGACGGAGTTTGCCCTTGTGGTGGAAGTGGGCGATTTTTGCATTGTTTTTGGTCGTAAATTTTTGCAATTGCGTGTCGGTAAAGACTTTCATGCCTTCTTCCCTGAAGCGTGCTTCTACCGGACGTGCGAGGTCTTCGTCTGTGCTGCTGAAGATGTGATGGCTGCGTTGAATGAGTGTGGTATGAGTACCCAGGCGGCAGAAGAATTGTGCAAATTCCGTTGCGACAGGTCCGCCACCTAAAACGATCATCGATTCTGGCAATTCCCGCAGTTCAAGTGCTTCATCGCTGGTGATATAGCCGACTTCTTTTAAGCCGGGAATGGCGATGTCGGCAACTGTTGATCCCGTGCTGAGGATAAAACTTCGCGCGGTGATATTTTGTTTTTCCACTGCGATGGTGTTGCGATTGAGAAACTGCGCCGTGCCGTTGATGAGGGTGAATCGCGGATTGCGAAGTTGCTCGATGCGATAATCTGCAAATTCACTGACGAGTGCGCGTTTGCGATCGTTGATTTCGTCGAGGTTTGCGCGCAAATGGGAAGCGCGCAGGCCAAATTCTCTTGCGCGGCGCATCAGGGACATGACCTCGGATGAGCGCAAAATGGTTTTGGTGGGCATGCAACCGCGCAAGATGCACAGGCCACCGAGAGGTCCCTTGTCTATAATGGCAACTTTTGCACCGAGTTCCTGTGCTGTACGTGCGGCGGCGTATCCCGCACTCCCGCCGCCTATGACGATGACATCGTAATCCATGGTGATTTCCTTAGAGGTAAGAGGACGTAAAATTAAGACGACTCAATCTCTCTCGTGTTTCCCCTTTCATGTCTTATCTCAGAGAGCGATTGGGCGAACTGACAACTTAAAATGTCTCTTTAATTTGAGCAAGGAGTTTGGAGGTTTTTATGCATGAACTCGTGAATGGTATTGTGCCGATAGAGGCGAAAGAACAGGAGCAGTTGATTCAGGTTGGCGATTTGAGAGAGACGGCGCAACGGCTTTATGAAGCGGTTGGCGTGCCGAGAGCAGATGCGCGGCTGATGTCCGATTTGCAAGTTGAGACAGATGTGCGTGGGGTTCACTCACACGGTACGCGTGCTTTGCCAAACTACTTAAAGCGCATTCAAACTGGTCATACAAATCCAAAACCCGAAATTCGCGTTGTCCGCGAAGGTCCTGCGTCTGCAACGGTAGATGGCGATGGGTGTTTGGGACATCTGGCATCTTATCGCGCGATGCAACTGGCTATCGCAAAGGCGAATGATCTGGGTATTGCCGCGACAACAGTTATAAACAGTCGGCACTACGGCGCAGCGGCCTGTTATGCGACGATGGCATTGGAATGGGATATGATCGGTTTTTGCGTGTCGAGCAGCAGCCGAGGTGTGGCACCTTACGGGGGGATTGATCGGTTGTTGGGCAATCACGCGCTGGCTTATGCGATTCCGGCGGATCGAGAATATCCCATTGTTCTGGATATGGCGACGGGGCGGTCCGCCTGGGGGCGGGTGGGTACCATGCGTTTGTACGGACGGAAATTAGATGGCGAGTGGGTGTTAGATGAGGAGGGGCAGGTGACAGACGATCCGGCACGCGCGCACGCGCTGGTAGCTCCCGGTGGCGCGAAGGGGTCTGGGCTAAATGTGGTGATGGATGTTTTGAGCGGTATTCTGCCTTTTGGCCTGGCAACGGTGAATCGGGAAGATGAATATCAGGGGCAGCGGCGGGCCAGTCACTTTTTTCAGGCGATCAAAATCGAGACATTTTGCGATGTATCTGAT
>JAJEAX010000412.1 GCA_022822565.1 Candidatus Latescibacterota bacterium
GTCAAAAGTCCTCAACGGATTGGGGATGACCTCTATCCCCTCTTTGCCATCTCCAACATGTGAAGCCAACAACACAGAACTCATAGAAATCACATCATCGGGAAATGTCTGTACAAAAACCGTATCGCGGAACACGCCCACGGTTTTCTTTCCCACATCTCTAATTTCTAAAGACAACGCAAGTGAATCGGCGTCTTGTTGATCTGCTGCCAAAACCAGATCGCGTTGCCCCAATAAATACCGCTCCTTTAATGAATCGGTCCAAACATCCCGAAATGCCTCTGGTTCCCACCTGACATTTGTTACCTCTTGCCCGTTACTTCTGTGTACAAAAATACCTGCATCCAAATCGACTTGATAGGTCTCATAGAGCTTGAGATACTGCAACTGGCGCTTGGGAATACCCCATGATAGTGCCACTTTGACCTGTCCTTCTCTCGCCTTAAAAAATCCCACCTGTACGGGCAATCCGTATTTCTGATCTCCGTATGGATCGACATACCGCTCGGGCAAATAAAAATTGGGCGACAGAACCTGACTTCTGCCCCATCCGCCCGGCACGAATGCCCAGCGCTCATCCTGCATCAATTCCAATTTCCAATGCACGGAATCATAAGAAAAAAAGGTCATTGAAAAATCTTCATAAGTCCAGATCTCCCGATGCGGAATAAGCGTTCTCACGCGATTGACATAGCGGCCATAGCGGATCCAGACTTTGCCCATATCCGTTTCCCAACCCGCAATCCCCTCATCGGGCAGACCAAATCTCAAATTTGCATAAGCAACCCGCCCGCGATGTGCCAACTTTCTTTCGTTCACAGGCGTGAGAAATAAAGGATCGCGTTTTTGCCAAAAAAGTGCGTGTGCCTCATCCCCACCGCCCAACAATTCTATTGAAGTCATTGCCGCCTGCCCAACAGAATCCATCTGTGCGTATGCGCGATCATAAGCTTTGCCTGCTGCCTCGTACTTTTCGGCCACATAATACCCCAATCCCAAAAACAAAAGACCGTCCCGATCCTGTGGCCATCGGTCTAAAAGTGCCCGTGCAATAACAATCAAATCCTCGTTATACCCACCCTCTATACTCAGCATACCCAACCCGTAATACGCGCGCCTGCAATAGGGATCATGTGCAAGTGCATAGTGGTAGTAATCCGCGGCCTTTTGCACACTCTCCATTGCAAAAGAACGCATACTTCCACCTCCGTCAAAACGTCGTGCATCAACGTATTTTAACATATCCTGCAAATAATAATCGCCCACTTCACAGGCTGCTTCAACCTGTGTTGAATCTATGCTGAGCACCTTTTCAAAATATCGCCTGGCATTGTACCGAAAGCCCTTCTTGCGCTGCAGAGTCGCGTAAGACAGATGATAGTCTATATTCTCAGGATCCAATACAATCGCGCGATAAATATATCGATCTGCACGCAACCTCGCCGCAGGCGTATTCTTTTCCATAAATAATGCACCCAATGCCGCACAGACATCAGCGCGATCGCCATCCACCCTCAGCGCTTTTCGAAGCAAACCAATGCGGTAATCAAGCGGTTTCAACGTATCGCTCTGCGCGCGTGCCAGCAGCGAATCAACCGAATTTGCATTTGCTGTCACACACGCCATCAATACAAAAACAAAAAGGACGCCCAAACAGGACGTCCTCATTTTCAGTACACGAGCCATTTTCAAATATTTTGAGAGAGTTTGTGAGAAATAGCCATTTCCTCTTCGGCCTCGTCAATCATCCCTTTCTGCTGATACAAGCGCGACAGACTCGTATGGGCCAGTGCCTCATCGGGAACTATTTGCAAAGCGAGATTGACCTGTTCTATCGCCTCGTCAATCTTCCCCTGCCGATCCAGTGCCTGTGCCCATCCCAGATGCGCCATGTAAAACGAAGCATCATCGGCAACAGCCTTCTCAAATTCGACAATCGCGCCTTCCAGGTCTCCAGTTCCCAACTTACCCAATCCCGCCATGTAATACTCTTTGGCTGTCATAACAAATCCCGATTACGGATGCAATGGTGTACAACTGGCTGTTTCCCAAGCCAGTTCAACGGATTAAAGGATTTCGCGGATTGAAACATATGCAATCATTAATTATATCAAAAAATCTCACGCACGGGAAACGATACATCGGGAGCAAACGCGCTGTCAATAACATCGCCCACACCTAAAATACAAAAAAAATCGCCATCCATCAACCCAACAAAAAGAGGAGAGACGCACAGCACGCCTCTCCTTTTTTATCTGCGTCTATCTGCGGATTAAAACAATCCAGTGAAATCAATTGAAAAATACTGGTATGGATGATATGTTTGCGCGAGATCTGTAGGCCAGGCCAGATCGTATCGGAACAGGAAATAACCCAAATTCACCCGCACGCCAAACCCGTATCCGGCAGCCATTTGGGGTTTTGGCAGTCCGTGTCTCGATCCGCTGCGAAAGTGCTGCGGGACATTGAGCTCAAACCCGCCATCTCTGGAGGTCCATCCGTCTCTCCAATCGGCGCGGTTAAATGCTCCTCCGATGTCGAAGAACAATTCACCCTGTACATTCTGGAAGAAAAACGGCAGAGGCCAACCCATGGCCAATTGCCGGATGAGCGGGAACCGGAATGCGACATTGGCCAGCACATAAGAATCGCCCGCCATTTCGAGCAATCTCGCGCCGCGCAGGGGCCAAACATAAGAAGAGAAAAATACGCGACTCTGATCAACACTGGCAATGGTTGAAAATGTCGGATTGACCGGATTGTTCACACCGCCGAGGAAAAACATAGTGCTGTTGGGACCATAACTCGTCCCACCCGACATCCGGATGGCAAAGGTATATTCGTTCAACAACCGCATATATTTACGATAATCCAGCGTAAATGTGGCAAATTTCATGCCCGTGCCGGAACCTTCAAAATTCAACCGATAGCGATGCCCATCTACCGCGCCAAACAAACTGTACAGCGCGCTATCGCCCACCAGAGCCACTTCGCCGATAGCCGCCCGACGACGGTCGATCAATTGGCTCGAAAACCGCCCAACGCCGCGAAAGCCCGGCTGATACAAATAATTGTTGATATCAGTAAACACCTCTTCGCGATCAACAGATACAAAACGCGTACTGAGTTCCAAACGGGCAAACCGATTAAATGGCCGCTCGAGCATTCCCGAAAGCCCATAATATCGATCCGCAGTCAGACGACCTGTATTATCAAAGAAGAAGAACCGCGTGTGAAAAAGCTGCGCACCGTAATTTGTACGATTCTTCAAATAGGCATAAGCAAGCAGAAAGTCGCTGTCTTTGAGCGAAAAATTCAAACTCGTCACCAGCGTGGCGCGGTGATCTCCCATCACATCACTCATAGACAATACGATAGAGCTACTCACGCCGTAGAACGTATCAAATCCCGCCTGTGCACCAAACAGTTCAGGCTTGAATTTTAGCTTGTACTTCTTAACCTGAAATTCCTTTTCGCCCCAGTTTTTCACCCCTTGTTTGCCAGTATCGGCCATTTCTGGGCTGCCTGCGACCGGATGCGTGGTATCGATCTCAGCCGTACTATCTGCAGACGCGCTCTCTGCCGCTGCAAGCGCTTCCTGATCGGAAATCCACTGCGCCACTTTCTTCTCTGTCTTTTCTGCTGTCGAATCGATCGCGGTACTGTCGGCTTCTACTTTGGCAATCTTGCGGCTCGCATACTTTTCCTTTTGCAACTCAACAAACATCTTTTCATCTTCACCGGCGAGGCGTTTGACAAATCGAGTACGCGGCAAATCCACCATTTCTTTTCGCTGCGCGAGTGGGTCGCGCATCACAAATATATCCAGAGCTCCCTTGTGAAAAGCATTGAACACGATCTTTTTGCCATCGGCCGACCAATCGAGATATTGCGCCCCCGACAATAAATTCGTAATGGGATATATCTCCTGCGTACTGTCAACATTTGCAACATAAATATTGCCCACACCCGTACGGTCAGAAACAAAGGCAATGTGTTTGCTATCGGCACCCCACACGGGATGTGAATCTTCCGCGTCTTCAGACGCGACAACGCGGCGCATTTCAGAGCCATCTGTACGCAGTAAGAAAATATCGTACTGACCAAAAGCAAAATCCTTCCCTCCGCTGAACTCCAAATGGGTATCGGGACGATCAGAACTCATGGCGATCCAGGTGCCGTCGGGCGACCAATCCAGATGCCGCTCGTCATAGGGATCATTTGTAAGCCGCGTAAGCGACTCGTCGTTCAAATCGACCACATAGACATCGGACCAGCCATCTTTAATACCCGCGACGGCTATTTTTTTCCCATCTGGCGACCAGGTGGGTTCAAACAAGCCATCGAGGTCAAACTTAAAGCGCTTGCGAATCTGTTTATTTTTAACTTCGAGGATATACAGGGTATTTTTATTATTCGATTTAGCGGCGAATGCAATGTGCCGACCATCCGGCGACCAGGTAAATCCGGGTCGCAAAACAAACATCGACTCAAAAGCAGACGATTTTTGTCCCTCGACCAAACGCCCCAGATCTTTGCCATCAATAGCCGACATCAAATAAATATCAAATGTGCCATTCCGGTCGGTCAAATACGCGACCTTGTCGCCTTGTGGAGATAACGCAGCAGATAAATTATACGCCGAACGCCTATCTTCGCGCTCTGTCAAATTTGTTGCCATCTCTTTGGGCGTATGGCGCAAATTGATCTCATTCCAGTATTGCCGCTTGAGCCACAATTGATATTTTTCCTCCAATTCCTTCATCCCAAATCCCAGAGATGCTTTGAGTGCTTTATCGGGACTCTTGGCCGTGCGGAAAGAAGAAATAAAGGACGCTACCTTATCCTTGCCGTATTCCTGTTCTATCATATAAAAAACTGAATTGCCACCGGGATAAGCAAAATAACTCAGAGACATCATTTCGATAGTCGGCACATATCCGGTAATGGTTGCATCGCGCATAAAATTGTCGTGCTCTTTGTGCCAGCCATATCGAGACACATACTCGGCAATCCCCTCGGCAATCCACAGCGGAGGCAATGTCGATGTCTGCGAAACCAGAGACCCCAACCAGCCGCCACCAGTCCACAACTCAATTGTAACAGCGTGAACGAGTTCGTGAAGAATGACGTGCTGCAAATCGCCATAAGACCCCGTAAAGGGAATCACCACGCGACCCTGTGCAAACTCGGTATATCCGCCCGTAAACTCAGACTGTTCCCCGCTGATAATATTCGATACCGAAAACCCATTGTGAGAATTGTAAATAACAATGGGATAGCGATCCTTCAGCGTATATTTCAGCGTTTTCTCAATGTGTACCAGTGATCTTTCGGCTTCTTTGGCAACAAACTCGGCCAGCCCCAGAGAACCCTTGTCAAAATAAACCGTGAAGTGTTCACTGTCGATATAATGCCACGCATACTGGCTGTAATTGACCTTGTTTTTCCCAAAATATTCTTGCCCAAAAGCAGAGGTTGAAACCCCCAAAATGAGGACGAATATTGCGTTTCGCGCGAAAAGACGATACCACCGAGCCATGTTTAGCTCCTTTGCGACGTAATCAACTGTGAGAAATATCCTTGTGCGACAACATTGACATATTCTCAAAGCTCACTGTATGTTGGAATTTACTGCTTTCTTTTTAAATGCGTAAAGAAAAAGAAAGTTGCATATCTCTAAAAATTTATAACTTGTAGCATTAAACAACCATCTGAGACACTTCGTTCCCATGAAAATTGTAATAAATTGTAACAGGTTAAAAAAAACGCACACCTCTTTGCCAAATTAACTGCAAGCGGACTTTTTCGCGCTTGACGCCACAAGGCCGCACGGCTTATGTTTAGCTAGATCCCGTATTTTATTTCTTATAACAAGGAGTTTAATTCATGGCAAAACCAACCCGCCTGTATCAACAAGCACTTGAAGCAGCAAATGGAGAACTTCAAGACATCGACGCACAAATCGATCAGTTGCGCGTGCAGATTGACCGCCTTGAGCGCAAAAAAGCCGCTGTCGAATCCATCTGCCAGGCCATTGGACAATGGGTTGAAACCCAGGCATCTTAAACAAAATAGGGATTGTGCGCCAGTTCCTGTACTACAGACGTAATCGGACCGTGACCGGGGAAAATAGTCGTTTCCTCCGGCAAAGAGAGTACTTTTGCACGCACAGCCTGAATTTGCCCTCGGTAGGCATCACCCCTCGCCCCTCCCAGGGAACCCGCAAATAGCGCATCGCCCGAAAAAAACACGGGCGCAGTATAATAACCAATGCCACCATCCGTATGTCCAGGCAGACTCACCGTATCAATACCGAGTTCGCCAATCGCTGTTTGCCAGCCCTCATCCACCCGTTCAGCCACCCGCTGGCTGCGCCCTCCCATCAACCCAAAATCGCGCTCGCAACCACATACCTGCGCCTGTGTCGCATCGGCAACTGCTTCGAGTGCTCCAACGTGGTCGCCGTGCCCGTGTGTGAGCAAAATGTGCGTCACCTGCACACCGGCTATCGCATCCAAAACCAACTGCGCTTGCCCACCGGGATCAATCACGGCTCCTTTGCCCGATGTCTTGCATATTAGCACATAACAATTCACCGTCATGCCCGCATCGAGAATCAATCGAACAACCCGCATATTCTCATCTTCAAACGCCGCATTGCCCCGCGTCGGCACCCATCCACGCGCCACCTCCACCAATTTTTCGCCATCGAGATGAAGAGCGTCTGCAAGTCGGCAAATGGTCTGATCGTCAGGCGTCAGATCGTACGATTCTATTTGCCCGATTTCTCGAACACTAAGCCCCACCTGACGAGCCAACTCCGATTCCGAAATCCCCTGCCCCCGACGCGCTTTTCCCACAATATCACCAAAAAAATCTTCCAATGTGCGATAAGCCATATTTTTCTCCGAATTTAATCATATTCAACTTTGTCATGTCTATTTGATAGAGTATGACAATTTCCAAAAAAAATAAATAGAAAAATACCGTGCCTGTCTGGGTCAAAATCATTGCCAAATTATTATATTGCGTTTATCTTTTCGCTTGTTTTTACCTTTCGAAATGGGAGAGCCATGACAATTAACTCAAAACAATTATCAGGAGAACGGGCTGCCGAATATGTCGAAGATGGCATGGTCGTCGGTCTGGGCACGGGATCAACGGCTTTTTTTGCAATCCAAAAACTCGGCCAGCGCATCGCAGAAGGACTCGATATATGCGGCATACCCACCTCAGAGCAATCGCGCGTTCAGGCGAAATCTGAAAATATTCCACTCATCGACTTCGGCAAAGTTACCCGCATTGACCTGACCATTGACGGCGCAGATGAATTTGACCCGGACTTTAACCTCATAAAAGGTGGCGGCGGCGCGCTTTTGCGAGAAAAAATCGTCGCGTCACTATCCGACAGGGAAATCATCGTCGCCGACGAATCCAAAACAGTGGCGCACCTGGGAGCTTTTCCCCTGCCCGTTGAGGTCATCCCATTTGGCTGGCAAGCCATACAACGCCTGCTCGCAGACCTCGGCTGTCAACCCACACTTCGCAACGCGCAGGACAATACGCCTTTTGTCACAGACAACGGCAATTACATTATCGATTGCGACTTTGGGCGCATTGACAACCCGCCCGCGCTCGAAGCAAAAATCAATGCCTTGTGCGGCGTCGTCGAATGCGGCCTTTTTATAGGACTGACAGACCGTATCATCATCGGCAAAACAGATGGCACAATCGAAGAACGAACGCTTGAGTAAACGAACATTGGAGATATTATGAGCATCCTCATTGACAACAACACCCGCGTGATCGTCCAGAGCTTTTCCAGCAGCAGAGCAATGGGCGGCGAAGCGCGATTTCATCTGGAACAAATGGTAGATTACGGCACGCGTGTCGTCGGCGTGGTCAACGCGGGCAAAGGCGGCGAGAGCGTTGATGGCATACCCGTTTTTGACACTGTATCCGATGCCGTAGAACAAACAGGAGCCACGGCATCGGCCAATTTTGTTCCCGCGCCCTTTGCAGCCGACACCATCATGGAAGCAGCCGATGCAGACTTACCTCTGGTCGTTTGCATCTCCGAGAATATCCCTGTGCTCGACATGCTAAAAGCCAAACACTATCTGGCAGATAAAAACACGCGCTTGATCGGCCCCAATTGTCCGGGCCTGATTTCTCCTGGCAAGTGCAAAATCGGCATTATGCCCGGCGCGATTCATCGCGAAGGTCGCATTGGTGTCATTTCGCGCAGCGGCACGCTCACCTATGAAGCGGTCTCGCAACTCACCGATAGTGGCTTTGGCCAATCGTCGTGTGTGGGTATTGGTGGCGATCCCATCATCGGCACAACCTTTACAGATTGCCTCGCGCTCTTCAAGGACGACCCCGACACAGATGCCGTCATCATGATCGGAGAAATTGGCGGCACCGCCGAAGAAGAAGCCGCCGCTTACGTCAAAGCGCACTTTGGCAAACCCGTGATCAGTTTTATCGCGGGCCAAACAGCACCGCCGGGCCGGCGCATGGGACATGCAGGCGCAATTATCTCTGGCGGCCAGGGCACCGCCGCCGACAAAATGGCCGCGCTTCGAGATGCGGGCATTCACGTATGCGAAAGCCCCGCCGAAATGGGCGCAACAATGAAACGCGCCCTATCGGGTTAAATCAGGTATAGATGTAAGGATAGAATCTTGAAAAGCCCAAAATCCTGAACACGCGCAGTACAACGTCAGTCATCCTGACCCTGAACGTGGAGAAAAGAAAATGGGCGAACCACTAAAAGTATTTATTACTTATTCGCATGAGGATACAGACTCAAAGGACAAATTGAGACAGTGCCTTGCTGTAATGGAACAACAAGGCCTGATAACGATTTGGCACGATAACGAAATCCTCCCGGGTGACAAGTGGTATAAAAAAATTTCCAAAAATCTCAACGATTCGGACATCCTGCTCTACATCGTCTCCGCTTCGAGTCTTGCCTCTAAAAACTGCAATAAGGAATTGGCAGATGCATTAAGCGGAGAGATAAGGATCATCCCTATTATCCTTGAAGACTGTGATTGGCAAAATCATCAACTCAGTGATGTCCAGGCTCTACCTGATCAAGGCAAGCCTATTAACGAATGGCAACCTGAGAGCAAAGGCTGGCAAAATGTGGTAGTAGGTCTCCAAAAAGTCGTTGAAATAATGCGTCCTAATGTATCTGATGATGTAAAAGAAACATTACCTGAATGGGTGTTTCAACAGGGTAATTTTTTGATGATGTTAGGGCAAAGCGACAAGGCAATAGAAGCCTACTCACATGCTATTGAACTAAATCCCAATAATACCATTGCCTATTACAATCGTGGCATTGCTTACGGTGACAAAGGTGCACATGACCATGCTATCTCAAACTATAGCAAGGCGATAGATTTGCAACCAGATTACACCGATGCCTATTACAATCGCGGAAATACTTATAGCGACAAAGGCGTATATAACCGTGCCATTACAGATTACAACAAGGCGATAGAACTTAACCCAGATAATGCCATGGCCTATTGCAATCGCGGCATTGCTTACAACTGCAAAGGCGCATATAACCGTGCCATCGCAGACTACAACAAGGCGATAGAACTGAATCCAGAGCTTGCCGAATCCTATAATAATCGCGGCATTGCTTACGGTAGCAAAGGCGCGTATGACCGTGCCATCGCAGACTTCAGTAAGTTAATAGACCTGAACCCAGAGTTTGCCTTAGCCTATCACAATCGCGGTAATACTTACCACAATAAAGGCGCGTATGACCGTGCCATCGCAGACTTCAGTAAGTCAATAGACCTGAACCCAGAGTTTGCCTTAGCCTATCACAATCGCGGTATGTGTTGGCTACACTTGCAAAATTGGCAAGAAGCCAGATCAGATCTGACAGTTGCCAAGAGCATAGGGGAGGATATTATCGCGGCATTTCGCAACGATTACAAAAATGTTGAGGCATTTGAACGCAGACATGGTTTGCAGTTGCCAGCAGATATTGCGGCGATGCTGACGCAACGGCGACGGAGCCGTTTTCCCAAGATACAAAAAGACTTGATACAACAATCCTCTCCACTCAACCTTTCCTCACAAAAGAAAGAAATTTTAAGTGCTAATGTCACGCTCCCTAAATCGCCTGATGTAGTGAATTTGCTCGAGGAACTTCGCGACACAGGAATACCGTTAGAGCAATATGTCGCAATGCCATCTCATTTCGGTATCAAGACAGGTATGGACGATGCGTTTGTGGTAGATGGAGAGCTACGAGATAAGCTCATCGCGGATCACTCTTCATCCGCTGACATTTTGAAGCCATTTTTGCACGGACGGGATATAAAACGCTGGCAGGTAGATGCACAGGATTTGTGGTTGATATTTGCCTACCACGGAATAGAGATAGACGCTTATCCAGCAATTCTGAAACACATAAAAAAATACAGGGATTCCCTGAGTAAAAGGACGGGGAAACAGAAATGGTACGAGCTACAGGCAGTCCCTGGTGATTCCGAATATTTTACGCAACCAAAGCTGGTCTGTCCAAACCGCTATAACCACCAAACTTTTGCTGTAGATACAGATGGTCTTTACTGTGGAAATACCTGCTATCTTATCTCGACTGAGGAAACATGGTTATGCGGCATCCTCAATTCCAGCGTTGTGGAGTGGTTTTATTCACAAGTGTCAGACCAATTAACAGCCGATGAACTCCGCGCACTCAGTGGTTATATCCAGCAGGTCCCTATCCCCAATGTCACCTCAACGCAAAAGGCATTGATCGGCAAAATCGTCAATTACCTCATCTATCTCCAGAAACAGCCAACGACAAATAGCAAAGATTTGGCACATGCCCGCGACTATATGATGCTCAAATATTTTGAGCGGATCATTGACGGATTGGTTTATGAGTGCTATCTGCCCGAGACACTTCATCAAGGTGACAAATATTTCTTCAAACCGCTGTTAGACGAACACTTGCCGCAACCTGACGAGATCTCGGGTAATAAAATGTCCGTATTCCGGGGTATCTTCGAGCACCTGTATGAAAGAACACATTCAGTCCGAAAGAATCTTTTCTTTCTCGATAGCGTAAAACCAGTCCGCATCATTGAGGGCAAGTGGTGAGAATTACCAAAATAAAAATAAAAAATTTCAGAGCCTTTTATGGGCGGCCATATCAACTCAATCTGCATAGGGCTGGAAAAAATCTGCTAATCTACGGCGAAAATGGAAGTGGAAAATCATCGCTGTATCTCGCGTTAGAATGCTTTCTTGAATCGAGTGAGGATGATTCCTATCAATTTGAAAACTATCAAAACATCTTTATTGCCGATGCTGGCTACATCAAACTACATCTCCGCGCTGACCGACGGTCAAATGAACAAACCTACGAATGGTCACAGAGCGTTAAAGAGACAAATGATCCTCTGTTTATTGAAGCATCAAAGGCAAATGGTTTCCTCGACTATAAGGCACTCTTAGAGACACACTATGTCCATCGAGAAAGTGGGATTGTAAACGTTTTCGATTTGCTGGTTAAGAATCTCCTGGCAAATACTGTCAGTGCTCTGACAGGCCGAAGCCTTGCCGACGATTGGGAAGACATTCAGCCACCATTTCCACGCCGAAACGCGACAAATCAAATTGCAATTCTTGAAGAACAGATAGAGAATTTCAACCTCGAATTAGCAGACAGATTAACAGAATTGCGAACGAAGGCATCCGAAATTCTCGAAAAATTTGGGTACGATGTTAAGGTCGAGTTCGACTTTCAGGGTATCACATATAACCGCGACAACAAGATGCTTGATGGTGAACAGATACTCTTGAAGGTCAAGTTCTTCGACAGAGACATCCCTTTGCATCACCGCTTCCTGAATGAAGCAAAATTATCCGCAATTGCTATTGCAATCTACTTTTCGTCAATACTGGTTCAGCCAGAAAGCGATCTGAAAATTCTGGCATTGGATGATGTGCTAATCGGCCTGGACATGTCAAATCGCCTACCTGTAATCGACATTTTAGAAGAATACTTCTCAGATTATCAGATATTCTTCCTGACCTATGATCGCACCTGGTATGAAATTGTCAGACAACGGACGGAAGAAAGCAAATGGAAATATGCTGAATTCTACTTCAAGAAAACTCCAGAAAACGAAATTCCGATCTATGAAGAAGATCGACCGTATCTTGCAAAAGCGAAGGAGTATTTTGATAACAACGACTATAAAGCCTGTGCAATTTACATTCGCACCGCTTTTGAAGAGGCAATCAAGAATTTTTGCGATAAAAAGAGGCTTCCTGTCCGCTACTCCGAAGATCCCAAAAAATTGACAAGTGAAGATTTCTGGACAGCTATAAAAAATGAAGCCTTTTTACAAAACTCTCTCATTAACGAGATTGAACTGTACCGCAAATTTATCCTGAACCCGCTAAGTCATGCTACCATTGTCAATATCATCAAAAAAGAAATTTCCGGGGCAATAGACGCAGTGGAAAACCTCGAACAGGAATTAAAGAAGTTATGAAAATGGAATGCCTTTGAAGCCAGGGTCGCAAGCTATTTAAGCGAAAAAATTAAAAACCCCACAAGAACTTCTTGTAGGGTTTTAGGAAATAACATATTGACAAAAAAATAACTTATCCCAAAATATCTTCGAGATAGCTCTTTGCAGCCAAAATACCCGCCGCATTCTTTTCGGCACTGCCGCTATAGCGATGGTCTTCCAATTCAATAGCCAGCGGCCCGTCATAGCCCAACTCTTCCAGACGCGCAATCACCCATTTCCAATCCACCACACCCCATCCGGGGATGCAATAACGCCACCACCCCTCGCCATAACCGTAGCGCTGACCAAACGATTGACCCAAACAGCCAAACTCGTACAATCCATCCGCCAACAACTCGGTATCCTTTGCATGCACATGCCGCACCCGATCGCCAAACTCCCCCAACACCCGCTTGTAATCGACGCCGATACGCGCAAAATGTGACGGATCGTAACAAATACCCAGATTGGGTGACGGAACAACCTCAAAAACTGCCCGCAAGGTCTCGGGCGTACAACCCAAATTCGGATACGCAGGTGCGGGACCGGGCCAGGGTTCAATGGCGAGAAAAACCTCGTGCACTTCTGCCTTTTCCACAATCTCTGGATAGACTTGTTTGAATACCTCAAATGTCTCAGCCCGCGCCTGCAACCGGTCATCGGGAGCCAAACACAAAAAAATCACCCCTGAACCGTATTCGCCAACCGCCTGAATACGCGCTTGCATCGCGGCCATAGCTTCTTCTCGCGCACCATCATCTTTGCTCAACAACCCACCTCCTGCCCCCCAATCCACAGTACCGATCCCAATCTCAGCACTATCACACATCTTGCGAATTTCAGCATCTACTTCTGGCAGATCAATTGACCCCAAACCGTTTTCTGATGCCCATTGAATAATGCCTTCCAAACCCATTTCCCGACCCATCGGCGGGATTCGCATACCCACATGCATTGCGTTACCTCCTGAATAAAAAAACTGTTGTCAGTTATCTCGGCTGCGCTGATATGAAAACGCCTTGTGAAGGTGAAGTCAAGGAAAATGATCAAAGTCTGAATCGCGTCAGTAATAAATTCGGAACGAAAAAAACAGAATATTGGAATACCCACCGAACTCAGATTGAAATTGTCCATCTTTCGGGCGATCACCAATACCGATAAACGCGCCCGCAGAAAGATAGAAATCCTGCTCGATATTGTATTCGATAGTAGAAGAAAAAAAGAACGACGGATCAGTGACATTGGCAAGAAATTGCCCGCTCAACGCGACAAGCGGCGTGAGTTGATGGGTGGTGCCGAATGAGAAGTAGTGGATGCCCATGAGATAGACGACAGCATCGCGATATGTCGGGCGGTTTAAGTTGACGAGATAATCTTGGGGATCGCGCACCCCCGCACCGTTGAAGTGGTATTCGATGAATCCATAAGTCTCGCCACCAAAGCTGTAATCCATGCCAGTAGATACGCGAAAATAGTCGCTAATCGCGTCATCCTGCTCCATCGTGAAAACGCGGGTCCCCTCTATCCACGCGCCAACACTTCCAATGCCACGCGCAACATCAATACCGACGAGCAACTGCTCGCGGAAACGGACGAACAGCGGCGACACATCGGTTTTCGCCACATTGAATTGACCACGGGCAAAAAACGCGCTTCGATCAACCGCGAAGTCTCGTCCAAATACATACCCCGCATCGACTTCGCTCAGAGCTCCAATCGGAACGCGCACGCGCACGGCATCGACACCGGTGCGGTCTTCCGTATCCAACTCGCTATAGGTAAAAGGCGCGATCACATCCGTCGGATTGACAACCCGCGCACTCCCCCACGCAATCGCCTGCCGACCAACAATCACATCTGCAAATGACAAACGCGCTGCCACATTAGCTCGGTCGAGGTTTTGAAACACGCCGACACTGCCGATGGGATCACTGTCGCCGGGATAAATAGGCGAATCCAGATCGGCAACGCGATAATCGAGCGGATCAACGGTAAAGACCTCCGCCCGGTTCTCAAACAGCGATGGATCCTGAATACGCAGGAAAAAATCGTAGGCGAAATCAAACGACAGGTGATCGCTGAACGAATTGGCGAGATTGAACCGCAATCGATTACTCACCACACCCTTCACAGGAACACCTGCTTGCGGCGAATCAAAGGCGATGGAAAAACTCTTGTAAAAACCGCTCAGTTGTGCAGCCATGCCGACATGTGGCAAAAGCACAATCATTGGCCCAACGAGCCATCTCATGGCGACCTCACCTCATCGCGCTCAATCTCTCCGTCTTTCAGCGTAATCAGCCGTCGCGCGCGCGCCATCACCATCGGGTCGTGCGTAGAAAAAATAAATGTCATTTCAGTCTGCATATTGAGCCGAGACATCATATCGAGCAACTCTGCACCAATCTTTGAATCGAGATTCGCTGTCGGTTCATCCGCCATAATAGTCGCTGGCTGAGAAACCATAGCCCGCGCAATCGCGACCCGCTGTTGCTGCCCACCCGAAAGTTGTGTCGGATTGCGACTCGCCATCCCACCCAGGCCCACCTCCTCCAGTATCGCCAACACGCGCTCGTGCCGCTCGGATTTGGGTATCTTTTGCAGGAGCATGACGTATTCGATATTCTCCTCGACAGTCAGCACAGGAATCAAATTATACGCTTGAAAGACAAAACCGATATTGTCCCGTCGAAAATCCGAAAGCGCGTTACCGCTCATACGCGACAAAAGTTTGCCATTGAGCCATACCTTTCCATCTGTTGGTGTATCCAGCCCGGAGATGATATTGAGAAAAGTCGTTTTTCCAGACCCAGACGGTCCAACCAACGCCGCAAATTCACCTCGCTCAATGGTCAAATCAATCCCGCGCAAGGCGTGAACGGGCACGCCATCGTCCGAATAAACCCTGGTCACTCCTTCTGTCACAATTACAGGAGCCACGGATATCTCCTTCAGAAACTCTTTCGCATCGCCGTTGCCACAGACATCTTCGCCGCATACCGCGCCGGATACAGCCCCGCGATAAGCGTGAAGACAAAGATCCAGATCGAATAAAAAATGAACGGTTGAATACGCATTTCCAGATAGATCAACTCCTGCATGGTGATACCCATCATCTCGATCCCCGTGTAGTCAATGCCAATCGTCGCAAAAATTAAAGTGACACAGAACCCAAAAATCGCACCCAAAATGATACCCAGAACTGCCAATGCCCCTGCCTCAAACAGAATCAGTCGCGCCATGCCAAACGACCGCGTACCAATTGCTCGCAAAACGCCAAATTCAAACATCCGTTCGTAAAGCGACATAAAAAGCGTATTGACAATGCCAAAAACAACCACGCCAAACAGCACAACGCCCATAATGTACTTGCTGAACTTCGACATCTCGAACATCGCTTGCACCTCTGGCAAAACCTCTGTCCAACTGCGCGCTTTGTTTCCCCCTTGCGAATAAGTTTTCCAAAACGGCAGATTCTGATCCTCGGCTGATGTCAAATCGATGAACCTCAGCGCGATCTCGTGCGCCTCTGTGCCGAGAGCGAGCATCTGCTGCGCCTTCCCCAATCGAATAAACGCCATGCCGCTGTTCATCCCCTCGTCGGCAAAACGATAAATACCAGAAACGCGAAACATCTCCTGCGAGAGATCGCCACTCCCGGCTTGCGCCACCGTCACGACAACCCTGTCGTTTAACCCCACCTCAAGGCGTTCCACGAGTTCCTCGCCGATGACAATGTCCCGCGAATTTGATCCCTCAAAATACGCGCCTTCAATAATCTCATCGTCAATTTGAGACAAATACCGCTCGGTAGATGGTTCCACACCTACGAGATTGACCGCCGCGACAGTTGCAGGTGAAGTTATCATGCCAAAGGCGAACGTCCGCAAAGTGAAGTGCGCCACGATACCATCCCGCCGAAGATTGGCGACCACCGCATCGAGATGGTTAATCGTCAACTCGACTGCCTGCTCGTCGGAAAACCCCTCCCGATGAATCTGTCCATCTCCCAGAAATGACGCCGTCGCCGTTTTGACCATGTTCTGCTCCATCCCCAACCAGAGTGCATCGGCAAAGATAAGTGCAGCAAGTCCAATTCCCATAGCTGTTGCAGCAATGATGGAGCGGCGTTTATGCCGAAAGAGATTCTTCCACGCGAGCTTTATCAGTATCCAGGACATACACCAATTCCTAATGCGCTCTCATCGCGCTGGCCGGGGCAATTCGCGCGGCTCTCAACGCGGGAAACAGGCTGACAAAAATTGCAGAGACAAAGACCGTAACTGCGGGAATAGCAAGGCTCTGCACAGTGACTGCGGCGTATATCGTCTGAAACACAATACCCCCATAGGAGAACTCTTGCGGCAGTGAGAGGCCGTAGATCGACAGCAAGTAATTGAGACCCGCGCCGAGCATTGCACCAATGACAATACTGCCAAGCGCGATGAACGTCACCTCGGCCACCACCACCCCGAAGATCTGCCTCGGTTTTGTCCCCATCGCTTTCAACACACCGTACTCTCGCGTGCGCTCCAGCACCGACATCAGCACTGTATTCAGTACGCCAATAGCGACAATCAACAGAATAATCAGGCGTCCGATAAGTTCGCCCTGTCTATCGGCCTGCATCGCGCGATAAAATGATTTCGCGACGACCTGCCACGGCGACACCTCGAGCGTTGTGTCGTTGATCTGCGCCTCAATCGCCGCAGTGATTTTGGGAACGCGATCCAACGCTTCGGCAATCACGGCGATTTCGTGAACGCGCCCGTCGAGCACGAGCAAGTCCTGCGCGTCATCAATATGGAGATAACACGCCATCCGATCAGTCGCTTTATCGCCGCTTTCTGCAATGCCGATAATCGCGTATAAATCATTGGCAATAGCACCATCCGTGCCCTGCGTGACGAGCACAATTTCGCGGCCTACATCCGCCTTCAGAGTGCGCGCCAATCCAACGCCGAGAATCGCTTCGCGCGCGGCAGCTTCTGAAAATACCGCCCCACTGGTGATCTTCCGATCAAAACGCGTGGCCTTCACCTCGCGCCCCACATCTACGCCGATGATTTGCACCGCCATCGTCTTATCGCCCACCGAACCGAGCCCCGCCGAATATATGCGAGAAGTCCACGCCTCAACGCCCTCAACCCCGGCAATCTTCTCGCCAATAGATTCATAACCATCAATCACGTCGTAAAGTGATGGCTTATCGAGGTAACCCGCGCGATGCACCTGAATATGCCCGATGCGATTTCGCGTGAACATTGAAATAATATCCGAATACGCGCCATCTGACCAGCCAATAAAAACCGACGAAAGCGTGAACCCCACGATCATTGCAAGCGCAGTCAACACAGTGCGACGCTTTTGGCGAAAAATATTGCGAAATGCTATTTTGAGCATCGTCATTTCCTCTGAAGGTTGCGCCGGGTGAACACATCGTCATCTATCGGTATATCAAACTCGGCCTTGAGATAACGCACAACGGTTTTATGCCGGTCCTTGTTCTGCGGCACCATCTCCATAACAGATGGAATCGTCTTGCCGCCGAACGACGCGATCTCCTTGAAATTCAAAACCCGCATCAAATTGCCCTTCTCGTCATAGAAATGCTGCCACACCGGAATCAGATCATCTGCCCGCACAGCCGTGATGAGCTTGCCCCAAACAATCGGAGAATCTTCCTTCGGAATGAACTGGATGTAAAGGTGACCCGGTTGCGCGTCATCCGGCACAATCATCTCGTAGATATAATCGCTGAGCATTGACGACTCTTTGACGAGGTCATCATTCGTAAAATCCGACCCCATCCACGACCCCATCATCATCGATGGCGGCACTTTTATCACCTTGTTGGTCTTTGGAAGATAATTCCACATCTCGTTGCCAATGCGCAGCGTTGTAACGCCCTTCTCCTTTTTGGGCGCGTCAATGCGGATGAACGTCTTATCCATTCCCTTTGTCCACGCCCTCAGCGACAGCGTGCGTTCCCAGTGCGGCGTAACAATCTGCATCTCCATATCCGCCACGCTGGTTTTGCTGCGGTAAAGTTCGTCAATTTTTCTCACAATAGATTCCACATCCCGCTCAGATGCCAACGGCACAGTGGGGTTGGCAAACAGGATGACAAATGCAATAAAAAACAATCGATAGATCATTTTGATATCCTCATGCCCTTCGGCGGCAGATTATTTTGACGAATCTCTATTTCTCCTTGCCCCACACCTGCCTCTAACATAAATTTCCCTCATCATGGACACCTTTGAAAACTACCGCATCCTCATGGATAGCCTCGATCCCCAAGATACCCCTGTGGTGCAATTTGTACATCGAGCCGCACCTCGGCACCCCAAACATATCGGGATACTCGACGCATCCTTCAATCCGCTCACCCTTGCCCACGAAGCACTTGTACACCATGCACAAAATACCTTTAACTTTGACGAAATCGTCCTCCTCCTCGCCAAAGCCAATGTCGATAAAGCCCTCTTTGGTGCAGATTTAGGCCAACGCCTCGCCATGATGGTCAATTACGCAGATTCTGATACCCAATTGGACACCTGCCTGTCAATTGCTGGATGTAGCCATGCCCGCTTTATCGACAAAGCACGCGCTCTTAGAGCACATTATTCACCCAACGCCCAAATCTACTTTCTCGTCGGTCACGACACCCTGATACGCATCTTTGATCCGCACTATTACACCGACATGATCGCTGAACTCACGGTGCTATTTTCACTGTGTCACATTATATCTGCCAACCGCGAAAATCCTTCGCGGGAAGTCTTTCACAGATTTATGTCACGCCCCGAATGCGCGCCTTTTACAAACCGCGTACACCCCCTTCAACTACCCCCATCCTTTGGCAATATTTCCTCTACTGAAGTACGCAAACGCATCCGAGCAGGAGATTCCATCACCGACCTCGTGCCAAAATCTATAGCCCAATTTATAGAGACATTTGACCTTTACAAATAAATAGGAAGTGGAAAGGATGAAGAGTGATGGTGAATCGAGAGGTAGGATGATATACCAGTTTTTGGGTGGATCGGAGTGGACTTCTTGTATCTTAAAAAACGGGCGAGGCATGCCTCGCCCCTACATGGAATTGGCGTGCGAAAAATTTTTCGCCCCTACACACGGTAGGGCAGACAGGTCTGCATTCATCCCTGCTTACACCCGCAGGGACATGCCTGCATTCATCTGCGTTCATCCCTGCTTACACCCGCAGGGACATGCCTGCGTTCATCTGCGGATACTTCTCGCAACATGCCAACCAGCATCTCAAGCGCCGACACATAGCCTCGCCACCTGAATCCGGCAATAATGCCCACTGCAATTTCAGAAAACAGAGAATGCCGCCGCCATGCTTCTCGCGCGTGGATATTGGACAGATGAATTTCGACCAGTGGTAAACCCGCGTCTTCGAGTGCGTCCCGCAGCGATACGCTCGTTGTGGTCAGCCCTGCGGGATTCATAAGAACACCATCTACAGAATCGCGCATCTCCTGCACTTTTTCAACGAGTGCCCCCTCGTAATTAGACTGAAAACACGCAATCTCGCAATCCAGTTCATCCGCTTTTTGTTCGAGATATGCGTGAACCTCATCCATTGTCACAGTACCGTAGTGCTCGGCTTTGCGCCGTCCCAACATGTTAATATTGGGACCTTGTAAAACGAGAATCTTCATGAAGTAACCTCGGGGGGATTTTTATTCAACATCTCAATCAACTGAGACAGCGTAGCTCTCATTTTATCTCGAGAAACAATCATATCGACAAAACCGTGTTCGAGCACTTGCTCCGCGCGCTGTGCTTGCCTCAGAGCTTCCATCTCGGAGGCACTCACAGAAGACCCTGTAATACGCGATCCCGTAAACCCAATCAGCGCATTTGGCTCGGCGATATTGATATCGCCAATTGACGCATAACTGGCGTTTACACCGGCTGTTGTGGGATCTATAAGAACAGAAATAAACAGCAGTCCCGCATCTGCAAATTGGGATAACCTGGCATTGACTTTCGCCATTTGCATCAGCGAAAAAATGCTCTCTTGCATGCGCGCACCGCCAGACCGGCACACAATAATCAGCGGCAATTGATCGCGCATGCATCGATCAATCACCCGACAAATTCGCTCGCCTTCAGCCGAACCGAGCGACCCCCCCATAAAACCAAATTCATGCACGGCAATACCCACAGGCACATCATCGATTTTCCCCACACCTGCCAGTACAGCGGCATCCATATTGGTGCGTTTGCGATATTCCTTGATCCGATCGGGATAGGGCTGTAGATCGACAAATGCGAGGGGATCGGCCGATTTGACTTCCCGGCCTATTTCTTCAAATGAATCTGCATCGAGCACAGCGGCGATATAATCGGCACTGGATATGCGAAAGTGATGTTTGCAATGCGGACAAATACCTGTATTTTGCTCGAGTTTCTTTCGGTAAACTATTTGCTCACATCGCTCGCACTTAACCCAAATATTTTCGGGCATACGCTTTCGCACAAGCGTCCGAATGCCAGATTTGAGCTTGTTAAACCAGTTCATAAGTGATCTCCATATAGCGATAACAAATTGAAGTATAAGGTGTTCTGGCGTTTTTTACAAGAGCAAATCCAAAATTGGCGTTTTGGCAAATCGGCCTTACCAAAATCGTACCCCGATTTTTTTTTACGCTGTTCAAAATGGGCACTATTTCTCAAATCCAGTTTTTCTATTGACATAGTTTCAATTTTCTTATAGATTTGCCGTCCTAATTTGCACCCTCTCGCAATTTCATATCCCCTTATAATTTTAACAGTGGAGAAAGCCCCTTGCTGATTACGAGCCTGAAAGTCTTCTGTGACCTGATTGAAACGCAGAGTTTTTCCAAAACAGCTGTCCTTAATTCCGTTACTCAATCCGCGGTAAGCCAGCAACTCAAGAGCATTGAAAAACGCCAGGGAAAACAACTCATCGAACGCGTTGAAAAAAGACGTCTGTCACTCACTGCAGAAGGCGAAATTTTTTACACCTATGCCCGAGACATTGTCCGGCGCTACGAAGAAATGGAACACCGCATTCAGGCTCTGGGTGGGGTGGTTTCGGGAACTGTTCGTCTGGCATCTATTTACAGCGTGGGTATGCTCGAACTCACGCCCTTTCTCAAAACCTATCTCAAAGCCTATCCCCGGGTTAATTTTCGTCTCCAATACGATCAGGTAAATAAAATTTATGACGATGTTGCCAATGGCGAAGTCGATTTGGGCATTGTGCCATATCCCCGCACCCAGCGCAATGTAGATGTAATGCCTTTTACACAAGACAAGATGGTCGTGGCCATGCACCCCGATCATGAATTGGCCTCTCGCAACGCATTCTTGCCACAAGAACTCAACAAATTTCCGCTGGTTCTCTTTACCCCCGAAACCCCAACTCGGCGTGCCGTTGATCAGTTCTTAAAAAAATACAAAATACGCCCCGATATCGTCATGGAACTCGACCACATAGCCCCCATTAAACACGCCGTAGAAGTCGATATTGGCATCTCTATTTTGCCACTCAATTCCATTGAGCAAGAACTCGCTCGCAAAACCCTTGCATATCTTCACTTTGTAGATCGCGATTTTGAGCGTCCATTGGGCATCCTCTTTCGAAAAGGGCGCAGTTTGTCAATCGCCACCCAAAAACTGCTCGATATTCTCGTAAACAGCGATCAAAAACCCGCCTCCTGACCCAATGGAACTGCCCCTCTTTCCCCTCGACCTGGTGCTGCTGCCACATCGGCGTGTTCCCTTGCACATCTTCGAAGAGCGATACAAGCAAATGATCGGTGAGTGTCTTGACAACGATACCGAATTTGGTCTTGTATGGGGTACGGACGATGATTTTAGCGACATCGGATGCGCGGCGCGTGTTGTCGGCCTGCTCAATCGATTTCCCGATGGCCGAATGAACATCATGATTGAAGGGACGCGACGCTTTCGCGTTATTCAGCAATACGATATCCATCCGTATATATCGGGCTTTGTGGAAGACGTAGAAGACGATGACGAAGCCTTTGACATCGCTTTGGGGAACCGCGCCAAAAAACTCTATACCGAAGCCCTGAAGCTCTCATCTGGCTGGATATCGCCCCCAATACCCGCCATGGAACTCGGCGCACTCTCATACATCCTCGCAGCAAATCTCGCCTTATCCCTCGACGAGCAGCAAGCACTTCTGGAAAATACCTCACCCAACGAACGCCTCGAAACCGTGTCCAATGCACTCGAAAAGTCACTCGTCACTCTGCGCGAAGTAAAACGCCGAACGCGCGGAAATGGACATCTGTTGTAACAGTAGTCAGTGGTCAGTTCACCTCGCCCAATTCCCAGTCCCTCTTTACCTCCCGCCTTTCATCTGCGTCCATCTGTGGATGATTTTCAGATTTGCGAATCGTAAATCGCATCGACCAATTCCATAGATTTTGCCGCGTCTTCAAAATTTGTTTCGGGTTGTTGACCCGTTTTTACGCAATCGATAAAATGGCGATTAATGGCATAAGCTCCAAAAGCGACATGCGGCTTCTCGCTTTCACTCAGCGTCCAGGGATCGAGCACACGCGCGGGTTCTACTTTGCCATCGGCAAATACCTGCCCGCCTTCTTCGGGATCGCCAAACATCGAAATACCCGTCGAATGCACCTCCACCGTGAACATCCGACGTCCCATCATGTAACAATTTTGTAGCACACCTGTCGCGCCAGACGAAAACTTCACCAGCGCAGTGTGCATATTTCTAAACGTAGCGTCCAATCGCCGCACATCGCTCGCCACGGCTTCTACTTCTCCACCACACAAATATCGCAGCGTATCCACCGCGTGAATACCATCGCAGGTCAATTTTTCCATCGCACCCTTGTAAATGGGTTGCCCACCCACTTCGTTTTTATAAAAATACGACGCCGCGCTGTGCACTGGCCCATTTTTCTCGCATATTTCTTTTCCCGTGCGGATCACTGGCGCAAACCGCCTCTGGAATGTCACGCCCGTAACCACATTGTTCTTTTTTGCCAACAACGCCATCTGTTTGGCCTGTTCGGTCGTTACTGAAGGCGGTTTTTCGATGATAATATTAACGCCCATCTCCATAATATTCGCCGCCACATCGTATATGTGATGCGGTGGCATAATCGCATAAACCACATCGGGTTTTTCCCGTTCGATCATCGTCACATAATTGGTGTATCGCGCTGGAATATCGTATTCCCCCGCCACCTCGATCATACGCACTTCATTTAACTCACATACAGCCACCATTTTGACATCGTCCATATCGTTCAGCGAGGGATAGTGTACACTGCGCGACCGCCCCCCCGCACCGATCATGGCAACCTTGACGACCTTCTGAGAACTCGCCGTATTCTTTTCCATATTGTTCTCCTTTTTCAATAAACCGCCTGAATCAACGCACGCATGTACCCCACGGCAAACGCGCGCCCTGCCCACTCGGTACCCGATTGCCAGAACCTGGGCGTGTGGTCCATCATAAACGGACCATTAAATCCCACTCCCTTGTAGGTTTGCATCGCCTTGTGCATATCGTTTTGCCCCTCATCGATAAACACCTCTCGAAAACTTCTCGGCGTACCCTGAATATCTCGAAAATGCACGTACACAATTTTGTCCCGACCGCCAATATCGCGGATCGCTTCGCAAACATCTTCGCCCATTTCAGCCACGCATCCCTGACAAAATAGCATGGCATTGCACGAACTGGGGGCAAGGTCAAAGATGCGATGATATTGCTCCAATGTAGATACAATGCGAGCGGCCCCGCCCATCGGTTCGGGAATGGGCGGATCATCCGGATGCAATGCCATCCTCACGCCGTATTCTTCGGCCACGGGTATCACGCGCTTCAAAAAGTATTCGATATTTTCCCACATGCCAGCTTCTGAGATAGCTTTCTCGGGCACATACACGCGCTCGCGCGCCCATTCGTCGTAATCAAACGTGCTGTATTTGACGCCGCCGCGCCCCGTCGCCGACTCCGTTCGAAAATTGCCAATCGGCTTAAAATTGTATCCCAAAGTAGGTATGCCCGCTTCTCCCAAATTGCGGATAAACATACACCAGGCATCTATTTTTTCATCCCGATCTTCCAAACCCAGAGTAAATTCATCCCAACCATAGCTGGCGGCATTCCGCAAAATCAGGCCGTGATCCGCGGCTTTATCTCGCATATCTTCCCAGTACGCGCGGCGGTCTTTGCCATCGCGCATATCCATCGACGGATTGATCGTCAGATAGTCAACGCCAATCGCTTTGAGAAAACTCAGCGACTCGTCATTCACCTGCTCGTAGTGCAACTGCTCCTGAATGGTCATAGCAACCTCCGTTAAAATCTCAAATCCTCAATATCCGACAAGGCATGCATAAATCACTCAAAAATAGAAGTCAAGAAAACAATAGAGCGCAAAAAACCGGCAAAAGCCGGTTGGGGGTCGGTTGGCGAAAACTAACTAAAATTATGGCCTTAAACTGCTAGCCTACCCTAGAAACTATAGGAACATCTATGTCGCCCAGCCCATCACAGATTTCTCAACCGATTTAGAAGTACCTCGGCATGTGGACATGCTGCTTCGACAAGGGCAGGGTCAATTTGCGCCAGCAAATCGAATGAGACCTTGCCCTTGGAATAGCGTTTGGAGCAGGAGGCGGTGGCTCGTCTAAGTACATCATCGACTGTTGATTTGGGCACACTCTCTAAGTTGGACCATTGCTTGAGTACGTTCTGCCTAAACCTCGTGCCAAAGTACTTTCGCAACGCAACACGATCAGCTAAGAACCAGGTCTCCATAATCTGAACCATCAGAAATGCCTGATCGTCGCCTGCGCCGGGAGGCTTATGCCAACCATCGCGAGCGTGCAAATGCTGCCAGACCGAGTGCCTCCGATCAACCCGATCCTCACTATCGACAAGCAAAAGAGAGACCGTGCCGGGACGACCTACCTCAACGGCTGTGGCAAATCGGTCAAAGGTCTGTCGGCGTGTGCCTCCTCGTACTATCTTTGTCCTGCTGCCAACACCCGCGGATTCGAAAAATTCGTTCCAGCCCTCACGGAAACGCGCACCGAGTTCTCTACCTTCTCCGCCACCTTCAATATATAGCGTCGCCGTCACCATCGATTTCCGCCCAACTCGCCTGAAGTCCAAAGATCGCCAAGTCTGTATTTTTCTAACCACTTTGACAAATCTTTCTTATCGAGACGGCGCATTTCCGTCTGCGCATCGTGTTTCTCGCAGACTACGACGCTCTCCGGCTTATCAGTCAACGTATCCACAAGCACATCGGAATGAGTCGTAACGATCACTTGACTGTGCTTTGATGCTTCACACAACAAGTCACTCAACGTGGGCAGCAAATCAGGGTGTAGCCCCAATTCTGGTTCCTCAATACAGATTAGAGACGGTGGCTCGGGATGCAATAAAACCGCCAACAAACTCAAGTAACGCAGTGTTCCATCCGAGAGGCGGGTGGCAGGAATTGAGCGGTCGCCTTCTTCTTCGAGAAATAACGAGACCGTACCGCTCGTTACAGGACAATTCACATCGACTATGCCATCGAATAGCTTACCCAATGCATTCAGTAGCCGCCTTTTGTGGGGACCACGCAGTTGGGATAGCACGAGCGGCAGATTCTCAGCACCCTCATCCAGGAAATCGCTATGAGCGTGTGCGTTGCAAGGTTGGCGAAAATTTGCGCCAGGTCCGAACGACCAGTTTCGATAGAGGCGAATACGCTTGTATTGTCGATTTAGATACCAAAGTGCATAATTTTCTATAGTGGCAGAGTGAGAAAGCAGGGACTCAGTCGGTTGGAATGCGAGCGGAAACTCGACAACACCTGGTCGGCGCTTGACCTTGAGCTTCTCTGGTTCCAACAGTGTCAGTGCTTTAGTATACGCCATCGCTAATGACTCTTGCTCGTCTTGAGAGGGACGATAGTAGGACTGCCCATAGCTATCTTTGGAATGCACTTCCGTGGGTTCGACTTGTTCATTAGCTATCACAGGATGCCCAACATGCTCGGTGAGAGTCAACAAATGCCGCAGCATGTCGCCCATCGAATAATTAACCATGGCCTCCAGAGTAATCGAATGCGACGCCTCTGGCCCCTTCCACAACCACTCACGGATACCGCCCAGGCGCGAGATAGGTTCCTCGATACCGCGCGGTGCGGCGCGGAACAACGAAATCGCCTCCAGAAAGTTGGACTTGCCCGAACCGTTCGGACCGATCAGGACGTTCAATGGTCCCATCGGCAAATCAATCCCCTGCGGACCAAAGGACAAAATTCCCGAAAATTTCAACCTGTGAAATAACATACCTATTCCTTGGCCAGTGTGCCCGTACACAAAAACTAAATTCTTGAACAAAGAAACGAATTTGTTATGAAAAATCAATCGGATATTTTCAAACCGCCGCTCTGTCGCGTGTCCAATCGGCTATCCTTTTCATTTTTTAACGCGATGTGTGACTTCAAAATGGTCACAGAATAATGCCGACAAACAGAGACAAGAAAGTCAAAACCACTGGATTGCGGCTAACATCCTGCCGCAATGACGGCTCTAAAATCCTTGTTTTGCTGACTGCTGACCACTGATTGCTTGTTTTTTTCACCGTTATTCTAAAGTCACACATGACATATATATAATAATCACACAACCTGAAATTCACCTCTCCCGACGAGGACCACGCTATGGCGACAAAAAAAGAAGACTATTTGGGAATAGAAAATTACAAAGTAGTGGGCACGCGACCAATACGGCACGATGGAACGGACAAAGTGACGGGTCGCGCGGTATATGGTCCAGACTTTTATCTGACCGGATCGCTATACGGCAAAACGCTGCGAAGCCCGCATGGGCATGCGCGGATCAAATCCATCGACACCAGCAAAGCAGAAGCACTACCCGGCGTAAAAGCCGTCGTACTGGGAAAAGACCTCGTACAAAATTACGAAGACAAAGTATCCGACCTCGGTGAGGGATCCGTCGATCTGCGGTTCTTAATCGCCAATGTCCTCGCCGGAGACAAAGTCCTCTACGACGGGCACGCCATAGCAGCCATAGCAGCCACCTCTGCACACATCGCAGAAGAAGCGTTAAACCTGATCGAAGTAGAATACGAAATACTCGAACCCGTACTCGAAGTGCGCCGCGCAATGGAAAACGATGCCCCGTTATTGCACGACGACTTAAAAATGAAATCACTCGGCGAAGAAACGGATCAGGCCAGCAACATCGCAAATCACTTCCAGCACAAACAGGGCGATATAGAAAAGGGATTTGAAGAAGCAGAAGTAGTCATAGAGCGAGAATTTGCGACCGGAACAGTACACCAGGGATACATCGAACCACACAACGTAACCGCACACTGGGCCGAAAACGGAAAGCTCACGATCTGGTGCAGCACCCAGGGACCATTTGAAGTGCGCGGACAGGTCGCCGATGTACTCGGCCTCGAAGTAGGTGACGTCCGCGTGATCCCGCAGGAAATCGGCGGCGGATTTGGCGGAAAATTCCGCGTCTATGAAGAACCGACCGCAGCCCTGCTCGCGCAAAAAACCGGCAAACCCGTAAAAATGGTCATGTCCCGCACAGAAGTATTAAAAGCCACTGGACCAACGCCCGCATCCTACATCAAAGTCAAAATGGGCGCAACGCGGGACGGCATGCTAACAGCGGCACAAGCCTACATGGCATATGAAGCCGGAGCCTATCCCGGCTCTGCCGTAGGCGCAGGTGCGGGATGTATCTTCTCGCCCTACAGCATTCCAAACTCCCTCATCGATGGCTACGATGTCGTCGTGAACAAACCCCAATCTTCCGCCTACCGCGCACCGGGCGCAACCAATGCGGCATTTGCCTCTGAAACAGTAATAGATGAAATATGTGAACAGATCGGAATAGACCCGCTCGAATTCCGACTGAAAAACGCCTCCAAAGAAGGCACCCGACGAGCAGACGGACCGGTCTTCTTGCGCATTGGTCAGGAAGAAGTCGTCAAAGCGGCCCTGGCGCATCCACACTACAGCGCGCCTCTCGAAGGACCGAATCGGGGACGCGGCGTCGCCGCTGGATTCTGGTTCAACGGCGGAGGCACATCAACAGTGGTCGCCAGCGTAAACCCGGACGGCACAGTAGCACTCGTCGAAGGCTCAGCCGATATTGGAGGAACGCGCACCTCAGTTGCCATGCAATTTGCCGAAGTCCTGAATCTCCCCATCGAAGACATCAAACCCAATGTGACAGACACCGACACCATCGGACAAACAGATGGGACGGGCGGAAGCCGCGTGACATTTGCAACCGGCTGGGCCAGCTATGAAGCGGCTCAAGATGTAAAGCGACAAATGATCGAACGAGCGGCGACATTATGGGAAATATCAAAAGACGACATCGTCTTTGAAGACGGCTCTTTCCGATCCAAATCGGACGCATCCAAATCGATGACATTCAAAGAACTCGCCGGCAGAGTCAACCGCGCGGGCGGTCCGGTCGTAGGACGCGCTGCCATAAGCGGCAAGCAAGCCGGCCCGGCATTCGCACTATTAATCGTAGATGTCGAAGTCGATCCAGACACGGGCAAAGTGGATATCTTGCGGGCGACCATTGTTCAGGACGCCGGCAAAGCCATTTATCCCGGCTATGTAGAAGGACAGATGCAGGGCGGCGTGGTACAGGGAATCGGATGGGCATTGAGCGAGGAATTTGTGTACAACGACCAGGGGGTAATGGTCAACGCCTCTTTCCTGGATTATCGGATGCCCACAACACTCGACATGCCAATGATTGAGACCGTCATAGTGGAAGTACCCAACCCGGGCCATCCCTACGGCGTGCGCGGTGTGGGCGAAGTGCCCATTGTCCCACCACCAGCCGCGGTTGCCAATGCGATTTACCGCGCCGTTGGCATTCGGTTAAACGAGTTACCCATGTCGCCATCGCGAGTCCTGCAAGCACTATGGAAAACGGATGGCAGCCATGGTCAGGCAGCAGATTGATCAGATAGGAGCATACAATGGACTGGTTTTCTCAATACGGCTTTCTCGGCGCCCTGCTCCTCTCGGGGATTGTCCTCGGTGCAATTCCCGTCGTACTGCCCCTCATCATCTCCCCGCGCGCGCGCGGACGCAAAAGCCGCGAAACCTACGAATGCGGCATGGACACAATTGGCAGTGCATGGGTGCGCTTCGACATTGCCTATTATCTGTTTGCACTCATCTTTGTCGCGTTTGAAGTCGATGTACTGTATATTCTACCCATCGCCGTAATATACAATTCGGGCACCTACGTCTGGCGCGACTTCATCGAACTCACGATCTTCGTCGGCATTCTTTTTCTCGCCATCGTGTACGCCTGGAGCAAAGGCGTCTTACACTGGAGAAGTCGATAATGGCACAAATAGAGCTCCCTCTCGTAGCAAACGACCCCAAAGACATCGAAGAACTACGCGAAGAGGTCGGCCCATTAGTACACATGGACCTGCTGGAAAACCTGCTCAATCACGCGCGGTCTCGATCCCTGTGGCCCCTCACATTTGGTCTGGCCTGCTGCGCCATCGAAATGATGGCCGCAGGCGCAGCGCGCTTTGACCTCGACCGCATTGGCGCGGGCGTCTTTCGTCCCAGCGCGCGACAAGCCGATGTCATGATTCTCGCAGGCACAATCTCCCGCAAAATGGCGACACCCATCAAAACGCTCTGGGACCAGATGCCATCGCCAAAATGGGCCATAGCCATGGGGGGATGCACCATTGATGGCGGCCCCTTTAAATATCCCGGGCAATATGCCATAGTAGAAGGTGCAGACAAAATTGTACCAGTTGATGTGTACGTACCGGGTTGTCCCCCGCGCCCCGAAGCGCTCTTCGCCGCACTCTTCAAACTCGAAGAAAAAATCCGAGCCGGAAAGAAATTCAAGAAATGATCGCCGACAAACTCTCTTTACTCGTCCCCGACGCGACCGAGGTCCAATACGACGCGCGTGGCTTTCATATACAATACACCGCTTCAGCCGACACCCTCCCCCAGATCGCAGATGCATTCCTATCCGAAAATTTTCACCTCGAAATGATAACCTGTCAGGATCGGCGTGAAAACGACAATGCTTTTCGCCTGATTTATCAGTTTAACCAATACGGCACGCCCCAACGGCATGTCATCCTCGCCGACATAGCCCCCGATGCAACAGCACCCAGTATTGCCGCAACCTTTCCCGCCGCCGACTGGTACGAACGCGAAATTTTCGACATGTATGGCGTCAGCTTTGACGGCCATCCCGATTTGAAACGCATCTTGATGGAAGAAGATTATTTTGGTCATCCCCTGCTCAAAGACTTTGTCGATCCCCCCAATCCCTATCGCAGCGAGGACGACGCGTAAGGCTTTATCCGCAGATGTACGCAGATATGCACAGATAATTAAAAGTATTCGCAAATACACGCAGATGAAAGGTGCTTAATGAACAGCCGATATGAGGTCGAACAAGACCCGAAAAGTCGAGATACCTATTATCTCAACATGGGGCCTCAGCATCCCTCTACACACGGCGTCATGCGGATCAAATTGCACCTGGATGGCGAACGCATAATTTCGGCAGAACCCATTATCGGATACGGGCATCGCGCACACGAAAAAATGGCCGAAAACCGCGACTATATCCAGTTCTTGCCCAACCCGAGCCGCGTGGATTATCTCGGCGGCATGATCTACAACATAGGCTATTGTCAAGCCGTAGAGCGCGCAATGAATATCGAAGTGCCAGAACGCGCCGAATACATCCGCATCATCTGCAATGAACTCAACCGCATCTCCAGCCACCTGCTCTGGCTGGGCACTTTTTTGATGGACCTGGGCGCATTTACCCCATTTCTCTATGCCTTTGACGACCGCGAAAAAATTCTCGACATCCTCGACCGCATCACCGGATCGCGCCTCACGTATTGTTACGCGCGATTTGGCGGCGTAATCCTCGACATCGACGATGTATTTCTCGATAATGTCTCCAACTTTTGCACCTACTTTGTCGAGCGATTAAAAGAATACGAAAAACTCGTCATAGGCAACGTCATCTTCCGCGAACGCACCATTGGCGTGGGTATCTTCGCACCCGACCTCGCTCAAAAATACGCCATAACAGGTCCCTGTCTGCGCGCCATGGGCCATGTTCACGACGTCCGTAAAGACGAACCCTACGGCATCTACGACCGCTTTGACTTTGACGTACCCACGCAAACAGAAGGCGACTGCTTTGCCCGCACACTCGTTCGCGTGGAAGAAATGCGCCAGAGCATCCGCATCATCGAACAAGCCGTAAGCGACATGCCCGACGGCCTCTTTCTCGCAGCCCGGGTGCCCAAACGCATCCGCCCGCCCGAAGGCGACTATTACTTCTGCGTCGAATCACCTCGAGGCAATTTCGGCATGTACATCGCAAGCGACGGAAGCGACATCCCCTTTCGCCTCAAATTGCGAACCCCATCGTTCTCACATATCTCGGCCATGCCCGCCGTCATGGCAGGCACCATGCTCGCCGATGCCGTGGCAATCCTCGGCAGCATCGACATTGTCGTTCCCGAAATAGACAGATAACGAAAAACTATGAAAACAGACATCATCCAACTATTCGAAAACCCCTATCTCGCGCTCGGTGTGACCATAGCCGTCATCATGGCCTATTTGAGCGTTAATGCCATCATGTTAATCTGGCTCGAACGCAAACTCAGCGCACGCATACAGCGCCGCATTGGCCCGCAGCGCGGACCCTTTGGCCTGATGCAACAAATTTTTGACATGGGCAAATTGCTCAGCAAAGAACTCCTCACACCCGAACACGCCAACAAACTGCTCTATGTCATTGCCCCCATCCTGGTCTTTGCACCCGTCGTCGCGCTTTCGTCCCTCTTTCCCATTACGAGCACGTACATCTTTCACGACTTCAACATCGCCATTGTCCTGATCCTCGCCATCAGCGGCATCAACGTAATCGGCATATTCTTAGCAGGCTGGGGATCCAATAACAAATACGCCCTGCTCGGTGCGGTGCGCTCAGTCGCGCAAAATATCTCCTACGAAATCCCCCTCATCCTATCGGTCATCCCCATCGTCATGATAACCCGCACCATGTCGCTCTACGACATCACCCTCGCGCAGGAAACCTATCCCTTTATACTGGTACAACCCATTGCCCTGATCATCTTTATCATCTCAGCCACAGCCGAAACCAATCGCGCGCCCTTCGACATCCCCGAAGCGGAATCCGAACTCGTCGCCGGGTTCCACACCGAATATTCCGGCATGCGCTTTGGCCTGTTTTTCTTTGCCGAATACTCCAACATGATCTTTGCCTGTGCACTGGCAACCGTGCTCTTCCTGGGAGGATGGCATGGACCTTTCCTGCCAGACGCCGTATGGTTCTTCATCAAAGTCTATGCACTCATCGTCCTCATGATGTGGTTCCGCTGGACGTTTCCGCGGCTCCGCTTTGACCAGCTCATGAAATTCGCATGGGTGGTACTCGTCCCCCTATCGCTCATCAACCTGCTGATCACAACACTGGTCTTAAAAATCGTATAAACCTTTCAGGAAAATCCCATGACACTCATAAAAGAAATCCTCGACGGCACCAAAACGCTCCTGACCGGCATGAAAGTCACACTGGACAACTTTCGCAAACCGCCCGTCACCTCGCAATATCCAATGGAAAAAATCGAGATGTCGGAAGCGTTCCGCAATGTCATCATCCTCATCGAAAAAGAAGACATCGGCTCGCACGACTGCATCGACTGCAAACTCTGTGAGCGCGTATGCCCCTCCTTCTGCATTTACCTCGACGGGGAACGCCCCGAAGGGTTAAGGCGCAAAAGATCGACCAAATTCGAAGTCGAT